>CALBPF010000054.1 GCA_937899105.1 uncultured Flammeovirgaceae bacterium | reverse complement strand
GTCCGAAAAACTTCTCTTTAATGTACTCTTTGTATTTCTTGATGGTCACTCTCTTTATTACGTGTGTTGGGCTTATTGGACTTCTATCTTATAGCGCTCAACAACGGAAAAGAGAAGTGGGGATTAGAAAAGTTCTTGGAAGCGACTCTTTCTCATTGCTGAGAATATTGACAAAAGACTATGTGACTATTGCTTTATTGGCGTTTATAGCGGCGAAAGTTACCAGCTGGTATGGGATGAAAAAGTGGTTTGAAACTTTTGCTTATCATACTTCTATAAAATGGTCAGATTATGTACTCGTCTTATGTGGATTTTTATTAATTATGTTTCTGTTATTAATCTATCAGATAACCAGAGCTATGATGGCTAATCCCATTAAAACAATAAGTCGCGAAAATTAAAACCAATATTCTGCACCTACAGCAATCAAGGCGCCTAAAATAGCCACACTCAACTTTTTTAGATTAAAGCTATGATCAGTACTACTTTCAAAAACTATTGTGGTAGAAATATGAAGAAAACTG
Source organism: uncultured Flammeovirgaceae bacterium (assembly GCA_937899105.1). Classification (GTDB taxonomy): domain Bacteria; phylum Bacteroidota; class Bacteroidia; order Cytophagales; family Cyclobacteriaceae; genus Fulvivirga. Next base: position 49,638 of record CALBPF010000054.1, on the reverse strand, counting down.
CCACTGAGCAGTCCAAACAATATGTTAAATACACTTTGAGAAATGGAACCGTAATTCACAATGTAATTACCGATTAATATTCCTAAAGGTGACGCCATGGCGAACAGTACTAATAGTATAATTACTAGCTTTTTATTGTTTAAATAACATAAAAGAATTGTTGTAAGCGCAAATGCGGCTGGTCCTTTATGTAAGGCTATACCTAATAACAATGCAGAAGAATCGTGTTGCTCATGAATTGAACTTGGGTGCGCAAGAAGAGCGCCCTCCAATATAGCATGAACTGATAACGCAACCACTATAGGTATAACAGAAGATTTGGAATGTCTATGTGATTTATTGTGTCTATGAATATGGCCATGCTCAGCGCCTGTGCTAAAATATTCTAAGATTTGCTGAAGGAAAAAACCTAATAAAACGTAGATGCCAATAATAGTGGGATTAGCAGCGCTATAAAACAGTTCCGGAAGAATATGGATAATAGTAACCGCAAATAAATAAGCTCCCGCAAATACTAAGCTCAGTTTATAGAAGCCATTTTTAACATTGTTAATTCGAAAGGCCAATAGGCCTGAAAGCAAGGCCAGAGCAAATAGAATAGTAAAGCTCATATTTGAATATGATATCGAATATACAACTGTTGCATTTACTTCTTAAGCACAAAAATCATCCGCTCAGAATCTTCTGCCACATAGGGGTTAAAATGGTAATCTCCATAAATATTTTCCAGCAATAAACCGGCTTCTCTAAAGTAGACAAGAAAATCTAGCCGTCGTATAGCACGCACACGCTCCTCATAATGATAGGTTTTACCCTTATCTTCGAATTCAATTTCCTTAATAATGAAATTATCTGCACTCAAATATTTACGGATCTTAAACTCAATGTCCTGGATAAGCTTTATTTCAGTGGGCTTCAATGCATGAACGACTGTATATGGATTTAAAAAATCCAATAGGAACTTTCCTCCTTCTTTTAACGCCGCTGCCACTGCTTTAATGGCTTTAACGTTCTCCTGTTCCGTATTAAAATATCCGAAACTTGTAAATAAATTCAAGATTACGTCAAATTCCTGGAAGGCTATTGGTTCACGCATATCGTGAACAAAAAAATGCAAGCGATCATTCTGAAATTGCTTGGCATAGGCAATATTTTGCTCAGAAAGGTCGAAACCCGTTACGTCAAATCCTTTTTTATTGAGATATATGGAGTGTCGTCCCTTGCCACATGCCACATCCAGGATCCGATCACTTTTTGCGGGCTTCAAGACATCCGTCAGGTTGTCAATGAATCTTTCTGCCTCATAATGATCTCTGTGATGATATAAAATGTGATAGTAAGGTGAATCGAACCACTCTCCAAACCACTCTCTTCTTTGGGGCATTTTTAAATAGGTCTTATGGAAGATTGGATACCAGGAGTGTTGTACACATCCAACTTTCCATTGTTATCACTATATATGAGGTACGCATCATACGCCTTGTGTTCATTTAAGAATTGGATAGTTCTTTCTAGGCCAAAAACCATAAAAGCGGTGTCCAACGCATCTGCAGTGTGACAATTATCAGCAATAACAGACGCACTAAGTAACTCATGCTGTATAGGATAACCGCTTACAGGATCTATCGTGTGCCCATACTTAACTCCGTCAGTTACAATATAATTGAAGTAGTTACCGGATGTCGCCATACCTTTGTCTTTCAAGCTAATTATGCCATGGTACCGCTGCTCTAATTCTGTAGAATTCGGATCTAAAATACCCACGGTCCAAAGGGTATCTTTCTGGAGGTTTTTGCCTGCTACGGCCACCTCACCTCCTATCTCCACAAAAGCATTTGAAATACCATAAGACTTTAAAAGATCCATAACCACATCCACACCATAGCCTTTAGCTGAGGCGCTAAAATCTAGCTGTAAGCGTACGTCCTTCTTTGAAATGACCTTATCTGTTATATGAATCAGATCGAAACCTGTAAAAGATTTCAGCGAATCTACCTTTAAGCTGTCCATCTCTTCTCTGTCTTTATAGCCAAAACCCCAGGCATTAATCAGAGGTCCTATACTTGGATCATAGGCGCCATCTGTCAAATTGTAAAGCTCGCCCCCTTTTTTAGCCGCTTCTCTGAAATAATGGAGATTGAACTCAAACAAAGAATCGCTATTAAATCTTGATATTTCAGACCCGGGGATATAGGTATTTAAAGATTGATTGAATATTCTTAAAACGGAATCTACCTGGCTTTGAAAATCGCGCCCCTCAGCATCGAAATAAGTGACGTTATACGCTATAGGCCCCATCGTTTTACCCGAAAATTGCACAATGCTAATGGCTTTATCGCCCGCTTTACGATATTGGTAAACTATTAGTAACGCCAATAGCAATACAACGGAGTAAATGATATTTTTCGTACGGTTACTCATACCCAAATTTTGCCGCAAAAGTAATGAATTGGGTAGGCTTATAACTAAATTAGCTTTATAATATGAGAGAGGAGTACCTGCAGGCGGACGAAGAGAATTTAAGCTCTGTAGAGCGTGAGATAGAACGTGCCCTGCGTCCACTTAATTTTGGTGATTTTACAGGACAGCACAAGATCGTTGATAATGTAAAAGTATTCGTGCAGGCGGCTAAGCAGCGAGGGGAACCGCTTGATCATGTTTTACTTCATGGCCCCCCGGGACTTGGAAAAACCACCCTATCACACATCATAGCGAATGAACTTGGAACCAGCATAAAAGTAACTTCAGGGCCTATCCTGGATAAACCAGGTGACCTAGCAGGTCTACTTACTAACCTTGAGGATAATGAGGTTTTATTTATCGATGAAATCCATAGACTGAACCCAATAGTGGAAGAGTACCTGTACTCAGCCATGGAAGATTTTAAGATAGACATTATGCTGGATTCCGGACCAAGCGCCAGGGCAGTGCAGATCAGCCTATCTCCATTTACACTTGTAGGCGCCACTACTCGTTCAGGATTATTAACCTCGCCGTTGCGTGCACGATTTGGAATTAATGCAAGACTGGAATATTATGATTCCAAAATACTATCTGGCATTGTCAAACGCTCTTGTGACATACTCAATACACCCATCGATGAAGATGCTTCATTCGAAATAGCAAGAAGAAGCCGGGGTACACCACGGATAGCAAACAATCTTCTTCGCAGAACACGAGATTTTGCAGACGTAAAAGGGGATGGAAAAATAACCAAGGAAATTGCCAAGATGGCGCTGAGCGCACTTGATGTAGATGAGCATGGCCTGGACGAAATGGATAACCGTATTCTTTCCACTATTATAGAAAAATTCAAAGGTGGGCCGGTGGGTATATCTACTATCGCTACGGCATGTGGAGAGGAGGCGGAGACTATTGAAGAAGTGTATGAGCCCTTCCTGATTCAGGAGGGCTACATCAAGCGAACCGCAAGGGGAAGGGAAGCTACGGAGCTGGCTTACAAACACTTGAAAATTGTACCCCCGGGTAAGGTCCAGGGTTTGTTTGATTAGAATGTCTTCAACATAGTAGATTACATTCCCATTCTACTACATTTTGTAATTCAGTCTCTAATAAACCACTCTGTTGACCACCTGTAAATATTGTGATCCAAAATTACTCCTGAATTTATATCACGAAAAATGGTATCATTTTTACCGTTTGTAGCGGCTATCATTGACCATTGCAGGTTTTCATGAAAGGTAATTTGTTGTTTACTGAAGCTAGGTTTTTGACCAATGATTGGATGAATCTGGCCATAAACAACACCATCCATTAAGGTAAGGAACTGAATCTCAGCTGAGTGTTCCACCACTTGCTCGCCCCCACCCATATTCCAGAGTACCTTAACATCCTTACCTTCCCGTATGGCCCCAATCAGATCATTAAGGTCTCCTTTAATAACTTCACCCTCAGCATTATTCTTAAAAACGGACTTCCATTGCCGCTGGCTAAAGGCTTGACTTGAACACGTTATAATTATAAATTAAATAAATAATTTCATATTATTATTGTAATTTGTTACTGTAATAATTTATAGTATTGAATAATTATATAATGCCAAATTGTTAATATGTTGATAATCAGACTACAAACTCCGTTTTTAGATAGAACATTGTCTTAAGATTAAACAGCAATATGTATCAAAATGAATCAACTACTACTCTCTATGTAGTATTGACTTGTACGGCAACTTCAAAATATCTACTTACACTTATAGGGTTTAGCTTGCAAGGTTAAAGCTCGCCACAATAAGTTGTGTTAGTCGAATTCAGTTTAAGAGTAGTACTTTTTCGCTTAGGATAAGTCATCAACGATACGTTTCAGTTTCTTGATCTTTAGCCCGTAAATAAGATTAACCAGCCAATGTAGTAAGGCTGCAAAGAGTACAGGTACAACTATGATCAAACCTATAACGACATAGGCCTCGGTTTTAGTGAATTCAAATTGCGGTGTATTTTGAGGTAAATCCATTTCCTGTCCTGTATAACCCATATAAAACCCATAGCCAGCAGCTCCCCAAATCACCAGCACATAACCCACCCATATTACCACTTTATAATGGAGCAGGTAGAAACGTAAATATTTATATACCTTGGTAAGGCTTTTTTTTACATCACCTGAATAGTCGAATCGGTTTATAGACCTTATTAAAAAGATATAATAGAAGAAATAGATTAGAAAAGCCATGAATGTAAAGACCCCGTAGCCCACACCAAAATCAATGAAGTACCAAACTGCACAGGCGGGAACAATTAGATTATTCAGCCAAAACTCAATTTTTAAAATGAATTTGATTTTGGCCAGCACAGTTGTGGACTTCTTCCCAATGGCCTCATCAACATTAATTTCAGCATTTTTCAAGGATGCCGTATCCTTCTTCCATATGTCAATTAAATCAAGCTCCACTTTTAATAATCTCTCTCAATTGATTTTTCACTCGGTTAACCCTGGCGCCTACATTAGTAACGGTAATACCCAATATCTCTGCTATTTCTTTATAGCTTTTATCATCTAAATAAAGCAGAACGATAGCTCTTTCTGACTCCTTTAGCCTTTTAATAGCTTTGTACAAAGATGCTATTTGTTCTTTCTCAGTTTCATCATTAGTATCATGGTAATCTGTGGACAACAATGATACTGTATCAACCTTTCTACTACGCTTTTTTGAAAGTGTCAAACACACATTTAAGGTAACTCGGTAGACCCAGGTTGACAACTTGGATCTGTTTTCAAACTTCTCATGCGAACGCCAGAGCTGAATGGTAACTTCCTGAACAAAGTCTTTTAGTTCTTCCGGGTCATTGGCATACGCCCTACATATTTTATAGATAGTCGCCTTATTATCTTCAATAAATTCTTTAAAGAAAGTATCAGATGCGGTCAAACCACTTGACGTGTTAGTAATTAAAAAAAAAAATTTATTACATGCTGTAATAAAAATATCCTTTGAAGGTACTAACGAATCAAACAAAACCAGAGAGATATGGTTAAAAAACATTTTAAGGAACTAACGATTATAGTAGGCCTTATAGTAGCTTTATTACTCACTAACTACATTGGCCTAAAGCCGATAAATGAAGATCCCCTAAAAGTTAAAACTATATCAATAAACAGCGATTCGAAGTATGTTCCAATGCTTACGGAGCTTTTCGTTCTATCTGCTAAACTTATCCTTAGGCCATTAAACTAATCCCGGCTAGAACGGGAAGACAGATATAAGAATTATCTTTACTGCGTGCCGACAGAAAGGATCATAGATAAGCATACAACGATGATAAAAAGCCTGGCTCATGAGCTGGGTTTTATGTTTTGCGGCATTTCAAAAGCAGAATTTCTTTCAGAAGAAGCCCCAAGGCTCGAAAAATGGCTTTCTAAGAATATGCACGACAAGATGGAATATATGGCCAATCATTTCGAAAAGCGCCTTGACCCAACCAAGCTTGTACCGGGAGCTAAGTCAGTAGTATCACTTGCTTACAATTACTTTCCGGAAAAGGATTTGGCTAAAGACGATACTTTTAAGCTTGCTAAGTATGCATATGGAGAAGATTATCATTTCGTAATAAAAAGAAAACTCAAAGAGTTTCTGGAAAGAATTTACGAAAGCGTAGGCGAAGTAGGCGGCAGAGCCTTCGTTGATAGCGCCCCTGTTATGGAAAGGCAGTGGGCCGTTAAAAGCGGATTAGGTTGGATTGGGAAAAACAGCCTCTTGTTAAACAAAAATCAAGGTAGCTTTTTTTTTCTCGCTGAACTTATACTTGATTTGGAACTTACACCGGATGGGCCCGTCAAAGACTATTGTGGTACTTGCACGGCCTGTATTGATGCCTGCCCTACTGATGCTATTCCCGAACCGTATATCGTTGACGGTAGTAAGTGCATTTCATATATTACTATTGAGCTTAGGGATGCTATTCCAAAAGTGTTCCAAGGCAAGATGGATAACTGGATTTTTGGTTGTGATATCTGCCAGGATGTGTGTCCATGGAATAGATTCAGCAAGGCACATAATGAACCTGCCTTTAAACCAAACCCCGAATTAGGTAGTATGAGTAATGCCGATTGGCATGAACTGACCCAAGATGTATTTAATGGCCTGTTCAAGAAATCGGCGGTCAAGCGTACAAAGTTTACAGGGCTCAAAAGGAATATTACCTTCTCGGGCAAATAATATTTAACTACCTACAAAACAACGTTGAAGAACTTGGGGGTGAACATCATAAAATTGGGAATAGCACCATTGCTTTAAATCGCGCAAGTCTTCCTCTAATAGGTTATTAATTGCCTTCTTAAGTTCTTTTTCGAATATTTTTTTATCAAAGCTAACTTTCACAAGAATGGTTTTAATGTATTCCAGCATTATTAATCAAATTTCACATTTTTAAACGATCAACTTAATCCTACCGTATAACCTTTAGTATATTTTTCTTTCGCAGGTTAGATGGATTCCGATAGTTTTGTAACGTTTTAAATCATCACAAAGATTCTGTTGACACAAGGTTTATTAAAAAAAGTTTTCTTATCGCTAAGCGCTTTGCTGCTGGCGGTCATTGCGTACTCTCAAGAAGCGTCAATTTCTCTAGGGCCAAGTAAAATTGGTGAAAACCAAGCATGGACAATTACGATAACTGTTAAAAATGAACGGTTAAAAAAATATGATGATTTCCCCGATATAGAGGGTTTTAGAAAGCGAGGTACATCATCATCATCAAATACCCAGATCATCAATGGCCAGATCTCGTCTTCGCAAAGTATTACAATGACCTATATTCCTACCCGGCAAGGAACTTTTAAGGTACGTGGATTCAGTATGCAGATAAATGGTAAGCAGGCAAGTTCTGACGGAACTACTGTTAAAGTTGGCCCGCCGGTCCAACGGCAGCAGAGGCGTGATCCTTTTAGAAGTTTCTTTGACAGAGACCCGTTTGATCCCAATCGTGGTGGAGGCACAGAATTTGTAGACGTAAAAGATGACGCTTTTCTTGCGTTAACCACAAATAAAAAAGAAGTCTATGTGGGTGAAGGATTCACAACAACACTTTCTTTTTATGTAGCTGAAGATAACAGAGCCCCACTACAGTTCTATGAGTTAGGCAAGCAACTATCTGATGTACTTAAAAAAGTACGCCCTGAAAACTGTTGGGAAGAAAACTTCAATATTGAAAATATTAATGGCGAACCAGTTAATATTAGCGGCAAGAGATACACACAATATAAAGTTTACCAAGGAGTATTTTACCCGTTAAATGATGAGGAGATTACTTTCCCATCTGTAGGCCTTGAAATGATCAAGTATAAGGTGGCAAAAAACCCTTCATTTTTTGGGCAGAATCGTCAAGAAGATTTTAAAACATTTTACTCGCGTGAAAAAAAGGTAATAGTAAATGAACTGCCTCCGCATCCGCTAAGAGACCAGGTAGCAGTGGGTGACTACTTGCTTGATGAAAGAGCAAGTTCTCAGGAGCTGGAAACAGGGCAAAGTTTCAGTTATGAATTTAATGTATACGGAGAAGGGAATATTTCAGGTGTATCCAATCCGAATATAGATGGCAAAGATAACTTTGATTTTTATGATCCGAATGTTAGCGAGAACATCAATCGCAGAAATGGCCGGGTCACCGGATCAAAATCATTCAGCTATTTTGGTATACCGAAAGAACCCGGCGAATATAAGCTAAGCGACTACTTTAATTGGATATTTTTCAATCCAAAATCGGAGAGGTATGACACGCTGTCATCCAAGTTGATTGTTACGGTCACAGGAGAGAGTAAAAAGAATGAATCCATTCAATCTAACGATCTGGGTTCATTTTATGATAGAATTGCTTTTGAGGATAATACGCTTAGTGGATCTGCAAGATTTGAATGGGCAAAAATCGTTGCAAATCTCTTCATCATAGGAATGTTAGTTACCTCCGCCTATATTTTTATCAAAAAGTAGCTTATCAACTCCTTGATTTCTGGTTATATTAGCCACTTTTAAAAATGAATTAGTGGGGAATACATTCGGTAAACTGTTCAAAATATCCACTTTTGGAGAGTCACATGGTAAAGCAATTGGGGTAATCATAGACGGTTGCCCAGCCGGATTGGACATTGATGAGTCATTCATACAAAGTGAGCTTTTAAGGCGAAAGCCAGGTCAGTCTAAAATAACTACGCAAAGAAAGGAAGCAGATGTCGTTGAGATCCAGTCAGGAATCTTTGAAGGCCTCACAACAGGAACGCCAATTTCTATGGTGATCTATAACCAGGATCAAAAAAGTAAGGACTACTCTCACATCGCTGATAAGTTTAGACCCTCCCATGCAGACTTTACTTATGCCGAGAAATATGGTGTAAGAGACTATCGAGGGGGAGGCCGGAGTAGCGCCAGGGAAACCGCCGCCCGTGTGGCAGCGGGAGCGCTGGCGAAACAGATATTAAAATCGCTTGGCGTAGAAATTTCAGCATATGTGGGCAGAGTTGGTGAAGTAATTGCACCGGACTATACCGAGCTTGACCTCAGCAAAGTGGAAGATAATATTGTTAGGTGCCCCCATCCGCAAACAGCAGAAAAAATGATCGAACTTATTGATTCAGTTCGAAAAGATAGGGATACTATTGGCGGAGTAATAACATGTGTAATCAAAAATACTCCTGTAGGTTTAGGGGAGCCGGTATTTGATAAACTGCATGCCGAACTCGGTAAAGCAATGTTAAGTATCAATGCGGTAAAAGGTTTTGAATATGGTAGTGGTTTTGAAGGAACTAAAATGAGAGGCAGCGCTCATAACGATGAGTTCTACGAAAAACAAGGTACGGTTAAAACAAAAACTAATCATTCAGGGGGTATTCAGGGGGGTATTTCCAATGGTGCAGATATTTATTTTAATGTGGCCTTCAAGCCTGTAGCGACTATCATGCGGGATCAGGAAAGTGTAAATGATAAGGGTGAAACAGTAACAGTAACCGGTAAGGGTCGTCATGATCCTTGTGTAGTACCGAGGGCAGTACCCATCGTTGAAGCTATGGCTGCGCTTGTATTGGTAGACTATTACCTATTGAATAAAACATCGAAATTAGCATAAGTATTATGAAGAAATTATCACTGGTAGCACAGATAGGGATAGGAATGGTTTTGGGTGTTCTTTTGGGATTGATAGCCATATTCTGGGGTTTTGGACCTGGGGTTATTGATTGGATAAAGCCCTTCGGAACCGTTTTCGTAAATATGCTCAAGCTCATCGCTATTCCGCTCATACTGGTATCATTGATCGACGGGATATCCAATCTCACGGACATGGCTAAACTATCGCGTATAGGAGGAAAAACAGTGGGTTTATATCTGACTACCACTATTTTGGCGATATCACTTGCCCTTGGTATCGCCAATCTGATAAATCCTGGATCCTATCTTTCAGAGGAGAAACGTGAAGAGCTTAGAGTAAAATTTGCACCGGATGCATTATCAAAACAAGAATCAGCAGCTAGCGTAGAAGAGTCTGGGCCACTCCAATTATTGGTAGACATAGTCCCAAATAACATCTTCGAATCTATGACCAGCAACAGCAATATGCTGCAGGTTATCTTTTTCGCAATACTATTTGGTGTAGCTATGATTATGACTCCTGTTAAAGAAATGACTCCTGTTAAAAGTTTTTTTAATGGGGTAAACGCAGTCATTTTAAGAATGGTAGACATTATCATGAAGTATTCCCCTGTAGGAGTATTCGCGCTTTTGGCGGGTTTAATTGTAGATATAGCCGGAAATGATCCTTCCAGCGCCTTTGGCCTTTTCAAGGCGCTTGGGGTTTATGCAATTTCAGTACTATTTGGATTAGCCTTCATGGTCTTTGGCTTTTACCCGGTGGTTTTAAGCTCCTTCACCAAAATTAAATATAAAGATTTCTTTAAGGGCATGTTTCCTGCTCAACTGTTAGCATTTTCTACCAGTTCAAGCGCCGCCACCTTGCCCGTTACCATGGAACGGGTTCAAAAAAACCTGGGTGTTTCAGAAGAAGTTGCCAGTTTTGTGTTACCTATGGGGGCTACCATTAACATGGATGGTACCAGTATTCATCAGGCAATCTCTGCCGTTTTTATTGCTGTGGCCTTTGGTCATAATCTAACCCTTGGGGATCAACTTACGATAGTGTTAACCGCTACGCTATCATCCATCGGCGCCGCAGCCGTTCCTGGCGCAGGATTAATAATGCTGGTTATAGTTTTAGGCGCTATTGGAGTAGACCCAGCCGGCTTAGCTTTGATAATTGCATTGGACAGGCCTTTAGACATGTGTCGTACCGTTGTGAATGTAACGGGTGATGCCACTGTGGCCACGTTAATTGCCAGCTCCGAAGGTGAGTTGAGCGAAGGTATTGACGTATCCAAGTTGACCGCTGAAGAAAAGTTAGAGGTAAAAGTTAGTGAATCGGACATCGAAAAATTCAGATAATAGGAACTAAGATCAATATCAATTGTTTTGATTTTAATCGAATAGAAAAACATGCAAGCAGAAAAAGTTGTAAATATATATTTGGAGGCCAACCCCAACCCTAACTCCCTGAAGTTCGTGGTAAACTTTATGCTGGTACCTGAAGGGCAGAGCTATGATTTTCCCGATAAGGAAAGTGCAGAAAACGCTCCGTTGGCATCAGAACTTCATAATTATGACTATGTAGACAGAGTGTTCTACATGAATAATTTTATTACGGTAACGAAAACGGAAGCTGTAGAATGGGTTGAGGTAAGGGGAAAGCTTAAAGAACACATTCAGACCTATCTAGAGTCAGGCAAGGAGATATTGACCAAGGAAATACCTGATGAGTTATTTAATGAAAGCGATTCTGAAACAGTTAAGAAGATCAAAGGAATACTTGATGAATACATCAAGCCGGCAGTAGAGCAAGATGGCGGGGCAATTGCTTTCCACTCTTACCAAGAAGGTATTGTTAAGGTGTTACTCCAGGGTTCTTGTAGCGGATGTCCTTCTTCAACGGTTACGTTGAAAGCAGGTATTGAAAATCTTTTAAAAAGAATGCTTCCTGAAGTTCAGGCCGTAGAAGCTGAAGGAATCTAAAAATATACAAGCGCATCCATTGGCAAACCTTTTTTGCTTGAGGAGGTATCAGGATGGTTTGTAAATAACTCCACCGGAGCTATCATATTTTGCACCAGTTACAGACTTAAGGCAGTTCACCTCATTTCTTAATCTTAAAGCGCCAAGGAAGCCAAAAACAATGGCTTCCTTATATTCAATAATATCATTGTTCGGTATATGTATACTTACTGATCCTGTTAAATAGTTTCTTAAACAATCAATCAAAAAGTCATTCTTTGCCCCTCCACCCGTTACCAACATTTGACTACCGTAGCTGACAAATTTCTTTACATCTTTAGCAACAGAATAAGAAACATGATGGACTGCTGTACATAACTTATCTACAGTGGAAATATCGCTGCTTTCTAATAGGGGGATAACGGATTCGGTAAACCACTCATAACCGGTAGATTTCGGAAAAGGTAATTCATAATATGAAAGATCATTCAACTCTGCAAAGAGAGATTTATTCATTACTCCTGATATAGCCATTCTACCTCCTTCATCATATTTAAGATCGATCTGGGTGGCCAGATAATTTAAGATCATGTTTGCTGGCCCTATATCATAGGCTAAGCGCTTACCATCTTGATCAAAAGAGATATTTGATATACCCCCTAGATTCAGGCAAAAGTCATACTCCGAAAAAAGATATTTATCTCCTACAGGCACTAAAGGGGCGCCTTGTCCGCCCCATGAAACGTCCTTTGATCTAAAATCGCAGATTACCGTTAACTCCGTAACGTTGGCCAGTTGTTGACCATCTCCTATCTGGTAGGTAATACCTTCCTCTGGCCGATGATGAACTGTATGCCCGTGGCTGGCTACATAATCAGCTTTAACGCCAAATTCTTGCATGAAAGCGTTGACTTTTTCTCCTAGCCAAATACCATAATCAATATTAAGTTTTAACAGATCCAGGGCCGATAGATCAATGGACTTCTTTAGTTTTAGCCGCATCCCGTCATCATAGTCAATAGTCTTCGCAGCTCTCAATTCAAATTGCCATTCCTGCCGCTCATGCTTGAAGTCACAATATACGATATCTAAACCATCAAGAGATGTACCGGACATCAAACCAATTATACCGTAATTATGAGTCATCTGGCGTAAGCACAAAAAAGATGTATGCCGGTTTATTTGTACTCAAGCTCAGGTTTATTCACTTTTGAACATCCTTAACCCCTGGCAAAAGTACTAATACGGACTTTGACTATTCTAAGATACCATTATATGGTGAAGTAAATGAGTACTTCTGACCTTTCAAATAATTATTGAACCTAAGAACCTGTAATACTAAGGATTTACAGACTTCGGCCGTACATTTAAAATTTTATCGTTTTACCACTACGCAAGAACCTCGGAAAGTACCTGGGCAAACTTGATGATCTTAAAAGGTTTACCCTCATCATCCAGTATAGGAGTATAATTTGCCGTGATCTTAATTCTACTTTTGTCTTTTCTAAGCCTGTTAAATTCTCCGGTTTGAGATTTACCATTTTGGAGATCTTCCCAAAAACTCTTGTATTCTTCGCTCATAGCATATTCTTCATCTATAAAAATCTTGTGATGATGACCTTTGACTTCGGCCAACTTATATCCCATAGCTTTAAGAAATATTTCATTGGCATGGATTATCGTACCGTCAAGGTTAAATTCAATCGACCCCATTGTATTATTAATAGCGCTTATCTGACCCTCAAACTCTAAAGACTTTAGTTTTTCTTCCGTCACATTATGTGCAAATTTAATTATCTTGAAAACCTTACCTTCAGAATTCATTATAGGCGTGTAACTAGCGCTTAACCAAACCGGGTTGCCAAGTTTATCAAAACGTTTGAACTCGCCTGTTTGTGAATGACCTTGCCCCAGTGCTTCCCAAAATTCATTGTAAGACTTACTTTCAGCGTAACTTTTATCTACAAAAATACTGTGGTGATGGCCCTGCACTTCTTCAAGCGTGTAGCGCATCGTTTTCAAGAATAACTCATTGGCTTCTAAGATAATACCATTTAAATCAAACTCAATGGCCGCTATGGTGTTGTTAATAGCATTTATTTGACCCTGGAAATTCAGAGATTTATTTTTTTCATTGGTTGTTACCTGGGCAAACTTAACTACCTTATAAACTTTCCCATCCGGGGTCATAATGGGAGTATAATTTGCATTCAGCCAAACAGGCCGTCCATTCTTGTCTAAACGTTTGAACTCTCCACTCTGAGGAAGACCTTTGCTCAGATCTGACCAAAATTGTTTATACTCATCGCTATTTGCGAAAACACCATCAACGAAGATTTTATGATGTTTGCCCTTTATCTCAGCGAGAGGATATCCCATTGCTTCCAGAAATACGTTATTCGCCGTAATAATGGCGCCATCAAGGTTGAATTCAATAGATGCCAGCGTCTTATTAATTGCTGTCATCTGACCTTCATACTCAATAGATCTTAATTTCTCATCGGTTATATCAATAGCAAACTTAATTATCTTTTGAGTTCTGTTTGCCCTGTCAAGTACAGGGGTGTAACTCGCATTCAACCAAACTACTTTCGCTGTTTTACTAAATCTTTTGACTTCTCCTGTCTGGGCAATACCATTCTTTAAGGCCCGCCAGAATTCCTTATAGTCTGGACTGCCGGCGTACTTGTGATCGACAAATATTTTATGGTGCTTGCCTTGTATTTCGTCCAAATTATAACCCATTACTTCCAAAAATCTGGCATTCGCTGTTGTTATATATCCCTCGACATCAAACTCTATGGTAGCCATGGAGCTATTGATAGCATTTATCTGCCCCGTCCTCTCAACGTCCTTTCTATCCATTTCTTCTTGCGTGGCCGTTAATTCTTCCATGTTTTGGCGCATCTCTTCTTCCTGAGCACGTAGCTCTTCTGCCTGTTGCTGAGATTGCTCCAGTAGATTTTGCGTTCTCTCATTAATTTTAGTACTCGATAGCGTGGCAGCTATATTGGTGCAGAGCTTTTCTATAAAATCAAAGTGATGACTTTCAAGTTTGTGAAAAAATGCCAGTTCCAGAACACCTTCAATCGCTTTATCCGTTTTAATTGGTGTGATTAACACTGAGGTCGGGTTTGCATTACCAAGACCTGACCTTATGCGAATAAAATTATCAGGCACTTCTTCTAAATAAATGTTTTCTCTCTCAAGCCAGGCTTGACCAATAAGGCCTTCTCCTCTGGTTATTTGTTTATCAATATATTTTTTCCTGTCCCAGGCATAACATCCTGCAAGATTCATAACTTCCTGGTCTCCGTTGGCATCCACAACAAAAATACTTCCCTGATTAGCGCTGCAATACTTCACCAGTTCAGAAATTATTGTGTTGCTCAACGTTTCAATATCGGAAGCATCATTGCGCAAAATGTCAGCAAACTTAGCCAAGCCCTCTGTCGACCAGTTTCTCTTTTTATCTTCTTCGGACACCACCTGCAATTTATCCCGCATTTGGATGAGTGAATTACCCAGCGTATCATCGGTTCCGGCAGGTTGAAAGTGATGTTCAAAATTACCTTCTCCAATATTTAAAGCAAAGTCGCTTGCCTTTATCATATTTTCACTCAGTGAGTTCGTGGCCATGAAAATATCATTCAACTCATCTTTTGAATATCTCTTTTCATTATTGATCGTTCCTTTTGACATTGCAGTAAGTAACTCAGTAGGACTGCGTATCGATTTTGTCAAACTTTTAAATAGTAAAACCGAGAATGCTATTATTAAAATAAGTCCAAGAATAGAAGTTATTATCAAAATTTGAGTCGAGGCCTGTATTCTTGAATTAACGGTGTTATTATCACCTACCAGTAGTTCTTCTTGGGCCTGATTTAAGGGGGTAATGATGGCTCTTAATGATTTGCGTGCTCTTGATGCGTCACCGGCTACCAAAGAATCTAAGTCTTTATCAAGTTTATTTCTAAGCTGAACCCTTTCGGCAAGTGTGGCTAAGCTAAGGCTGTCGTTGCCATTAGCGTCTAAAACAAAACCTTTCAGCTTATTTTCAAAGAATATATCTATCTCATCTTGAAGCAGCTCATAAGAAACAAGTTGCTCAATTGTTTTATCTACAATTTGCCGGTGTTCCTCTACCTTCATAATACTTTTTAGCTGAATCAGCTTTTCCGCAGAGGGATTAATTTGATGTCGCCAAACATCCAGCCTCTCTTGTTTATATTTCTCGTCACCCGTCATCATATAAGCGCGTTGAGATGCAGATACACGATTGGCTCCACTTAAGATATCTGCAGTAAGAATAGGAACCGGAATTCGCAAATCACTAATATTATCCAAGATTTCTTCTGTCTTGGAATTCTGATAAGTTACAACAGAGGTTATCACCGCAAGAATAATGAGCGTGATAGCAACAATAGCAACCAATTTATCCTTGATCCTATTGAAGTCAAAGAGCTTCGATTTTTTCTTCTGAGTAGTTTCGGTTGATGGAGTTTGATCTAATTTTTCAGCCATGACGATTTAGATTTAATAGGCAGCCACTACAGACTGCATCGAATAAGTCTAGCTAAATCGCAATTAAATCATATTACATGATTTGAAACTAAATTACAGCTAATTAAACAGAATTATATGTAACAATGCCTATATGAAAGATGAACGCTTGACTGCTGATTAGGTTTATTATTTTTTATATAAAAAAAATACAATAAATTCAACTGTCTAATAATCAGCTGGTTATATTGAATATGTAATTAAAAAAATCTTGAAATATTAATAAGAAGAGATCATTTCAGTCATTTGAGGCTGTAGTACTATCGATTTGTCATATAAGTATATAGGTAGTGGTGTTTCCGATTTATTCTCAATTTCTACCTTATCTTGACTTACATTGATCTTCAAAAGCCAATCTCTAAATCTGATTTTAAAGGAATAGGAACTCCAGCCTTCAGGAATAAAGGGACTAAAATGAAGGGAGTTATCTTTCACTTTCATACCCCCGAAGCCCTTAACTATAGACATCCATGTTCCGGCCATGCTTGTAATATGGCATCCGTCCTCCGTGTCATTATTATAATCGTCTAGATCAAGTCGAGCGGTACGGAGATACATCTCATAGGATTTTTCTTTGTAACCTAGCTTAGCCGCTAAAATAGAATGAACACAAGGGCTTAAAGATGATTCATGAACCGTTATTGGCTCGTAGAAATCAAAATTTCTCTTTATAGTCTCCATGTCAAACTCCCCTTCGCAGAAGTACAGACCTTGTAAAACATCAGCCTGCTTAATAAAGCAAGAACGTAATATTCGATCCCAGGACCAATTCTGATTTATAGGTAAGTGCTTTGGATCCAAGTCAGTTACTTTAATAATTTCCTTATCTAGGAAGCCTTCCTGCTGAAGAAAAATGTTTAATTTTTCGTCTTTAGGGTAGTACATATTATCAATAATTTCCTGCCACTTTGATGTTTCACCTACTTCATCAAAATTCAGCTTCTCGATTAAAGCATTATATTTTTCAAGGGATTCGCCCTTTACCAATTGAAGCGCCTCAAGAGTATAACGCATACACCAGGTAGCAATGAAATTGGTATACCAATTATTATTTACATTGTTTTCGTATTCGTTTGGACCGGTCACGCCAAGCATTACATATTGCTGCTTGATCTCTGAATAGTTCACACGTTGCTTCCAGAAACGCGCTATTCCAATCAATACCTCTATCCCATAGTCAACTACATATTGATTATCACCCGTGTAATTAACATAGTCGTAAATGGCGTAGGCGATAGCCCCGTTCCTATGAATTTCCTCAAAAGTGATCTCCCATTCATTATGACACTCCTCGCCATTCATGGTTACCATAGGGTAAAGCGCCGCACCACTTGTAAAACCTAATTTGGCGGCATTTTCTATGGCCTTGTCCAGTTGCTTGTACCTATATAATAAAAGGTTGCGCGCCACATGCTGATCTGCGGTACTTAAATAGAAAGGAAGACAATATGCTTCTGTATCCCAATAAGTACTCCCTCCATATTTCTCCCCGGTAAACCCTTTTGGACCAATATTTAAACGTTCATCTTCACCGGTGTAGGTTTGGTGCATCTGGAAGATGTTAAAGCGAATTCCTTGTTGAGCGGAAATGTCTCCTCCTATTTTAATATCACTCTCTTCCCACTTCAACGCCCATGCTACCGATTGTTCATTCAGTAAAGCATCAAATCCTTTATTAAAAACTTTGTTTAATTCGCTATAACAAACGTCTGAGAGATCAGATTTTCCATGGTTTTCAGAGCTAACAATTGCCGCATACTTCTCCAATTTTAGTAGATCCCCCGCATTTACGTCAATAGTAACAGAAGAACCAATGTATTTTTCCTTGCTTATGGTTTCGGACTCCATATCAAAGAGTATATTGTTTTTAAACAAAGTGTATTGCATGCCTGTAGCTACATGAAAATCAAGTTTGTTGGTCTTGGCCACTATTACTCCGGCTTTGGCTTCAATCTCCCGTGATACTTCATCCCAAAACTTCTCTCCGTAGTTAGAATCTTCATTGGAAACATCAAAATCGATAAACGGAGTTACTTTAATTTGACCATTGAAGTTGAGAGCTTTAATTGAGTATTGAATGGCTCCTGCCTGGTCATCAACAATACTGCAAAAGCGCTTCGAAACTACGTGTATCTGATTGCCGGCTTCGTTGGTCGCTTTAAACTCACGCATTAAATAACCTTCACGCATATTGAGTTCTCTTCGAAAATCGTTCAACTCACATTTTGCCAGATCTAATTCAATGCCATTGATGTATACATCAATTCCTATCCAATTGGCAGAATTAATGACTTTGGCAAAGTATTCAGGATAACCATTTTTCCACCAGCCTACTCGGGTTTTATCGGGATAATAAACGCCTGCTACGTAACTCCCCTGCAACGTATCACCAGAATACTGCTCTTCGAAGTTAGCGCGTTGCCCCATACGTCCGTTACCTATGGAACATAGGCTCTCTGAAATTCTGTTGAGTTTAGGGTCAAATCCCTCTTCTATTATTTTCCACTCATCATGTTTGATATGATTCTTCATAGTGATGATATTTTACTTTCAAATTCGTTTAAATCAATACTTCCTATATCAGGCACTACCCAATCAGCTTCTCCTAAAACATCTGGCTCACCTATTCCTATACAGTACATACCTCCATTTTTCGCAGCTTGCACACCCGCTACTGCGTCTTCAAAAACCACACATGATTCCGCATCACTGTTAACCGCAGATGCCCCTTTTAAAAATACTTCCGGGTCAGGCTTAGCTACACTTATAGTATTGCCATCCATAATTGCATCAAAAGCGTCCTTAAGTTGAATGTTCCCTAAAACCATTAATGCATTTTTAGAAGCTGAACCCAGCACAATTTTTCTTCCTAAGGCTTTGTTGGCTGAAATAAATTCACGGACACCTGGAAGCGTATCCTCAGGTTTCATCTGCGTGATTAGTTCAACAAACCAATCATTTTTCTGCTCTCTGTATGACACCTTATCTGCCTCAGTCATTTTCACATCGCCCAATGATAGTAGTATATCAAAAGATACAACCCGGCTAACGCCTTTGAGTCTTTCATTATCAATCAAGGTGAACGGAATACCTAACTGATCGGCGATTTTTTTCCAAGCTTGGTAGTGGAAAACTGCGGTATCAACAATTACACCGTCCAGATCGAAAATAAGAGTATCTATTTTGGCCATAGCTTAAATAATTCTGTAAAGCTATAGTTATTCTCCGCAAATCATGAGTAATTCCAAGCCGATCTCCGCAAACGATTTCTGATATACAATGATTTAATAACCAATGGTTTATAATTCTGACTTCGACCTGTAAATATTTATAATAGCAATAAAAGCTATGATTAGCCATACGGCATTAATGGCGGTGGACGGGTAAGCGCCATAGTAAATCGTATTAACTATTAAAAATGCTCCACCTGTTAAGTTTAAAACCTGATACCAAAGTGATTTAGCTGTTATTTTATGACAGCTGATAAGTCCATAAGCCAAAATAACCTCGATTGAACCTACCCATCCTATAATATCAATGAAGACCTGGTACATGGTTCAAAACTAGAATTTTACACCATATGCACAGGTCCGCTATTAAAATATATTAAGATTAAAACAACCTTAGATGAGTTATTAAGCTTTGTGTTGTTGACCAATGCTTTAACCCTTATCTTGGCCCATTATTAAGCGTTAAATATTAACATATTAAAGTTAAAAATGGGTGAGACTAGCGGTAAGACAAGGCCATTCCATGCCAAAGTACACAAAGAAGCTGATGGTATTGTAAACTACTTTATTTGGGGTTATTTATTTATCGGGTGGGCGCTTAGTCCTATTCATAGTACTTATATACCTGTTCTCATAATGAGTTTGATCAACATGGCGCTCTACTATAGTAGTAAGGCTTTTGGAAAAGGGAAGTTTTGGCCTAGGGTGGTGGTTGGTATTTTGCTTTGGAACTTCAACGTGCAGTTCATACTTCAGCTTCATGGCGCATTTGAAATGCATTTTTTTTACTTTATCACGATTACGGCGTTACTTTTTTATGAATCAAAGAAGGTAATCATCCCAATGGTGGTTTATGCAATTGTTTCTTTTGTTCTACTTTTCAATTTCAGTTCTAACGGCATGTATGTTGTTCTGGATCAGATCGAAAATCTTACAACTCGGAATATAATTCTCCATCTTCTGTTAGTTTCGTTATATGGTGTACTAGCCTGCTTTTGGGCCAATGCTCAACGCAGACAAACGGAACAATCGGCGTTGGACCATTTAAAAATG
This sequence comes from uncultured Flammeovirgaceae bacterium, assembly GCA_937899105.1. GTDB lineage: Bacteria > Bacteroidota > Bacteroidia > Cytophagales > Cyclobacteriaceae > Fulvivirga. The sequence goes on along the minus strand of CALBPF010000054.1, from coordinate 29,250 downwards.
GACGAACAACTGAAGCTAATGGAAAACAATATCGATTTTGCACGAAATATTAGTCAGGGAAACTTAGAGGCGGAATATAAAGCCTTTGACGATGATAAATTAGGAAATGCTCTGATAGACATGAGGCAAAGCTTGCTCGATGCCTCCGAACGTGAGGCAAAGGAACGGTTCATAAATATAGGTTTAGCCTCAATCGGCGAGATCTTAAGAAACAACGCTGACAATCTCGGTAATCTGTGCGATCAGGTTATCGGCAAACTTGTCGGTTATATGAAAGCAAACCAAGGCGGTATTTTCATAGTTACAGAGGACTCTGATAAAAATATATACCTTGATCTAAAAGCCTGTAGAGCTTATGACCGGAAAAAATTTATTCAAAAAAGATTACAGCTGGGGCAAGGTCTGGTAGGACAGGCTGCCATCGAGAAAAGAACGATTTACATGACTGAAATACCGGATGATTACATTAATATAACATCAGGATTAGGCTTAGCCAATCCAAACTCTCTTTTAATTGTGCCCTTAAAATCTAACGAGAAGATCATGGGGGTCCTTGAAATGGCATCGTTTGAAATTTTTAATGAAACTGATCTGGAATTCCTTGAAAAAGTAGGAGAAAGTATTGCGGCAACTATTATAAACGCAAATACAAATCAACAGACCCAGGTTCTTTTGGAACAGTCTAAACAGATGACTGAGGAGATGCAGGCCCAGGAAGAAGAAATGCGCCAAAACATGGAGGAGATGCAGGCTACTCAAGAGGAAATGGCACGAGGTCAAAAGGAGCTAGCTCAGAAAGAAACAAACTTGAACGCTTTAATAAATAATACTTCTGACTCAATTATAACCATAGACAGAAATTACAATATTCTAGTGATGAATAATGTAGTTAAACAACGTTACAAAGGCACTCAATATGAGGGGATGGCCGAGGGGTCAAACGCACTTGACATGCTCGGCGATGTGAGAGATGAATGGAAGGCCAAGTATGATAAGGCCATGAATGGTGAAGCGCTCAACTTTACACTAAAGAGTTCAGTTCATGGAGAAAATACCTGGCGAGAATATTTTATCAACCCAATCAAGGACAAGAACTCATCCATAGTTGGGGTATCTGTATTTTCAAGAGACATCACGAGAAGAAAGCAACTTGAAGTAGAGATGGACCAACGTGAGTATGTGCTAAATGGTATGATCAATAATACAAGCGACACTTATTTCGCAATTGATACTGATTATAAGATTATGGTTGTTAATGATGTTTTAAGGAATAGGTTTAAAGAGTCAAGCGTTGACCTAAAGCCGGGTATGAACATATTGGATCTTCTTCCGTCTGAAATTTATGGTAAATGGAAGGACAGGTATGACAGGTGTTTAGATGGAGAAAAGATAAGTTTGGAAGAAGAAAGGCCGGTCAAGGATAAAATTCTCTACACCGAACTTAGATGCGAACCTATTATTGATAATGACAGCAAGATTATAGGGGCATCTGTAACGTCAAAAGATATAACGGAACTTAAGGAGATGAGGGAAAAGGTTGCTGAATTAACGAATGACATCAATGGTTCCTGAAACTTTATAATCAACAAGCGGCATATTTGATGTGGCATAAAGCCAACCCGGATATGGCATTCGAGGCGGCTTATTTATTAGTTCTGAGCGTTGTTGTAGTGCCATAAACTGTTCCTACAACGGTAATCGCGTAGGCTCTGACGTGATATTCAGTATCTGATTCTAAATTGATCAACTTACTTTTGAAAGTACCCGAGTTATTTCTTTACCCTAAAGTAGTGATCATTGAAGCATTGGATGGGTCAGATGTCGTCGACCAGGTATGGCCATGTTCCAGTATAGGCTTTCTTCCCAGTTCGGTAATTCTTCCTGTAATATTAGCTGAAGTTCTGTTAACCTGCTCAATGACGTCGTTTCCTAATAGCGGCAGAACACTTCCGTTGTTCACAGACTTATTTTGAGGACCGGACGGCTGCACTTCAGAGCCATTAAAACATGCTGAAAATAATAGCCCAAGAAGCAATAGTTTGGCAAACCTGATTAGCATGGGTTAATTCAGTTTTTGTAATAATTCGATGTACTCCGCTTCCTTCTTTAAAAATGAAAACTCAGGTTGTTTTTTAATACTCTGCGGTCTAGACATCCCTAATTCATAAGCCATATTTAGGTAGTACATGGTTTTCTTCTTATTATATGACAATCCATAGAGCTTTGCCATATTAAAGCTTCCCCAGACACTGCTTGGATCAGCATACAACCATATTTCATTGAAAGTAATGGCTGTTTTCGTATCTCCCTGCTGCTGAAAATTAAAGCTTGCCTCGGCAAATTTAGCCCATATCAAATTCAGCAGCCGCAATGACATGCTTAGGTATCCATTTTCTTTCTTGGCCAAGCTGCGTAACTCATCTATCTCATTTTGCCACCACCAAATTCCTTTTATTGTCGAATCATTTTCAACTCTCAACCTTGTATACCAAGCCTCAGAAAAAGCCTCGAAATACTTGTCCTGATACCTCGCTTCCTGTCTTTCAATTTTCAGTTGTCTTTTGGCTTGTTTCTTAAACTCTTTTCCATCGATATATGGAGAAACTCTACTTTCCAATGAGGTCAAATCAATCCGTTCCTTATAATCCTCAACTGTTTTATAATAATGGTCTACTGCATTATAGATTTCTGATATTTCCAGCAAGCTATCTATCGTGTGAACATCAATATTAAATGCTGTTTTAAGATTATAATACGGATTATAACTTCCTCTCTTCACCTGTTGCAACTCCAGCCAGTAAACTGCCTGCTTTAAATAATGAGAAGGTGGCCAGGTATGTCCCCCGTTAAACCACAGCTGGTGGTTTACAAATCCAAGTTCCTCCAATTTTTTAGCGACCTTTTTTAGCTCCAGATAGTTCATATCTTTGACGCCGGCTACCGATACATAATCAAACCTGTGGGCTTTATTGGGTTGATATTCAACCGTATTTGGTAAACCTGCTCCACAAGCGATTACACCAGCAATTTGATTTGTAATTACAGCTAGCGCCGCAGCGGCTCTGGCTCCACCAGAAAAACCGGCGGTGTAAATCCTGCTTGCATCTACAGTATATCTTTCGGAAGCATCTGAAAATAATGCTTCGGCAGCATAGAAAACCACTTCCCAACTTCCATTTCTTGAATTGTTTGAAGAAATTAAAATATAGCCAAGTTCTTCTGCCACAGGCCGAAACCGCTTTACCGGCAAATGTCCGCGTGCAGCGGGCTCAAAAATAAATATAGCAGGCCATTCAATACTGTCACTATAATTTGATGGTAAATACAAGGCATATGACTGCTCAGAATCTTCTAGACAAAAAACTGAATCAATAACCTTACCTGGCGTTAACTGTGCTGGGCACTGACCGACAATAAAGAGAAACAGGCATGCAAAAAGCAGCGTTTTCATTTTAACATAGATTGCGCAAACCGGATGACTTGAACTAACCCCTCCCTTTGTTTTACATTGATGTTATTTGCTTTGGCGAACTCTTTTATGCGTTCGGTATAGTCGCCAAAAAGAGCGTAAAACTCCTTTCTTTTCTTAGGTAATGCGCTGGTTGTTCCGTTTATCAGAAGATAAAAAATCTCATTTTTTACATACTTAGTCGACCGTTCCCCAACGTCCAGGGCAGCCAAATAATTAGGCTTGATTACTTCTATTTCAGACTTCAGAAAAAGTCCGGGGTTACCGTCTACTATTCGTTCAAAAAAACCTTCATTAATTTGCCCTAGGCCTGGAAAACTGACGTGAGAATCGTAGTGTTTCCATTGCCCCTGAGCATCTTTATATTCAAAGTGACTTACAAAGACTCCCTTCAAAACACGAACCTGGCTTTCTTGATTCAGCTCAAATTGATTTTTTTCTATGTCGTACCTTAGTCTGACATCATTTAGCGCTGACTGATTTTTCAAGTAGATATTACCTAAGTACCACTCTTCATCCAGATACATCGTTCCTGAAACTTCACTTACTGGAAGCTGTTTAGTTTCAACGATGCCTCCGGCAGCTGTGTTAACATTTAATTTACCTGCCTGTTGCCGAACCTGACATATACCCACTTTACAGGTACAGATAATTATAAATACAATGCTAAAATATTTCATGAAAACGAGACTGTCTTAAAAGTCTATTTTGGTGAAAAGAATTAAAAAAACACCCCACACTAACGACGGGGCCGTGTAATAAAAAATGGTCTTCTAGAAAGAGGGGCTGCCTCTCTGACAGCCCCTTACTGTAATTATTGATCCCACCAAAACCTGTCTTGGAAATCAGGTGAAGTTATAGGAACGTTACTACTATTCAAATCGATCTCAGTTTGAGGATAGGGCAATCTTCTCGGTATCTCACCATTTAAGTTAAATGCATTATTTCCACCCGAAACCGGAGTTAGATCAGGAAACCCTGTCCTTCTAAAATCAGTCCATGTTTCAAGTCCATGTGAATAGAGTGCAATATACTTTTGAGTCATGATTTGCCCTAGGCGTGCCTCATCATCCGTAAGACTCTGCAAATCACTATTAGCCACAACATAAGCCGCATCTACAGACCCAATAATTTTTGAAAGAGAGGCCGTAATTGCATCTTGAAGAGCAACTTCTGCTGCCGTAATATCACCGTTCTCCATTAACTCTGCTTCCGCCTCGATAAATTTCATTTCGGCATAGCTCATATAAACCACCGGAGAATTGATCATGGAATAATATGTGCCTACATCAAATGAAAAGACCGTATCGACCACAACGCCGTTGTCGTCCTCTTGCAAGATTGGAACTACAAAAGCGTTATACCTGGGATCATCCAAATCCAGCATCAACCGAACGAAAGTATCATCCATCTGTATATTCCCACCTCGGTCCTGTGAAAACTGGTACTGGGGATTGGCTTCATTCGGACCGGAGCCAAAAATAAACTCAAAATCCTCTGCATTTGAAGAAATCCCATCTCCCAACTCGCTTAAGGCGTTGGAGTACGCATCGGCATCCACCTTAGAGGTATGCATATAGTATTTCGCTTTTAATGAATGTGCCACTCTTATCCATGCATCGGTATCACCACCATACATCAGGTCATCTGCACCCAAAGCTGGCCCTGCACCTGCATCTCCTTCAAGCGCCATTATAGCCTCGTCCAGTAGGGTTTGCACAGTAGTATAGACATCCTCCTGTTCATCATAAGTAGGGAAAAAGTTATTTTCAGTGAGGCCTTCAAACGCATCGTTATAAGGTACGTCTCCAAACATATCTGAAAGACTCCCTATTCCATGGGCAATAAGCACTTTGACCATACCCTCGGTGTGCTTGGAATCTTCATCTTGAGCTTTTCTCAACACCGTTACCAAGGGATTCAGACTATTATGATACACTCTTCGCCAAACCCCATCCATATCACTGGCTTTTACCAGATATTGGTAATTATCAAATTGTTGTGCATTTATTCCTTCAAACTGTTGCATGAACAATCCACTGATCCTGACCATTTCGCCACCTACAGCAAAAGCTAATCCGGCCTGTGCCGCCGGTACTATAGCCTGGGCTGAAACGTCGGCTGGTATAGCAGGATTAACATTAGTATCTCCAAATTCACATGCACCAGTCAATATAGCCAGACTTGTGATGCCTAATATCATTTTATATTTTATTGTCTTCATTCTTTTAAATTTTATCTAATCAGCTTAGAATGTGATGTTTAAATTGACCCCGTAACTTCTTGTATTTGGATTATTGAAATAATCATAAGCAAACACGTTACTAGCATCTCCAGTAAGATTAGTTTCAGGATCAATGCCCGTATAGTCCGTAATCAAGAATACGTTCCTTGCAGTGAAGCCAATTCTTACCGTTTCAAAAGGTAGATTACTCAAGACTTTGGACGGAAGATTATAGGAAACATTTAGATCCCTTAGTCTTATAAATGATCCATCCTGAACGGTCAACTCATCCAGGTTTACAAAACCATAGTTTTGATAGAAGTTTGTACCTCCGTCTGTTCCACCTTTTACAACTGCAATGTTATTCACCTGATCAGTAGGATTACCTTCAGAATCAGCTAAAACTCCCGGGAAAGTTACAACCTCATTACGATCGAGGGTCTCCTCACCAACACCGAAATTATTCAACACGCCTGAGGTACCATTATATACATCTCCGCCTTCCTTAATATCCAATAAGAATGAAAGCTGAAGCCCTTTATAGTTGAAAGTATTGCGTATACCCAACGTGAAGTCTGGTGTAGGATCTCCCACTTTACCATCTACAGGATCCTGCAGCGGCATACCATCCGAGGGATCTATTACCATCCTGCCCTGATCATCACGTAAGAATCTTGTGCCAAAGAATATTCCGTAGGGCTCACCCACTTGTATTCGCTGTGTGCCAAAGGGATCTATGGTGATAACATCAAGTCCCGGAGCAATAGCATTAACTATTGTCGTATACTTATGGAAGTTTAATCCAAGCTCATAGCTAAAGTCCCCGGATTGGACCAGCGTAGAATTTAAAGCTATCTCTATTCCTTCGTTTTCTATTTCACCCGTATTAATTGCTCTTTGTAGGAATCCTGACGATCTGGCTATGTCCACCAAGTTTATTACGTCTTCAGAAAGCGAGTTGTAATAGGTTATATCGGCGGTTATTTTTCCACGCCAAAACCTCAGGTCTGCCCCAATCTCTAAGGTTGTAGTGAACTCGGGCTTCAACTCTGAATTACCCAGCTGACCATCCGGAATAAATGAATTCGTACCAAGGGCAGGGAAGATAACGCCGTTGGGAGTAGTCCAACCATCTCTTACTCTTGCTTGAGAAAAACCAGAGGTAGTTAGGGCAAATAGTGCATCATTTCCTACTTTACCATAAGATACTCTCAGCTTGCCATAGGGTAAGATATCATCCCCGATATCAAACGACTCGGTAAACGCCCATCCGAGGGCAGCTGCCGGGTAGAAGAAAGAGTTGTTACTTTCAGGTAGCGTAGAAGACCAGTCATTTCTACCGGTGAGGTTAAGAAATAACATTTCCTTATAGGACAATCTGATATCTCCATAAGCTCCATAGAGCTCTCTTTTTATTGGTCTTTCCACAGAACTTATCGAACTAGCGCTAGCCGCGTTAAAAAAACCTCGCGATGCAAGCCCCTGGCCATCATCCCGACGGTTATCCACGTCTTTTTGATAATAATTCCACCCCACGGTGGCATTAAGGCTAAAGTCCTCAGACAAATCTTTGGATATTGTCGCTAAAATATCTGTATTAAGATCCGTGCTACTGATTGAATGATTTACAATTTGTCCAGCAGGTAAGGTACCTGACCCTATGTCATTACGGAATTTTCTAAAATCACTGTAAGTATCAACACCAACTCTGGCGGTGGTAGTAAGCCACGGTAGCCAGTCGTAGGATACCTGTGCAAACCCAATAATTCTGTCAACATTATCCGTTAGGAAGTTTTTGTAAACGGTCCAGTACGGGTTATCATAAATGGCCCTGTCACCGAGTAACCCCCTGTATGACCTTGGACGCCCATCTTCAAACTGATAGGCTGAAACATCATTATCAGGGTCAACCCCATTTCTATTATCAAAAGTGGGAGAAGTACGTAACAGACCAAGCATAACACCCGAAGTATTTGATCCGTTTTGCGAACGCTTGCCGCCAGAATTGATATAGTTTGCTGAGAAAGTGGTTTTGAGTTTATCAGTAAGATTGGCCGAAATCGTCGCCTTGAAGGAAGTTCTGGTAAAATCGCTATTTGGTATTATACCAGATTGGTCCATCCTACCTGACGACAGGTAATAAGTTACATCTGCCGTTCCTCCTGAAACACTAATATGATTATTGACCGTGACTCCGGTTTCGAAAAAATCCCCTTCATTGTCATAAGCATTAACTAATTGATCAGTAGCGGTAGGGTCGCTGGCCAGAACGATACGGCCATTTCTATCCCAGATAGAGGGCGTAGTAGAATACCTAAGGTCTGAAATTTCCGGCCCCCAGCTGAATCCTGTAAAAGAACCCGTCATAGGGCTTTGAAAGGTTGGAACAAATACTCCTGACCCGTCAGGAGTTTCTACAGGATTACCTTGTGCGAATCGTTTTTGTAGATCTGGCAGCTTGTTAACCCTGTCAAAAGTAGCAGAAGTACTGAAACTGATCTTGGGCTTTCCAGCCGTATTGCTACCTCTTTTTGTGGTGATTATAATAGCGCCATTAGATGCTCTGATGCCGTATAACGCCGTAGCAGCCGGGCCTTTAAGCACTGTCAAAGAACCTATGTCGTCTGGGTTGATATCGATAGCCCTATTAGAATTATTAACTCCACCGGAGCCTAAATCACTTACCGCATCCTCCGGAGAATCTGCGGTGGTGAACGTGCTATTATCTATAGGTACACCATCCACTACAAAGAGGGGGGAGTTCTGTCCAATAATCGTACTGTTACCACGGATTCTTATCTGAGCAGCGGCGCCGGCCGTACCTCCGGAACTGGTTACCTGAACACCGGCAGCCTTACCAGCAAGGGCTGCTACCATGTTCGTTTCACCTGATCTTGCTACTTCTTCAGCCTGAACCGCTTGAATTGAGTAACCCAAATCTCTTTTATTCGCCTCAAGCCCAATGGCAGTTACTACTACCTCACTCAGCTGCTTAATATCAGATAAAAGAGACACATCAATGGTCGAGCGCGCGCCTACGGTAATCTCCTGGGATTCAAATCCTACAAAAGAAAAAACAAGAACACTTCCATCTGATATAGAAATGCTGTAATCTCCATTTACATCCGTAATGGTCCCGTTAGTAGTACCTTTTTCCAAAACATTAACACCCGGTAAACCAGATCCGTCATCTTCAGATATGACCTTCCCGGAAACCACCCTCTGCTGTGCATAGACTACTACGGTAATAAAGGGCAGCAAAAAACTTAACAGTAAAAACTTCTTCATAAGCATGAATTTTATGGTTAAAAATCTAGCGATCAGAGATAGACCGCTCTTAAGCAGATTAAGATAAACACATGCTAAACCGCATAAATCACGCAGAAAGTATGAAATAAATTAGGTGTATCAGTCTGGTATTAACCCTGGCCTAAAGGCATTTTTGTTCAAAAAAAGAAATAATAATTAATGGTATACCTCAAACAAACTATTAAAGTAATAACCCAAATTGGGTTAAATTTAAAGTTGTTTTTATAGTATTAAAAGGGGGTATTAGATCTTACGATTTACTAGATAAACACCTAAGATTATGAACATCATACCTAAATAATGCCAAAAAAATAGACGCTCGCCATCTATCAACCCCCATATGACCGCAACTATTGGAATAATGTAGGTAACAGAACTGGTGAAAATTGGGGAAGTTATCTTTACCAATTGGTTAAATAAAATCAAGGCTATTGCGGTACCTACAATACCCAGAACTGATAGCGCTACTAACGCCATAAACGCACCTTCTCCATAAGCCGTTTTTTGAAGAAAATCTGTATTTAATAACAAATGTAACAAGGCCATTGGGCCGACAATGAATAGAGAAAGACTTGTGATCGCCCGGGCAGAAATATCTGCCAGCTTGAATTTTATAAGGTTCAAATTAGTAGCATAAAACAGTGTTGCCAGTACTATGAATAGCGCGTAGCTATTAAATTCTATTCCACCTGTTCCACCTGCAAACATTAGCGCTCCTGAACCTAAGAAGCCTAAGAGCAACCCAACTTTAACCAGATTATTAACCCGTTGAGAAAAAAGCAACGTACCCATAAACATGGTAAACAATGGCGTTAAGGCGTTAAGTATGCCTGCGACTGAGCTAGGTATTCGTGTTTGTGCGGTAGCAAAGAGAAAGGCGGGCAAGAAACTGCCAAACATCCCTACTGCGAAAATAAATGGCCAATGCTTTCTTTGAATCTTGTTTAAGGATTGAATAGCCATGGGAATCAAAAACATATACGCTGCTACAATTCTAATGGCGCCAACTTCCGAGGCCGAATAGACTGTAAGCCCTTTTTTTATTAAGATGAATGAACTACCCCATATTAAAGCAAGGATAAAAAGCAACGCCCAGGCCAAAAAATCTGTGTTCTTACGGGTCAATGTGTTATGCCATCACAGGTTCGCTATACTTTTTATCTACCTCTTCAAGAATAGCGAGAATATCTGCTTGTGTATTAGATTCTACCAGTCTGGTTCGGAAAGGTTTAAAACCATGTAAACCTCTGAAGTAGTTAGTATAATGTCTTCTCATCTCAAAAATGCCCTGTCTTTCCCCTTTCCAACGAACTGAAAAATCAAGATGTTGGCGTGCAATATTGAGTCTATCTTCTAAGGATGGTAGGGCTAATTTCCTACCCGTTTCGAAGTAATGTTTGATTTCATTGAAGATCCATGGGTATCCGATAGCCGCTCTACCAATCATAATTCCGTCAACCCCGTATCTATTGCGATATTCCAGGGCCTTCTCAGGACTATCGATATCACCATTTCCGAAGATAGGGATATGTATATCTTGATGGTTTTTGACTTCAGCTATTTTTGTCCAATCGGCTTCTCCTTTATACATCTGCTTCCTTGTACGACCGTGTATGGTTAGCGCTTTAATGCCAACATCCTGTAATCTTTTAGCTACCTCCACAATCTGTATTGTGTTATCATCCCAGCCCAATCTGGTTTTAACAGTAACCGGCAACTTAACCTGTCTTACAATCTCAGCAGTCATTTTCTGCATTTTAGGAAGGTCCAAAAGAATACCTGCTCCTGCCCCTTTACAAGCCACTTTTTTTACCGGACATCCATAATTAATATCGATAATCTCAGGACCTGCCGCCTCCGCAATTGCTGCAGCCTTACGCATGGAATCAATTTTATCACCAAAAATCTGAATCCCAATAGGACGTTCATAATCGTAAATATCAAGCTTTTGAACACTTTTTTCTGCATGTCGGATCAGCCCCTCAGAAGAAATGAACTCTGTATACATTAAGTCTGCCCCATTTTCTTTACAAACGGCTCTAAAAGGCGGATCGCTCACATCCTCCATAGGCGCTAACAAAAGCGGAAACTCGCCCAACTCTACATCTCCTATTTTCACCATCTTCGACATGACTATGAATATCCTATTTAAAAATAAGATGTAAATTTAGTCGAATTTATGGACATATTTGATAATCACTTCCGGCTTAAGCCTCATAGGCATCCAGCTGTATCGGCATTACTCGCATTTTTAGTTTCATTAATCACCTTCATGCTTATTGGCCCACTTATTGGATCGATCTTCGCCATACTGGTTTTTGACGGATCTGCTATGGAATTTATCCAGGGTATGTCGAACGCCTCCGAATCTGATTCATACAAGCTTCCGTTGTTCATCCTACAAGGCAGTGCATCATTTATAGGACTTTTTGTTTTACCAGCTCTTTATTTAAAAGGAGCAGAAAAAATTAACCCCACTTCACTGATATCCAAACGCCTTTCCTTACTACCATGGTTACTTACTGGATTAGTCACCCTTGCATTTATGCCGGTTAACAGCGCTTTTATCGAATGGAATGCCAATGTTCAATTTCCTGAATTTGTGAGCGATTTCGAATCCTGGGCGCGTGAAACGGAAGAGGCCGCAGCCAGGATGACAGAACAACTAACACAGTTCAATAGCTTCAGTGAGTTCTTGATCGGTTTTACAGTTATCGCAATTTTTGCCGCGCTAGGAGAAGAGCTGGTGTTTCGTGGTATGATTCAAAATATGCTTCATAAGAGTTTCGGGAATATACATGCAGCTATCTGGATTTCGGCGGCGCTATTCAGCCTGATACACCTTCAGTTTTTTGGTTTCGTTCCACGCATGCTTCTGGGAGCTCTTTTTGGTTATCTCTACTATTGGTCTGGCAGTTTATGGATACCAATTTTCGCTCATTTGGTTAATAACGGCTTCATGCTGATACTGATCTACCTCAATACCACAGGTTTTATAGATTTTGATTTGGAAAATAGTGAGACCGCTCCTTGGTTGGCAGTATTAATATTTGCTATTATTACTGTTAGTCTTATGTTTTATTTTCGAAAATACTTTATAAAATACAACTCATCGCATGACGGACTGGCAGAAAGTGTTCACAGTTGAGCAATCGTATAAGGCTGAAATTGTGAAGGGCATTCTTGAGAACAGTAATCTTAGTCCGGTAATTGTAAGTAAACAGGATTCATCTTATTCAAATTTCGGCCAGTTTGAAGTTCATGTGCCGGCAGATGAAGTTATCCGGGCTATGCGAATAATTGAAAGTGACATCGATTTTAGGTAAATACAGTAATCTAAAGCAGCGAATAATAGCTGCTGTGCTCGGAGCTTTGGTAATACTCGGGAGCGTCTATTATAGCCAATGGAGTTATTTCGCTATATTTTTACTTATCAGTGTAATAACCCAATTAGAGTTTTACAAAAATGTTGGTTTGGATGGAATGATTCCATTGAAAACCTTTGGGACTTTTTGCGGCGCACTCATTTTTACATTATCATTCTTTATCGAAAGCGCCTTGCTTGATAGCAAGTTCTACTTTGCTACATTCCCTGTAGCGGCCTGTGTTTACATGATCTACCTGTATCGAAAAAATTCGGTAAAACCGTTTAGAGGAATTGCGTTTACTTTTCTTGGAATAGTTTATGTAGCCATTCCGTTTGCACTTATCAACGTAATTGCGTTTCATATTGGAAAATATAACGGTGGCCTGATTATTGGATCCATGCTCATCTTATGGGCGAGTGACACGGGCGCCTATTTTGCTGGGGTCAGGTTTGGAAAGCGAAAACTCTTTAAGCGAGTATCTCCAAAAAAGTCATGGGAAGGAAGTGTTGGCGGTCTTCTATTGGCCATGGCTATGACATACGGAGTATCATATTATTCCATGACACTCCCTCTAAAAGACTGGCTAATCATTGGTTTAATTATCGTGATTATGGGCACCTATGGCGACCTAGTAGAGTCGCTATTTAAGAGAAGCATTGAGATTAAGGATTCAGGAAGTCTGATTCCAGGACATGGTGGGTTTATGGACCGATTTGACGGATTATTACTTGCAGCTCCGTTCATAATTGCCTATCTCAAAATATTTATGTGATCACTTGTAATGGGCTATATTTATATAACTTTACAATCGTTTTAAATTCTCTCAAAAACAAAAGAATGGGTTACATAGAACCAGCGCCAATTAAGGACGAAGGCAATCCCTTTGAGGCAATGATGTCAAGGTTTCACATAGCCTCTCAAATTTTAGGCTTAGACGATGAGTTGTATAATGTTCTTAAATCTCCGGCCAAACAGGTTATTGTATCACTTCCCATTACAATGGATGATGGCTCCATCAGGGTTTTCGATGGTTATAGGGTAATTCATTCAAATATTTTAGGCCCGTCTAAGGGGGGAATTCGCTTCGACCCTGGCGTGAGTATAGATGAGGTTAAGGCACTTGCTGCCTGGATGACTTGGAAATGCGCCGTGGTAGACATTCCCTATGGCGGCGCTAAGGGCGGTGTGCAGTGTAATCCAAGAGAAATGTCTTCTGGTGAAATGGAGCGTTTGATGCGCGCTTACACATTGGCAATGACAGAAATTTTTGGTCCTGACAGAGACATTCCCGCACCGGATATGGGCACCGGCCCACGTGAAATGGCATGGCTTATGGACGAATTCTCAAGAAGCAGAGGCATGACCATAAATTCAGTAGTTACAGGCAAACCATTAGTCCTTGGAGGCTCCCTCGGTAGGACAGAGGCTACAGGTCGCGGAGTAATGGTATCAGCTTTGGCGGCAATGGAAAAATTAAAGATCAATCCATATAGAGCTACCTGTGCGGTACAAGGTTTTGGTAATGTAGGCTCATTTGCAGCTCTTTTGATGGCGGAAAGGGGAGTTAAAATTGTAGCAATAAGTGATATTTCTGGCGCTTATTATAACGAAAATGGCATTGCTATTGAGAAGGCCATTGACTACAGAAATGGAAATAACGGCTCATTAGAAGGTTTTAGCGGAGCAGAACTTATTGAAGGTAATGAGCTCCTGGAACTTGAAGTAGACGTCTTAATTCCAGCAGCCATGGAAGATGTAATTACTTCGCGAAATGCAGAAAGTATTAAAGCCAGACTTATTGTTGAAGGAGCCAACGGGCCTACATCTGCTAAGGCGGATACTATAATAAACAATAAGGGTATAATGGTTGCTCCTGATATTCTTGCTAATGCAGGTGGCGTAACTGTATCTTATTTTGAATGGGTACAAAACCGGCTGGGATACAAATGGACAGGTGAACGTGTCAATCGAAGATCAGACAGAATTATGAAAGATGCATTTGACCACGTTTACAGCACTTCACAGGAATATGACATTTCTATGCGGATAGCGGCCTATGTTGTTGCAATAGATAAAGTCGCAAAAACTTATAAATACCGAGGCGGGTTTTAAATTTGCAGTAGATATTAATCCGAACCTAATGACTGTTCATAAAGAAGGCCGTACCTTATTGCTGGTTTTACTATTTGTTTTTGTGCTATTAAACTATGGCATTTACATGTATGCGGCCGATCCGCTTATTTTTCGAATCACACTGGCCTCAACCATAGCTTTCTATCTCATTATTCTGCAGTTCTTTCGAAGTCCAAAAATTAAAAGCCCGGTAAACCCTAAACATGTATTGGCCCCCGCGGATGGTAAAGTAGTGGTGATAGAAGAAACGGTAGAAGAAGAATATCTAAAAGAAAAAAGGATACAACTATCCATATTCATGTCTCCAATCAATGTGCACGTCAACCGCATGCCAATTAAAGGAGTGATTGACTTTTTTAAATATCACCCTGGCAAGTATTTAGTAGCCTGGCATCCAAAATCAAGCACGGAGAACGAACGTACCACTGTAGTTACTAAAATGGATGACGGTGTAAAAATCTTATTTCGTCAAATAGCCGGCGCTATGGCCAGGCGCATTAAGTGGTACATTAAGGAAGGCGATAAACTAGAACAGGGGCAAGAGTTTGGCTTTATTAAGTTCGGATCAAGGGTCGATGTTTTTCTTCCGTTGGATGCCAAAATAAAAGTAGGACTAAATGAAAAAACCACAGGCGGGTTAACCGTCCTGGCAGAGCTCAGTTAAGTGTACTTTCAAGTTTATGCATAAGAAGTTGGAGGTACTTTTGATCAACTTCATCAAAGTCATCGATTTTATCACTATCAACATCTAAGATCATTTTAACGTCACCTTGGGCTATTACCGGAATAACAATTTCGGATTTGGAATCTGAGCTACAAGCTATATGCCCAGGAAACTCGTCTACATTAGGAACAATTATAGTTTCAGCCTTTTGCCAGGCTGTACCACAAACTCCTTTACCTAATTTTATTCTTGTGCACGCTATTGGTCCCTGGAATGGGCCCAGCACTAACTCGTCATCTTTAACAATATAAAACCCTACCCAGAAAAAATCCATTGTCTGCTTTAAAGCGGCAGCCATATTAGCAAGATTGGCTATCATATCGGACTCCCCATGTATGAGGCCTACAATCTGAGGAAGTAAATTTTTATATTTTTCAGCTTTATCAGCTGATGAAGAGATTGTTAATTCTTCAGCCATAATTATTTATTTCGATAGGTTAACAACTTGTCTGACATTAGAGGTTCCTCAGTGTAAGGTATATTTATATCTGGCGCTTTTATACCATCGCCAAAAAACTTAGGAGACGTAAAAACCCTTGCCTCATCCCACAGATCTTTGTCTATGAAAGATGAAAGTAATTGAGCTCCCCCTTCAACGATCAAAGATTGAATATTTCTTAAGCCTAGGTCTGTCAGCACCCCTTCAATAAAGCTTTTGCCCGTGACCTTAATAAATTCGGTCTCACTTAAAACTTTGGAATCATTCAGGTTATAACATAACGTAGGTAGACCATCCGAAAAAAGTTCAAGTTTTCTATCAAGTTCAAGCTTTTGGTCCAGTACAACTCGAAGCGGATTCTTTCCTGCTGTGCCCCTTACGGTGAGTTTCGGGTTATCATATTTAGCTGTATTCTTTCCCACCATTATGGCGTCTTCCTGAGCACGCCAAGTATGAACTATAGCCCGAGAATATTCATCACTGATCCATTTTGAGTCATAATTTTTACGCGCTAAAAACCGATCCGCGGTTTGCGCCCACTTTAGAATTACATAGGGCCTTTTATTAACCATAGACATAAAAAACCTCTTATTTACCTCTAATGCCTTATCACGCCCTAAGGCTAGTTCTACTTGAACTCCAGCGTCTCTTAATTTCCTAATTCCCGATCCGGATACCAAAGGATTTGGATCTTCAACCGCCACTACTACCTTCTTAATCCCTTTTTTTATAATAAGATCTGAACAGGGCGGTGTTTTACCGTGATGTGAGCAAGGCTCCAAAGTTACATATAAGGTACTTTCCCTTAGCAATGAATGATCTCTAACGGACTCAATAGCATTTACCTCGGCAAGTTTTTCTCCGTTTTTTTGATGAAAACCCTCACCTATTATTTTATTATTATATACAATAACACAGCCGACCAATGGATTAGGGCTAACACTACCCATTCCAAGAACGGCGAGCTCAAGCGCCCTGTTCATATATTGGAGATCTGAAATCACAGGAAGTGGCTATGTTTTTTTGATATATTTGCTTTGACTCATCAATCGCAATGTTACCAAAACACCGCTGATATTATGGCGAAACTCTCCGAGATTCTTCCCGACTCTTCAAAGAAGTTGTATCAGTATGTCTTTAATAAATTAGAAATTGACGAAGCTGAAGAAGAACGTTCTGCTATCACTTATTTAATTTTAGAGAAACTATTTGCTATTAAAAAAGCAGAAGTAATTGTTGATCGATCAATTAACTTAGTCGTTAAGCGGCATAGAGAACTGCTTCAGTTCATTGAGCGAGTTAATAACAATGAGCCTATTCAATATATCCTTGGAGAGGCAGAATTTTACGGTCGTAAGTTCAATGTTGACTTGTCAGTACTTATCCCCAGGCCTGAAACCGAAGAGTTGGTATATCTGATCATTAAAGAAAACAAAGGGAAAAAGATAAAATTCCTGGATATAGGTACAGGATCCGGCTGCATACCCATCACTCTAAGTAAGGAACTTAAAGAAACCAAGGCATTTGCAATTGATGTGGACCCCAGAACTATTAGAACGGCCAGACAAAATGCAAACAAGTTTGAAGTGGATATCGAATTTATGCTAATTGATATCCTATCTGAACATATACCAAATGGACCGTACGATGTTATAGTCAGTAATCCACCTTACATCAGAGAAAGCGAACGCCAGGCTCTTAAGGAAAATGTTAAAGAACACGAACCTTCCAAGGCGCTCTTTGTCAAAGATGATGACCCACTTTTATTTTATCGAAGAATTGCAGAACTGTCCAAAGCAGTACTTAAGGACACTGGCAGGATTTATTTTGAAGTACATGAAGATTTTGGTGAAGACGTAAAAATTATGATGGAAGTGCTGGATTTCAATGAAGTACAGCTTCTCAAGGATTTAAATGACAAGGATAGAATTGTACGAGCATCATGGTCAGATGATCCGTTCGCCAAACCAAATGGGCTCTGAGCAACTTACTACAATCATACCATTATACTCCGTTATATAGCTATCTCCCAGATCTCGATTACTTGTTATGTATCCGGTTATTTCAAAATTTGATCCGACCATTCTTATTTCTTGTCCTTTCGGGAACCACTTCTTAAAGTGAGTCTGCACCCTGTGCCATTTAAAATTAGTATCGTAGATAACTAAGTCGATATTAGGCAGGTGTTTTTTGGTCATGAATCTATCGTCAAACTGATCGGTGATAATGCTTAATGCATTATGACCTGATTCTACCAAGCAGTCTATAGTACGATCTAACCATAAATCAGGAGATGCACTTAAAAAACGCAGTGGGAAATACGCTCTCAGACTTTTTCTCAATAGATTTTCCTTTGCTTCTTCGCAGAGTATTATATCAAACCTGAAGCCTCTGTTTAACACATCATTAATGAGAATGTCAGGTAATACTACTGTTGGAGACCACTCCAGTAATTCGTCAATGGTGGAGTTTCTTATATCTCTTAAAGAAAGTATCAATAGCGCGGGTTCCTGTTCATCACGAACAATGTGATGAGATGACATATTTTATAAATTCTGATGCAGGCCATCGTAAAACGGCGCATTCTTAGACTGTTTAAATCCACGCCAGACTAATTTCTTATCCTCGCCTATCTCCTGTTTCATTAGCGTGAAGAAGTATCCTTATGTGAACCATAGCAGTAAGGTTGACTTTTAATAAGCCCACATGAACACCAAATAGCGCCATATTTACAATCCGCTATAATAGGTGCCTTTTGAGTAATCTTAAGTTGGTTCATATTCTTTTATTCTAGTGGATGACTGTCTACAATATGCTGCGAAACTATTCTATACACCTCTGCAAGCTCTTCATTCTTTTTTAAATACTCCAAATGACGGTCTAAGGTCTCAAAATCATGGCGCTTGGCAGGTCCCGTTTGAGCGTCTTTTGGGTCAATTTCAGCAGTCTTTTCCAAAGTTTCTTTTACGAGCGGATAAAGCAAATCTTGATCCAGTTTATTCTCTTTTAAAATGTCATTTGAAACACTTAAAAAATGATTTACAAAGTTATTTGCAAAAACAGCAGCTAAGTGAAGTGCCAACCTTTGGTCACTGTTAATGGAAACCACCTTTCTGCTAATGGCATTGCCGAGCTCCTTAAGTACTCCCCGACACAAAGTACTTTCACCTTCAATGCAAATAGGTATTTCATCGAAGTTCATTGGTTTATTTCTTGTAAGACTCTGTATAGGATAAAATATGCCGATATGTTGGGTGGCGGCGTATGACAGGATACCTGCGCTTAAGCTGCCACTCGTATGGACAAGGATAGAATCTTCATTAGGAAGACTTATTTCCTGAGCAATCTCCTCAACAGCATCATCTGACGTAGCTATTATAAAAACATCAGACTTGCTAATGCTAAAATTCAAATCCTTTTTGACTTCGGCCTCATACAAGCGTGATACTAATTCCTTTACCCTTTTTGGAGAGCGCCCATAAACCTCAAAAACACCATACCCGGCATTTTCAAGAGCCGGCGCAAGATGCCAGGCTACATTACCTGAGCCAATAATGGAAATTCGATAAGCCATAAATAAAAATACTAACTATTTTTATTCAATGCCTTTCTCACGCATTTTTTTAAATTCCGAATATCTTCTAACTACCGCTACCCCAAACCCAAACATAAGTACTACAGTGCCAACCCATAAAACATTAATAAAAGGTTTCTCCATAGCCTTAAGAATGATCCAGTCCTTTTGCCTAGTGTTTGTACCAATGACGAACTTGTCTTCATCAGGAAAGATATTCATTAATGTGACTTTTAAGCCTAAATCCTCGACTTCATCCGGAATTCGGCCAACCAGACCATCTTTAATAAGAAAGACAGGATTTGCCTGATATTCCTGTTCTTCTCCTTCTATAGTCACATATCCTTTTATTGCCACATCTTGTTCGGCAAGGTCTACACCATCCAACTCAAAGATTCTTTGTAGTCCATCCACTTTAGCTACATAATCATTTATAAAAAATGTATCTCTCGGACTTATTTTAAACTCCTTCATTTTACTCCATTCTACATCTTCCCTGGAAAGACGAGATACCACATGAGCATATAGATCTCTTGATAAATCCCGTTTTATTGATGGCGAAGCCGCCATCCCCATGGTAGGGTTATCTTGAATGCGTGGATAGAGATTGTATACTTTTCCATTACCCGCTTTTAGCTCTACTTCATAATAGACATTTTCACCGTGAACGACTATTGTATCATTTATATTATACAACTGATGTCCTTCAAAAAAGACATCTTTGTTGGCTACTACCGTGTAAGCGTCAATTTTATCAACATCATTCTTGTGGATAAGACCATCAGAATCGATGGGTTCTAAGCGCTCACCTTTGTACTTGATTTGATAGTTGGCCATTGTCTTTGGCTCATTCAAAAACAGTAGCAGATTTTCACGATTAAACTCCTCGTCAAGCTGTCGTGATATTAACATACCTGTATTATTCAGTGAAACTACTTCTGAATATCCAGCCGAGAATAAGATCCCGATTAACATTAAGCCAACACCAATATGAGCAATTGCACCACCCGCGAGTTTAGGACTTGACTTTAATACCATCATCAAAATTTTACTATTCGCAACCACGGTATAAACTCCTGCCAGTAGTAAAACAATGTAGGAAATAGTAGATACATCTAACCACTCCATAAGAATGAGCGTCATCAAAAGACTAATGATGATTGGAGGTAACAGGCTATTCCACAATTGCTTACCACCTATTTTTTTCCACCAAAAGAACTGGCCGGTTCCAGACAAAAAAGCAATCACTACTGCGAACCAGAATTGGAATTTAGTGTAAAACGTAATCTGGTCTGTGGGCGGAGCTACATTAGATACTCCACCAAAAGACTCAACTATACTATTGTAAACCGGTATTGATGTAGGTAGCAGAACTTGAAAGCCCATTAAACACAATGTGATTGCTCCTATGAAAATCCAAAATTCGCGTGAGTAGGTAGAAACTTCCTTTTCCGTTGTCGGCAGTTCTTTCCACCTAATGTAGGCGAGTACTATGGAAAGCACTATAAATACTATCAAATAAACCAGAAGTTGGCCTGAAAGCCCAAGATCAGTAAACGAGTGCACAGAAGAATCCCCTAATATACCGCTTCGGGTGAGAAAAGTAGAATATATTATCAGTATAAACATAGTAATGACCAATACAATAGAAGCCTTCAGCGCTGTATTGCTCTTTCTAAAGGTGATCATAACATGGATAGCTGCTACCAGAAACAGCCATGGAACATACACAGCATTCTCTACGGGGTCCCAGTTCCAATAACCTCCGAAATTTAAGGTTTCATATGCCCAATAGCCACCCATTTGATTTCCAAGGCCTAGCACAGCTCCGGAGATCAATGCCCAGGGAAGAGCAGGACGTACCCAGTCGCGGTATTTTTTTAACCAGAGACCGGCAATACAATAAATGAACGGGATAACAGTAGTAGCAAAGCCTAAGAATAAGGTCGGCGGATGGATTACCATCCAGTAATTCTGAAGCAATGGATTCAAGCCAGTACCGTCCTGAGGAATAAAATCTGGATTTTCTTGAAATATAGGAGCGTCAATTACATCTCGCAGCAAAAGGAATGGTGATGAACCTATTTTAAGTTCTAGTCCGGGTATTACCACTCCTAATATCATTGAAGCCAGGAAAGTCTGTACTAAAGTAAAAATGGTCATTATAGAGGATTCCCAAAACTTATTAGTAAAGATTAGGATAGTACCCAATATGGCATGCCAAAACATCCATAAAAGGAAACTTCCCTCCTGCCCCTCCCAGAAACAAGAAATCATATAATGTGCCGGAAGACGTCTTGACGAATGGTTCCAGGCATAATGGTATTCAAAATAGTGATTGTAGATAATATAGAACAGCGTAATCACCACGCCCATTATCATAATAACATGAGCTAAGAAAAAGAATCTCCCGTTAATTTTCCAGGATTGCGCAGAAGATAGCCCTGATGTAGTTGACTTGAAATATGAAAAACTCGCAAATAAAGCTGTTATGAATGCTGCAACGGCAAAAAAGTGACCTAGATCACCAATGAATGTATGTATCATTAAAACTTACCCCTCTTAGCTAATTAAACTCCCGCATTAACTGTTGTTTCCTGATACTTAGATGGACATTTAAGTAAGATTTTATCGGCAACAAAAACATTGTCATGATATGAACCTATAACTACAACCTTTTCCGACCTTAAAAAGTCTGCCGGCATAGGTTCATTATAGTAAACGTGTTGAACTTCGTCATTTTCATCTACCATATCAAATGAGAAAGAAAGTTTGTCCTGTGAAGTTACAATGCCGTTGATTTGACCATTACCTGACTTGACTAACTCTCCTACCACATGTATACTATTCTCATTTCCATCTAACGCTATCTCTCTCGCCTCCGAAAAAGTAACATAAGTACTTGCATCACCTACAGTCGTAATAATTATGAAAACCGCTACCGCTATAATTAGAAGCGCTATTATGTGAGATTTTTTCATAACTCTTAATATTTCTTTTAAATTAAAAACGGAATGCTTAATCGAATGTTTTCCCACGTTCTTTTTCGATCCTGGCCACTTTTCTATCAATAATTACCAGG
The DNA here is from genome assembly GCA_937899105.1 of uncultured Flammeovirgaceae bacterium. Classification (GTDB taxonomy): domain Bacteria; phylum Bacteroidota; class Bacteroidia; order Cytophagales; family Cyclobacteriaceae; genus Fulvivirga. The sequence continues at coordinate 6,928 of CALBPF010000054.1, read as the reverse complement.
TAGGTCACTATTCCAAACAGTATGATCAGGATGATACCAGTGAGTACATATATTTTGCCATCAGCCCTAAACTGATCAGCCATTTCTACATCAGAATTAATATAATCTTGATCTGTAACTTCCAGTTTATTTTGACTGTTACTTATATAAGCAAAAAGCAATATTAAAAGAACGCCAAAAAGCTTTTTCATACATCCTGATTTAATGAAAGTCGTCTAATTCGAATACGTATTGAAGTAATCCATACTCCTAGCAAAGTCCAGCCTATTACTGCGGGATAGAAAATCATTCTTAGCCTGCTATCCAGATCATAAGCATTGAAACCAGGGTTTCCACCACTGCCTGGGTGCAATGAGTCTGTCATTCTTGGTAAGATAAAAAGTAAGGGCACAAGAGCCGCAAAAGCAAAGATGTTATATACGGCACTGATTCGTGCCTTTTGACCATCATCCTCAAGTGATCCGCGCAACACAAAATAGGCCAAATAAATCAAGAGCCCTATAGCTGCACCATTTTGCTGAGGGTCGCCACTCCACCATTGACCCCACGCAAACTGGGCCCAAAGCATCCCTGTTAAAATACCAAATATTCCAAAAAGTACTCCTACGTTAGCAAACTCTGCTGCTCTGGTATCAAAATCTTTGATTCCGGTTCTCAAATAACGAAGTGAAAATATAACTGAAGCGAAAAGAAGAATGATCATACCAAACCACATAGGTACATGGAAGTACAGCGCTCTTATAGTTTCATTTAATATATGAAGCCGCGGTACATCAAGTAATAATCCTCCCACCACCACGTAAACCAGAATAATAACGGTCAATACCTTCCACCAACTCTTTCTCATAGCTTCTCATTCAGGATCGCCAAAGATAAGGGAAGAGTAAGTAAGATGCCGCTCCTACTAAAGCATTTATGGCAGCTAAAACAATAAAATCATCTAATGAAGCCGAACGTTCTACTCCGTTTAACGCATTTTTTGAGATTTTGATGATCACAAGTAAAACCGGCAATACAATTGGGAAACTTAAGATTGCCATAAGCGTATGGCTATTTCTGGCTTTTGAAGCTATTGCGGATACCATTGTCATCGTAAATGACAACCCCATAGAGCCAAACAGTATGACTAGGAGAAATAAAAGGACATCTTCAACCGGATTACCCAATACTAACGCGTAAGCCAAAAAACCCATCTGTCCAAGCACTCGCATTAATTATGCATTATAGATAGTTCTGCCCACAATTATGGTTGCCGGACTATGTGTCCAATACAAATAAAGAAACGACCCTTCATTTTCCTGAATAAAGCTTTTGGCAACAGCATTCACAGAAGTGAAAAGAATAATAACCCAGAAAAGAACATTCCATGTAACCGGATTTAGCACATTTGAGCGTACGTTGAAACTGAGGTAGCAAATAAATACTGTACTTACCAGATATAATAGTATGCCATTTATCGCATACCGGTTTCGCCATTCTAGACGGATTTCTTTTTGAATGAAAGTCAATATCTGTTTACCCACTTTTAGGAATTACCAATGGATTTAAGATAAGTCCTTGTCGCTTTGACGAAGATGAGGAGTATAGTTACTGCTATATCTAATCCAGATACAAGACTTAGAATCGGACTTGGTCTTGCAGGTCTGTTAAATGCATTAAAGCCCTTAATAGGTTGAATGCCTGATGCTAAACTGTTTTGCAAGGATAACTCCTCCTTACATATTCTTAGCGCCGGATCGTGTATTTTTAAGAGATCCAAGAGCTCCAAATTGTTTCCTGAATTGATAAACCCTTTGGCGCTTTGCTTTTTTAAACTGTCAGGCTCATTAGCTTCAGATTTCATCTTACTAATTGATCTTCGATACTTTCTACTTTGATGTTAACAAGCTGTGATGCCTGTTCAGGCGTGATCGATAACTTAGCAGCCAAAAGTTCGTAATTGCGTTTATCAATTAGTTTTCTGAGATTATCGGTTAGTGTTTCACTGTAAGCTTCGGCAAGGATATGGGATCGAAGCATCATGCTACTCTCGTATACCGGGGCCTTACTTAAAGAATAAAAAGCGCCGGCGCCGATCCCTACAATGCTTAATATAATTATCATTACTCAATTTCTCGAAATAATTTGTGTTAATTTTGACAATAACTTTCCAAGATCTATCTCACCTCAGGAGTGAACCTGCAAGTTTCCTTCCAGCGAGTTGAAACTAAAGTAAAATTGTACAATTTTATTAAATAAAGCTGGGGGATTAGAGGTAAAGCCGGGAATTATTAGTTTTGCGCGCAATATAATAGAACTCATACTTGACTGATCTTAAAATAATAGTAACCGGTGGCGCTGGTTTTATAGGCTCTAACCTTGTAGAAAACCTGCTAAAAATGGAGCAGGTAAAGAAAGTCAGAGTCATTGACAACCTTTCTAACGGTTACTATTCAAATATTTCCGAGTTTGAATCAAACTCTAAGTTCGAGTTTTTTCAAGAAGATATTTGCGACTACCAAAAAATGACAGCCCTATTCAAAGGGTTTAATGTTATATCACACCAAGCGGCCTTAGGCTCGGTACCCAGGTCTATTGAGGACCCTATGCTTTCCACCAAAGTGAATATAGATGGTACTGTAAATGTACTCCATGCAGCGGTAATAAATAAAATAAATAAGGTCATTCTGGCTTGCTCTTCCAGTACGTATGGAGACAGTCAAGCTTTACCAAAAAAAGAAGAGGTTATTGGTAGGCCGTTAAGCCCATACGCAATTACGAAGTATGCGGTAGAGCTATACGCAGATATATTTCAGAAAACTTATGGCTTAGACTTTATTGGCCTAAGGTATTTTAACGTATTTGGCCCGAAACAAAATCCTGATAATCCCTATGCCGCTGTTATTCCAATATTTTGTAAAGCTTTTATGGAAAACAGAAGACCTCATATAAATGGAGACGGCGAGACCACACGTGATTTTACATATGTAGATAATGCCGTACAGGCTAATCTAAGATCGATTTTTACAACGGATAAAAACGCACTTAACAAAATTTATAATGTTGCTTGTGGAGAACAAATTTCTCTGAACGACATGGTTGAGATGCTCAGAAGAGTTACTAAGAAAAATATTAATCCTCAATATGGTACAGAAAGAGCTGGGGATGTCCGGCACTCCCTAGCTGATATTTCAAAGATTCAAGCTTTACTTAGTTATACACCTCAGGTCAAGTTTGAACAGGGCCTTGAAAGGGTCTATAAATGGTATGAAACAAATTTAATTAATGAATAAAATCGCCGTAATAGGATTAGGCTATGTGGGTCTGCCGCTGGCTGTTGAGTTCGGGAAAAAAACTCGAGTTATTGGTTTTGATGTTAAGTTAGGACGTATTGAAGATCTGAAAAGTGGACTAGATAAAACTCTTGAGGTGAGCCCCGAAGAGCTAAAAGAGGCGGTTAACCTTACATTTACCAACCTACAAAAAGATCTTTCAGGCGCTAATATTTATATCATAACTGTACCCACACCTATTGACGAGTTTAAGACCCCGGACTTAACCCCATTAAAAAAAGCTAGCTCAACTGTTGGGGAGGTACTGAACCATGGTGATATTGTCATTTACGAATCCACAGTATTTCCAGGTTGCACCGAAGAAATTTGCGTCCCCATTTTAGAAGAAGTAAGTGGATTGAAATATAACAAAGAATTCTTCTGTGGCTATTCACCAGAACGAATCAACCCTGGGGATAAACAGCATCGTTTACCATCCATTAAGAAAGTAACCAGTGGCAGCAACCCAGAAATAGCTGAACAAATTGACCTGCTTTATCAATCAGTAATAACAGCAGGTACACATAAAGCTCCATCAATAAAAGTAGCAGAGGCGGCTAAAGTCATTGAAAATGCCCAAAGAGATCTAAATATAGCCTTCATCAACGAGCTAGCGCTAATTTTCGATAAAATGAACATTGATACGCATGATGTCATAACAGCAGCAGCTACAAAGTGGAATTTCCTGCCATTCAAACCCGGACTTGTAGGAGGCCATTGTATCGGTGTAGATCCATACTACCTGACGTACAAAGCCGAAGCTCTAGGATACAATCCCCAAGTGATTATGGCCGGCAGACGCATCAACGACAATATGGGGTCACATGTAGCTAACAAAGTGGTTAAGTTAATGACACAAAAAGATAATCTTATTAAGAATAGCAGGGTACTGGTATTGGGTATTACCTTTAAAGAGGATTGTCCGGATATTCGGAATAGCAAGGTTATCGATGTAGTTAGGGAGCTAGAGGGATTTGGCATTAATGTAGAAGTACATGACCCAAATGCGGACCAAAACGAAGTGAAAGAAGAATATGGAATAGATTTAATACGTGAACCTCAAAATCAATACGAAGCTATAATACTTGCTGTTGCCCACAAAAACTTTAGTCAAATAGATTTAAACCCTTTAAAAATGAATTCTACTGTTGTATTCGATCTAAAGGCCTTTTGGCCTCAAGAATACGTTACAGCCCGACTTTAAACCATGAAAAAGAAAATTATAGTTACTGGCGGCGCTGGATATATTGGCTCCCACACTTGCGTTGAGTTAATAGCGTCAAATTATGAACCAATAATTATTGACAACTTCTATAATTCAAAGCACTTTATTATTGATAGAATTGAGGAAATCACAGGCTTTAGGCCTGACATTTTGGATACAAACTGCTTGAATTATGAGCAGTTAAGACTTAAGATTAGTAGTTACAACAATATCAACGGAATTATACATTTTGCGGCTTATAAAGCGGTTGGTGAGTCAACTCAAAAACCGTTGAAGTATTATCAAAATAATATTGGCAGCACAATAAACATGCTGAAAATTTTGGAGGATTTTAAGTTCAGTAGTTTTATCTTCTCGTCCTCTTGCACGGTTTATGGTCAGCCTAAACAGCTACCAGTGACAGAAGAATCGCCTATACTCCTAGCAGAGTCTCCCTATGGAAGAACAAAGCAAATCTGTGAAGATGTTATAAGCGATTACAGCAAGGCAAATTCAACACTCAAAGCTGTCTCCCTAAGATATTTTAATCCAATTGGTGCACATCCTTCGTCATTAATCGGTGAGTTGCCGCTAGGGGCGCCCAACAACCTGGTTCCGTTCATTACCCAAACCGCCGCTGGTATAAGAAAAGAACTTTCCATTTTCGGTCATGACTATAGCACATCGGACGGTACTTGTATAAGGGACTATATCCATGTTGTTGATCTGGCAAGAGCTCATGTGGCAGCATTAAAATTTTCAGAAGCTAAGAAAAATGGGCTATTCGAAATCTTCAATCTGGGATCCGGGCAAGGTAACTCTGTGCTTGAAGTAGTCCAGGCATTTGAAGAAATATGCGAAGAGAAATTAAATTACAAATTTTCGCCCAGGCGTCCGGGAGATGTTGTGGAGGTATACGCCAATGTGGAAAAGGCTAAGAATGAAATGGGTTGGGAAACCAAATTAAGCTTAAAGGATGCATTAAAGGATGCCTGGAATTGGGAATTGGCCTTGAGAAAAAATCTTATAACAAACGAATAAAAAGTTATGAAAGGAATTGTTTTAGCGGGTGGTTCAGGAAGTCGGCTATACCCCGTCACTAAGTCTGTATCCAAGCAGTTACTTCCTATTTACGACAAACCTATGATCTACTATCCGTTATCAGTTTTGATGATGTCGGGCATCAAAGAGATATTGTTGATATCTACTCCGCAAGATATTGGATTATTTGAAGAACTACTGAGGGATGGGAATGGACTAGGTATCAAAATTACCTACAAGGTACAACCCAGCCCTGATGGATTGGCTCAGGCATTTTTATTAGGTGAAGAATTTATTGGAACTGATAGTGTATCGCTGGTATTAGGCGATAACATCTTCTATGGCTATAATTTCACAAAAGTATTACAGAAAACAGCTGCTTTGGAGCATGGAGCAACGGTTTTTGGTTATTACGTCAATGACCCTGAGAGATATGGTGTTGTAGATTTTGACAACCAAGGTAAGGTACTTTCTATTGAAGAAAAACCTACTAAACCAAAATCAAGCTATGCGGTTACAGGTCTCTATTTTTATGACAATAGCGTTATTGAGAAGGCTAAGCTGGTAAAGCCTTCAGCCAGAGGAGAACTAGAAATTACCGATTTAAATAAAATGTACCTTGAAGAGGGTTCGTTAAATGTACAACTGCTCGGTCGTGGTATGGCATGGCTGGATACTGGTACCCATCAATCCTTGCTCCAGGCCTCCAATTTTGTAGAATCTATTGAGGAACGTCAAGGTTTGAAAATTGCCTGCTTAGAAGAAATTGCATTTCGTATGGGATACATCAGTAAAGAACAGCTCAGGTCTTTAGCAAAGCCATTACTTAAAAATCAATACGGTAAATACATTCTTAAAATTGCAGAATCCAAATGAAGCTAACTGAAACACCTCTGGAAGGTCTCTTTATACTGGAGCCAAAGGTCTTAGAAGATAATAGGGGATTTTTTATGGAGAGCTACAATAAAAAGAAACTTGAGGATCTGGGTATATCAGCAGAATTTGTTCAAGATAATCATTCAAAATCAATCAAAGGGGTAATTAGAGGATTACATTTTCAAAATCCACCTTATGAACAAACGAAATTGATAAGAGCTGTTGCGGGGGAATTATTAGATGTGGTTGTCGACATCAGAAAGCAAAGCCCTACCTATGGTCAAAAGTTCGCAATCCTACTATCAGCGAAAAACAAAAAACAGCTTTACGTACCCCCAGGTTTTGCCCATGGTTTTGTGGCTTTGGAAGATGGAACCGAAATCTTATACAAGTGCGATCAATACTACAATAGTGAGTCAGAAGGTGGGTTGCTGTATAGTGACCCAGACCTTGCAATTGACTGGAAAGTTGATTTGGAAAGCGCTGTTGTATCAGA
>CALBPF010000053.1 GCA_937899105.1 uncultured Flammeovirgaceae bacterium | reverse complement strand
GATATTTTAGAAATGATAGGAGCGCTAGAGACTAATTAAAGTCTTTCCCCTCTTCTAATGACTTCAAGTAACCTTCCAAAAAAGGCTTACTTGTTTCAGGAGCTTTAGTATGAGCTGTTTTCTCGTATTTTAATGCCTTCGCGTAATCTCCTGATGCTGAATAAACACGAGCCAAGCCATGTGGAGCGAGCCAGTGATCACCCCATTTTTTATTTGCTTTTTTAAATACTTCCATTGCTTTATCTACTTTTTTGGCAGCAATCAGTTGACGGCCATACCCATAATAGTTATTTATAGTAGCCGAAGGGTCAGCCAGGGCCTCATCCATGACCGCAATAGCTTCATCTGTCTTGCCCATTGCGTTAAGTACAGCCGACTTTGTAGAAAGCGTATTGAAGTTTTTTTGACTAAAGAACTGTCCTTCTACTGCGGCGCTGGCCCAGGTCAAGGCATCATCAAGATGAATGTTGTTTTGAACCAGGTAATTGGCCGCGGCGGTCCAGCTAGTAAGCTGGAAACCTGGGTTGGTTTCCAATTCAAGTTTAATATTTTGGTAAACCAGTTCAGGAGTATCAAATTCGAACTTTACGGGGATTCGTTTTTTCTCCCAGTCAAGGGCTAAAATGGCTTCAGAAGTTCCTACCTCTACAAAATGATAGGTCAGAACATTTGTCTGTGTAAATCCTTCTGATTGTATGTCTACACGTAAAGCATCATCTTTTTTATCGTAAAAATAACTACCCCACGCAGTAGTTTTATTAGAGAAGATAACTGTGGCTTTACCATCTTCAAACACGGCATAATGAAGGCCGTACAAGCCGGCTGCAAGGGTCTGCCCCTCGACTTTAACATCATTAGAAAATTCAATAGTCGTATTCTCATTAGCCCCTGCTCTCCAGGGAGCCTCGGTGGCCGTACCAAAGCCTAGATTGTTGTAACCGTAGGGTACAACAGAACCCCATATTTGGTCAGTTCGGTCCTGGCCTTGCTGGCTTACTACATTTGGCCTTGAGTAGTTTATGGTGATAGTACTAATTCCAACAGTCTGCGATACTGTAGCTGCTCCGCTAGTCCTTGGTAGTGTAATTCCCTGGCCCAAAACATTAGCGCTCATGAAAGCACATAAGCCTACCAGAAAAACGAAATTAAATAGTCGTTTAGATAACATAATAAATAGGTTTAAGTAAGAAATAGGTGGGCTCTGAGTGATTAGTTTTTCAAACGTCACTCAACGCGAAAGAGACTGATATTTACATTATCAGACTGAAATAGGGATAAACGGCCTGTAGAAACTATAAAATTAATTCTTACGCTTTATAAGATGTGTTTTGTTTTCATCTCCCGAGAGTAGGCGCTTAATATTCTTGTTATGTGTCCAAACAATAACTACAAAAAGAAAAAACCCAAAAATGATAAGTAGAGGCTCACTCGTTTTAAATCGCGGAATGAAAACCAGCATACATGGAAAAGAGAGCGCCCCTATGATTGAGGACAGCGAAACATATTTCGTGATAAGGAGAGAAATGAGGAACACTAGTATACAAACAATGGCCACTTCATAGTGAATCGCTATCATCATTCCCAATAATGTAGCCACTCCTTTACCTCCTTTGAAATTTATAAATGCCGAAAAAATATGACCTACTACAGCTACCACGCCAAAAATGAGCTTATAGGTAACCAAGTTAGCCGGGGTGATGATATTTCCGTGCATCAACAGAGTAGCTATTGAAGTAGCCAGCAAACCTTTAATAAAGTCTCCCAGCATAACAATAGTTCCGGCCCTTGTTCCTAAAACACGAAAAGTATTAGTGGCTCCTGGATTTCCACTTCCATGCTGTCTGACATCCGTATTATAAACTGCTCTTCCGAACCAAATAGCTGTAGGAATAGAACCCATAAAGTAAGCTATGATAAGTCCAAGGGCAATGAATAATACTGTCATACTATGGCATTTAAGTTAAACATGAACCTAATTGACTCTTATTTTAATTAGGTGCGAGCCTGCAAATATAAGGAATTAAGAAAGTTTAGAAAACTTAGAATCCATCATCGTCATCGTCAAACCCATCGTCATCATCTGTTTCTTCTTCGGTATTGTCCAATTCTTCCTCCTCTACGCTGGAATCAAGTTGATAAGGATCTTCAATACCATAATATTGAAGTCTAAATCTATTAATAAAGTTCAAAGTCTCTGCCCGGTCTGCAGGGGCAAAAACCAATTCTCCAATTTTTGCCTTAGCGCCGTTACTCTTTTTACTAATTATGGTATTAAATGCATTATTGGATGAAAAGATCAGCAAACGGTTATCTTCATAACTGAAATAGTACCATGAGTCTGCAGAAGCCTTGAGAAAGAGATTAAAAATGGCCCCACCCGCTTCATTTCTTTTGGCTTCAAGAAACCCATCGAATGCTCCGTTAATGTCTGTGCGTTGTACGTTAGACATGCCGAGCTTTCCTTTGTTATAAAAAGCATTATAGTCAGCTGACCATTCCATATTTACATCGGCGAATACCATGGAGGCAGACATTTCTTTAGTAAATCCGGCCAGCGGCACATAGGCCTCCAAAGATTGCTTTTCATATTCTCGAGCGGCACGTTCACCTGAGATATCTGCCAGCTTGTAAAGCAGTTCTGTGGGATCGCCTAACCCTTCCGGGGCGCCTAGGTTGTTTACTACATCCAGTATATCAATGGCCATGGCATCGAAAGCGGCTGTTGGAACGGGCTTAAACGAAATAGAAAATAATGTATTTAGCTTATAACTTACCTCGTTAATATTAGCCTGACCCAATGCCGAGGCGCCAATCTCAACATCTTTACTTGCCGGAACAAAAGTAACTGGTCCTTCAAATTTTAACTCAGATGTATTTTGGTTGTATCTAAAGATCTTGCCTGCAAATGACTTTCCTGAAGCCTTAAGAGAATCTTCTATCACGAATTCCGTGGTTTCCTTATCATAGAATAATACTCCTGACGGTGTGAAGAAGTCTTCATCATCAGGTGTGAACTTTTCTGTTATAAAAGAATGATAAAGGCTATTGTCTCCGGATGAAAAGTGCAGGCCTGCTTCAAGCTTTCGCCCTTCTTCCGTGGTAGAATTGTCATAATCAATCACCACTTCATGTTGGTCTGCGCTACTGCTATGTTTGATCCAGGTATTATAACCTGGTTCTTTGAGGTCGAGCTTCACATAGCCGGCCAGTTCCATGGCAGGCTTATGAGCATATAAAATCAGGTCGCCCTTGTAGAAGATCCCTGGAGAAACCAGTACATTCTCAAGCTCACTGACCGATCCATTGGCTACGGTGTGTTTTTCCGGCAGATCTTTTTTTCTTGCGTCTTCAGCATATATCTCTTCAAGGCGGAAATCCTCCATTTTTATGGGTATGGTATCATTCAGGGCATTTACAAATTGATAAGTGGCATAACCCGAAAACTCATTTCTTGATTTTATTTCAATGACTCCTTCAGTAAGCCTATGGTAGCCGTTAAGTGTATCCAGAATAATCGTGGTATTGGAAAGTTGACCAATTTTCGAGTTCTCCAGAATCAGTACTTCGTTATTTTCAGGGGTTATTTTGGCATCGGCTACAATGATATATGGTATACCGCTCACTTTCAGTTCTAATGTATTTATGTCATATTCTGCCTTGGTAGCGTTAAAGCGCAGTGAGTCAAGATCTTCTCGGGTGGTATAAAAATAGGAGCTCTCGATGGATACATCTTCAGGCTTGGTCATTGTTATTTTTTCTTCCTCAAGATCCCAGCGAGCTTCCGTAATTGATGTTTTAAACTGAGCATAGGGGAACTCTATGGCGGCTTCTCCCTCAACTTCAGGACTTATCAGTGCGTAGTTTTCATCCAAATTGAATTTTAGTCTTACATCATCACCGTAGAGGGCGGCTTTCTCCGGATTGCTGGATTTCAGGTCGAACTGGGCATTCCTGGCAGAGAATTCACTCTGGCCTAGTGATATCTCATCAGACTTGGATTCGGAGCCCCTTGTAGCCAGTAGCCCGGAGCCAAAAACACCGCTGTTTGTTATAATTGCAGTACCATCAAGCGATGCCGTTTCATTGTAAAACTGTATAGGGTCTTCTACATTTTTAACGTACATACTGTCTTTCTTTGGCAACCACTTCATTTCATAGTTTTTGAGTGTCGCCTGAGGAAAAAGTACACCATTGTATTCGTCCTCTTTCATATAAAAAACGTCGCCGCTGCCAGTTACGGAGTCGGGGTAGAAGATAAAGTCCTTGGATTCAAGCGAACTGGTAAGAAAATCAATTTTTCCGTCGGCGCGCAGCCCACGGCTATCCATACTAAGCGTACTATAGAGCTTCCCTTCCCCCTCATAAAGTGTATAGCCGTCAGCAGGTATTTCGTGTTGAAAACCTAACGAATAGTCGGGTTGAATACGCAAGGTTTCTTTAAAAGCAGGGAACATGCCACTGGAGTTGAACGTACCTTCAAAACCGATGGCCGCCGGATCAGAGCCATCTAAACTGTCCAGGTTAAATGGTGGAATAAGGAAATATAGTGATCTGTCATAGACGCCTCCCAGGATTTCCGACCGATCAAAATAAGCCACCTGACCTTTTTCGGATGTGAAGCTAGGGTAGTTTAGATATTTTTTCTTACTGGACTTATTACCCGGTTTATTTATAAAAAGTGTGCCTGAGCCACCTTGAATATTACTTGCTCTGCTCCCTGTTGATTGAATAGAATCGGTTGACACCAATGCATTGTTGATTTTCCTGGTTCCCTCCGTACCCCTGCTATTTTCCTCTTTTAAGATTAATTCTATTGATGCTATCTGGTTTAGATTAATGAGGAAGCTGTCGTACTTGAAGGTAAAATCATGGCCTATGTATTCAAAGTTTCCGGCATATACTTTACCATCAAATTTGAAATCACGGTTTTTCATCAGGGTTATCTCACTGCTATCAGGTTCTATTGTCACATTTAAGGAGTCGCTTATCTTAAAGCTCTCCACGCCGCGTACCGTCATATATCTTTCTTTAAAGTTTATAGTGGCATTTGGCTTTTCTGCGGTAACTGACTTGATAATTATATTATCAAAGTCTTTACGTCCTCTTTTAGCGTTAAACAAGTGCTTCGTTTTTTCTTTAACGGTCACCAAACCGTCATTAGGATCATAGCCGATAAGTCCTTTTTGCGCCAGAAATACCATGGCTCCGCGTAATATTCTTTCCTTCTTTTTATAGAATTTAGCCAGATCGGTAACATAGAATTGTTCTACCCCCTCTTTATCAGCGTAGTAAGCAACAATGCCAAGCGGATTGAAATCATATACCCTGTCCCCCAAAGATGTGTAGTCCTCATAGTTATAATGATCAGAAGATTCAAAATAGGCCGGTACTATGGTGCGAGCCGCCAATATAGATGCATCGAGACTGTCTGACTGCATGTCCCATCTAATAATATCCGAAGTGAAGTCTATGTTAAAGTAGCTCGAGGTGTAGGGCGTATTTCTAAACCCCCCTTTATCTTTTTGAAGTGTTAAATTTTTGCTGTTCATATCATACTTAATACGTACAGCAGGGTGATAAATGGAATCATTATCCTGATAGATAACGGCAGAAGCTCTTAGGGCAGTAACTATCGAATCCTGAAACTCAAAAAATTCTGCGCGGGCCTTAAATTGTTTAGAGGTTTCTCCCTGAACTTCGATAAGCGAGTTTTTTCCAAAAAGAGATGAGCTATTTAACTTGGCGCCATTCATGGAAAATCCTCCCTGATATAAAAATCCATCGGCAAACCCTTTTACCGGGATATTGCTGTAATAAGATTGGAACCTTGGATAGCTTGCATCGTTCGTGGAATCGTGAGCAACACTTTTGTACTGGAATACCCCATCAACTTTATCATCAACTTTACCCAGATAGGTAAGTTTAGCAGATTCAGCTTTTAATTCGCTTTTCCTGGTGTCAAGACCATATTCTGAAAGATCTGCATAAACAGAGTCTGCACTGAGACCAGCCATTGTCCAATCAAACCTACCGCCATTTCCTGCAAATTCGCGAGTCATCATCATGTAACTGCCGCTGGTATTGGTCAAAAAAACCGAGTCATACCCAGTAACAAAATTCAAGTCCACAGCAGAAAATTGAATAACCGGTCCGGTTACGACAGGTAAATTTGCCCCTCCGGTAGCTGTAATTGCTTGTGTTAGTAATTCTTCTTCGGAAAGTTCGGGCTCATCTTCATAGTACTCCTCCTCTTCTTCCCATTCGGTATCCCAGTCTTCATCGGGTTCCTCTTCATCCCAGTCGTCAAACCATTCTTCTTCCTCCTGTTCCTCAACTTCTTCAATCGGCTCTTCAACTACCTCTTCTATTACTGGGTCATCCACATATTCAAAGCTGTAGGTATCATTTAATACATACAGTTTATTGGAGGTTGAATAGTAAAGGGCCTCATTTTCAAAGAATTGCACCGCTGCCTTCAGGAATGTGCTAATTTCTCGTGAATCATGATTTTCAATCATCTTTTCAGCTACGTTCAGGTATGATGTTAACATCTTATCATCTATCCGTTCTATGTCCTTAGCGGAGGCTATGGAATGGAAGTAATCATCCAAAAGGCTCTTTGAATTATATCGCATGTTCATGATAGTAGCGACATTCTTCATGATCTTATCCTGAAAATCAGGCCCCAGCCTGGGCCATGTAAATAGAAAATCGTCCCGAATTACTAAGGTCTGTTCAGAACGCAAGGCATCTAATCGGGTTTTCAAGGAATCCGATCCTACTACCGCAGACTGTCCAAAGGCTGCACTCTGCAGTAAAATCAGCAGGAATGAAATGGTGAAATATGATCTGAATTTGAATATCAACGTGATAAATTCCTAAATATTAATGAATTAACCAATTCCATTAGAAAACACCGGAATGGTAATAACGAAAAAAAAAGAATGATGATTGCAATTAATTCACTTTTGTAAATACAATTGAGCACCAGTCGTTCCTGGTAATACGGGTTTTTTCTATCAAACCATGTTGTACAGCGCAAGTCTTAATATCATCTGCATCATCCTCATAAAAACCACTGAGGGCCAGAAATCCGCTTACTGCTAAGAAAGAACAATATGACGCCATTTCATCGAGTAAAACATTCTTATTGATGTTGGCAAGCACAATGTTAAAATTACCGCTAAGGTTCAAAGTATTTATGGCGCCCTCCCGAATTTCAACCTTTTCGCAATGGTTTAATTTCAGGTTTTCAGGAGCGTTCTCAATGCTCCAGCTGTTATTATCGTAAGCAATCACTTCGGATGCTCCTAATTTTTCAGCCATTACCGCCAAAATGCCGGTACCGGTTCCAGCATCCAGTACTCGTTTTTTACTATGGTCCAAAACCAATTGATTTTTAAGCATTAGGTACGTAGTGGCATGGTGTCCCTTACCAACAGACATTCTATGATTTATGACGATCTCAAAAGGAAATGCGGGGTGGACGTCATGAAAAGTGGCGCGGACATAGATCTGATCTTCTACTACAATAGGGTCATAATTTTTTTCCCATTCTTCATTCCAATTCCGAGCAACCACGGGTTGTACCTCGTACGTAATTGATTGCTGAGAATATTTTGCTATAAGTTGTTTCAGCTGATCTTCTTTAAATAGAGCCTTCTCTATATAAGCTTCCAAGCCTTCTTGTGTTTCCATCATAGAATCATATTGCAATTCTGAAAGCTCGGCAATCATAATGTCGCGAACATCTTCAGCGCATTTTATTTGAACGGCCAGGAAATCAATGCCTGCCATTAGTAGGATTTTATGATATCCACGAAGTCCCGTGATTTTAAGCTGGCCCCCCCTATAAGTCCTCCATCCACGTCAGGGCATGCGAAAAGCTCTGGCGCATTGCCGGGCTTGGCGCTTCCACCATACAGTATAGATGTATTATCAGCTACCTCTGAGCCATATTGATCTGCAATATATGTCCTTAACGAAGCATGCATCTCCTGGGCCTGTTCAGAGCTTGCGGTTAATCCTGTGCCAATTGCCCAAATAGGCTCATAAGCAATCACAACTTTTGAAAAATCACTTTCTGAAAGATGAAAAAGACTTTCTTTAATTTGGGAACAAACAAAGCTTACAAAATCGCCATTTTCTCTTATAGCCTGCGACTCTCCACAGCAGAAAATAGGAGTAAGGTTATGCTCTAAGGCTGCATCTACTTTTTTTGCCAGTTCAGCATTTGTTTCAGAAAAGTATTCCCTTCTTTCACTATGGCCAAGTATCACATAACCTACACCTATTGAATTCAGCATGGCTGCGGAAACCTCTCCTGTATAAGCGCCGGAGGGATGTTCATTACAGTTTTGGGCTGATAAATAGATTTTCTCAGCGCCATTTATACTATTTTTAACAGAGGTGAGATGAATAAATGGGGGCGCTAATACTACGGTTACATCGTCATTAACTTCATCGTTGACCATATTTACGATTTCCGAAGTTAGTTTAAGTCCTTCTTCCAGCGTATTATTCATTTTCCAGTTGCCGGCTACTATTTTTTTTCGCATAGATTTATATTTCGGTAGTTAAGGTTCTAAACATCAAAGATAACTTTTGGGTAAGACTTGCGAAATGAAGTGAGCTTAACTTATTCTGCTCCAGTTGATCACCGTTTTGCTCATTGACTCGATCTGCTGTCGTACATTTTTGTTTTCCAGTTTTTCGAGATCCGGATCATCAGTTAAAAGAGCTTGAGCTGCCTGCCTGGCGGTTTGCAGGATTTTGCCGTCTTTCCCCAGGTCGGCAATCAATAGGTCAAGTGCACCACTTTGCTGCGTACCCATTAAGTCTCCCGGGCCTCTTAACTTAAGGTCAGTATCTGCTATCTCGAAACCATTGTTTGTTCTAACCATAGTCTCAATGCGGACTCGGGCTTCTTTGGACAATTTGTAGCTTGATATAAGTACACAATAAGACTGATCCGCTCCCCGACCGACCCTACCACGAAGCTGGTGTAGCTGCGCAAGGCCAAATCGTTCTGCATTTTCAATGATCATTACGGATGCATTAGGTACATTCACCCCTACTTCAATGACTGTAGTTGCCACCATTATTTTTGTTTCGCCATTTACGAAACGATTCATCTCAAAATCCTTAGCTTCGGATTTCATTTTACCATGTACAATGCTGATTGGCACATTGGGAAATGCACGGCAGGCGCTTTCGTATCCGTCCATTAAATGTTTTAGATCTAACTTTTCTGATTCTTCTATAAGTGGATAAACAATATAAATCTGCCTTCCTTGACTTATTTGATCTTTAATAAACCCGTTTACCTTTAGCCGGTTTGAATCATAACTGTGTGTGGTTTTTATCGGCTTCCGGCCTGCTGGGAGTTCGTCTATAGTGGAGATGTCCAGATCACCATAGAGGGTCATGGCAAGCGTTCTTGGGATGGGCGTAGCGGTCATTACCAATACATGCGGATAAATGTTTTTATTCTTTTGCCAGAGTTTAGAACGCTGAGCCACTCCAAAGCGATGCTGTTCGTCCACCACGGCTAAACCTAGTTCTTTAAACTGCACTTTGTCTTCGATAAGTGCATGAGTGCCTACAATAATATGTAACTCCCCGGATTTGAGGTAATCATGAATTATTCTACGTTCAGCAGTCTTCGTTGACCTGGTAAGAAGCGCTATTCTTAACCCCATTTTATTTGCGTAGTCTTTTAAACCTTGATAATGCTGAATGGCTAATATTTCTGTTGGGGCCATCATAGCGGTCTGTTTGCCGGCGCCAACAGCTATGAGCATACATATAAAAGCTACAATGGTTTTCCCGCTGCCCACATCTCCTTGTAAGAGACGGTTCATTTGACTCGACGAACGCATGTCTCTGTAAACCTCCTTGATTACGCGCTTTTGAGCATTGGTTAGATCGAACGGCAGATGATTCTTATAGAAATCATTTAACAGGTCGGCATTATCGAAAACAAAGCCTTTGAACTTGTCAAGACGAGTTATTTTTAGCTTTAGCAACCTAAGCTGAATATAAAAAAGTTCTTCAAACTTTAGCCTGAATTGTGCCGTTTGAAGAGCTTCAAGCTGGACAGGGAAATGGATTTGCTTAACCGCTTCTTGTTTAGAGGTAAGGTTGAATTCTCCTAAAAGGTTTTGAGGCAGTGTTTCCCGGATTCTGCTAATGGCAGTTTCCAAGAGTGATTTTTGGAGCTTGGCAATTCCCTTGCTATCCAGGTATTTTTTTTTGAGCACCTCTGTTGTCGAGTAAACAGGTTGAAGGTGGCCTTTATCCTTATTGAAAGTAGCCAGTACTTCTATTTCGGGGTGGGCCAGATTTATTTTACGTCCGAAGACGTTTGGTTTTCCAAACACGACATATTCTACGCCGGGAAGGATTTTCTTTTTTATCCAATCAATTCCTTTGAACCATACCAACTCTATTTCTCCGGTATCATCTTTTAAATAGACTACAAGTCGTCTTTTGCGGGGTGAACCTACTACTTCCAAGTGCCTTACTTTTCCTATTACTTGGACGTTGGGCATTGAAGCATCCAACTGGCCTATTGAGTAAAACTTAGTCCTGTCTTCGTACCTGAATGGGTAGTGCTGAATTAGATCACCGTAAGTAAAGATCTTTAGCTCTTTACTAAGTAGTATGGCTTTTTGAGGGCCTACACCTTTTAAAAATTCAATAGGAGTTTCAAAAAAACCCGACATTGATGCAAACTAGCCACCGAGTAGAATAAATGCTAAATCAGAGAGAGTTTTTTGATGTCCACTCAAGGGTGTTCATCATATGTACGATATCCACCTTTACAAATTCAATTGCCGGACGCAAGGAATCATTTTGAACGGTAGTATTGAAATAAAGTGCTCCACGTAAGAAATTACTAGTAGAGTCTGTGGTAAAAAACTGAAACTGACTGGGTACTTCCCCCGAGAGTTCTGCATAAACCACGGTTTTACCTTTCGGAGTTTTACCTATACTTTCATCAATAGCATAAGCCTTTATCTGATGCTTAGCCGTAAGAAAATAGGCATCATTAAGATACTCCTTGAGCGAGTCCTGATTTTCAATCACTTTGTACGTGAGGTGTACATCTGCTTTAAATTCAGGATAATATATTTCAATCCAATATCTATCGGATATCCACGATGTATCCGGTAGAATTTTCGCATGTCTGGAATACTCAAACTGGTAGGGCAGGGTATCGGCTAGAGCTACGTAATCATGACTTGGCAGATCGAAACGGTTAAATCCTTTAGGTTTAGGAACATATTCTGACTCGCAGGACAGTAAGGTCACCACCAAAAAAGCTATTAATACTCTATCACGCATTTTGAAGATTGATTTGCACTTTCACACGCTTAATCCGCTTGTTATCAACGGCTATGACTGTAAAGGTATATTTATCATACTCTATTTTTTCTCCTGCTGACGGCAGACGCCCATTGATTTCTAAAAGTAATCCACCCAATGACTCGCTTTCTCCTTTGATGGCTTCAAAGGTTGCAGGACTTTCATTTATCCACTTGCAAAAGTCGTTTAGAGTGGTTTTACTTTCAAAGACGTAGGTTCTATCGTCTATTTTATTGAACCCTAAAGATTCATTATCAAATTCGTCGTTAATTTCACCAACAATTTCCTCAATAATATCTTCGAGGGTGATCAATCCGCTTGTACCTCCATATTCATCCACCACAATGGCCATGTGCACTCTTTTTTCCTGAAAATCCCGTAGCAGTGAATCGATTTTTTTTGTTTCCGGTACAAAAAAGCCAGGTCGTAATAGATCTAGCCATTTAAAGTCGTCCTCCTGCTCCGTGTAGGGTAGAAGATCTTTGATATAAAGAATACCTTCAATGCTGTCAATAGTATCTGAGTAGACCGGTACACGAGAGAAACCTGATTTATTAATCTTATCCATCAAGTCGTGAAAGTCCATCTCTGTATCAAAAGCAGTTATATCCATTCTTGATTTCATCACCTGCGTTACAGTAAGAGTTCCAAAATTGACAATGCCTTTAAGGATGTCTTTTTCCTCCTCTGTCGTATCCTCATTCTTGGTTGTTAATTCCAGAGCATGATGTAGCTCTTCTACCGATATATCATAACCCTTTGTTTTAAACCTTTTCTCTATAATACTGCTCAATGACATGAGCATCCAGGAAAGTGGCCTGAATATGGACGCCAAAAACCGAATGAGACCGGACGTAATACGGGCGAAACGCAGATTGTTGGGCCCGGCATACACTTTAGGCAAAATCTCTCCGAAAAGAACCAATAGGATTAAGTTAATACTGGTATTAATGATAAATTCTACTTCTACCGACCATAAGCCACTCAGTGTTTTACTGAAAGCATAGGTAAAAAGAATAACAAAAGCCACATTCACGAAGTTATTGCCAATCAAGATGGTAGCCAGCAATAGCTTTGGGCGTTTTATCAGCCTAACTATTTTTCGATCGGAGCTACGTTCAGACTCGTTGCAACTGGCAATATCTTTTGGAGTAAGTGAAAAAAACGCCACTTCCGAACCGCTTATGAGCGCTGAAAGGCATAATAAGAACAAAAGGGAGAAGGAGCTCATTAGCAAGAAAAGCCAGTCTCCATTAATGAATATTTCTGCTAAGAGTCGACTAGGAGGTTCGTCTAAGGATGATTCCAATAGCTTTGCGTTAGTGAAACAATTAGAACGGCAAGTCGTCTGACTCGTCATCCATAGCAATATCGGCAGTTGGCGTTTGTACCGTGTTGGTCACGGGTGATGATGATGCGCTTTGATTCTGATAATCCATTCCGCCTTCATTAGAGCCTTTGGGTGAAAGCATATTCATATTATCGCCAACAATCTCGGTCGTATATCTCGTAACACCATCTTTTTCCCAGGATCTCGTTCTCAACTTGCCCTCAATATAAACCATATCTCCCTTATGCAAGTATTTTTCAGCTATATCGGCCAGTCCTCTCCAAAGAACGACATTATGCCATTCTGTTTGCTCACGTTTTTCACCGGTGTTACGGTCTTTGTAGGTTTCAGAAGTGGCCACGGAAAAATTGGCTACTGAGGCCCCGCTTTCAAGGTGCCTAACTTCCGGGTCTCTACCCAGTCTTCCAACGATTATTACTTTATTAACTCCCGACATACTTCTTTATCTAACGCAAAATTAAAAATCTTTAATTAAAACTAGGCTAAAAAAAGGTGTCATTCAAATAGTGAGAGATGAGCACAGGTTTTGGGAGGTCGTGCACCTCATCAAGAGGATAAAATTTTAGGCGTTCCTCAACCATGATATCGGCGCTTACTCCTTGGATATAAACAGTTATAAACCTGGCTTTTATTTTTTGATGTGAAAGAATATGAACGTATTCTTTGCTTAAATCGATTCTCTTGGTTTTTGCCCCTAAACTTCTCAAAAAATCGATTTCAGAAGTAATATTCTGATGATCTAGTGGATCGGAACTCTCGTGCAGATAGAAATCATAGAGACCTTCCCAAATGCCATTCCCAACCCTTTTCTTCATTAAAAGAAGATCGTTTTGTACCACATTTATATAATAAAAATGGCGCAGACGAACTTTCACTTTTTTTGATTTTATGGGCAGTACATTTTGTAATTTTTGATCAAAAGCGACGCAGTTATCTATAAACATGCAGTTATTACAAGCTGGAGATTTTGGAGTACAATGCAAGGCCCCGAACTCCATGATCCCCTGATTATATAAATCAGGATGCTCATGATTGATCAAAGTTTGGGCAAGTTTTGCAAAGGCTTTCTGTCCGCTGTTGCTTGCTATGTCTTCTTGCAACCCAAAAAATCTTGAAAGTACACGATAGACATTCCCATCCACTACGGCCTTTGGTTCTTTAAATGCGAATGAGGCTATGGCTGCCGCTGTGTAAGGACCTATTCCTGGTAATTTAATTAGCTCTGCGTAGTTATCAGGAAATTGCCCCCCATATTGGTGGCAAATGATTTTAGCGCACTTATGTAAGTTTCTAGCTCTAGAATAATAACCTAAGCCTTGCCAGGTTCGGAGCACCTCTTGTTCTTCGGCCTGAGCCAGGTTAGAAACCTGGGGAAATTTTTGCGTAAATGCCTGATAGTAAGGCAGTCCCTGAACTACTCTTGTTTGTTGTAGTATGATCTCAGAAAGCCATATTTGATAAGGATCTGTGGTATGCCTCCAAGGTAGGTTCCGTTTATTGATCTGATACCATTCGATTAATTTTCTAGCAAATAGTTGATTTTCCACTTTATTTAGGGCATCGATTTACATCATGTACTTTTTTGCACCAGATTGCACGTGAATTACATTTTTATATCCAAGGTGTGATTCTAAATTTGTCAGAACTTAGGATGCAAATAAAAATCCTAAACACACAACTAACAAAAGTGCATAGTGACTAAAGCAGAAGTAATCTCAGAAATTTCGGAAAAAACAGGCATACCAAAAGAAGACGTATCGGTAACCGTTGAGGCATTCTTTAATATTGTTAAGAACTCCATGGCTGATGGTAATAATATTTATGTCAGAGGTTTCGGTAGCTTTATAAACAAGAAGCGTAAGAAGAAGATAGCCAGAAATATCTCAAAAAACACTGCTATAGTTATAGACGAACACTATATTCCAAGCTTTAAGCCTTCTAAGGTGTTTGTAGAAAAAATTAAAGGTAGCAATAAAGTATTGGAGTCAAATAACTAGGTGATTAACTGCTGATATCCATTTCGTTTTACGCCAGTTGATTAATTTCCTTACAGAGTAAATCGAAAAGTTATAATTTTTTCAGCCAGACATCTCGTAATTCGTTTTTTTTAATGGCGTTTTATTGATGAAATTTACAGTCTGTTAATCTAGGTATGCTAAAAACACGTATCATATTGGCCGTAGGGGCTGCAGTCCTTGTTTATCTTCTCTTTTTGCTTCCAAAATTTGTTGTTGATAACGATAAGGAGCAAATAGAGGGGGGTAATTCACCACAAGAGACGGCAGAAGGCCCACATTCCGCTAACATATTAGAAGAAAACCGTGGGCTGATTAATGAATTAAATGATCAACTTGCTAATGGTGATGATTTTGAAAAAAATCTTACCTTTGCAGACTCTTTAGCACAGCTATATATTTCTTTTAATAAATATGATAGCGCTGCAAAGTTCTTTGAGATAATTGCCGAGCGTGTGCCCAATTTGGAAAACTGGATAACTACAGCGGATACCTACTATGAAGCTTTTGGTTTTGCCATGGAAGCCCGTAAGCGGTCTGAAATGGCTGAAAAAGCCAGGTTTTACTTTAATAAGGTACTGGAGAAGCAACCGGATAACATGGCTGTAAAAAATAAGATTGCTATGACACTGGTATCTTCTTCAAACCCGATGCAGGGTATTTTAATGCTGAGAGAAATCCTGCAACAAGATCCGGATAATGAGCAAGCAACATTCAATTTAGGGGTGCTTTCCATGCAATCCGGACAGTATGAAAAAGCCGTTGAGCGTTTTGAAAGTCTTGTCTTATTATATCCTGAAAATACACAGGCACGTTTTTTTCTTGGGGTTAGTTACCTGGAAATCGGCAGCAAAGAAAAAGCTAAAGAGCAGTTGTTGTTAGTAAAATCTATGGATGATGATCCGGCAGTTCAGGCTACTGTGAATTCATACTTAGAAGATATGTAATAAAATATTGTTTAACCATCCGCCATTGGGCGGAGTAAATTTGACATTATGCCTTGCGGTAAAAAAAGAAAAAGACATAAGATCGCCACTCACAAGAGAAAAAAGAGACTTAGAAAAAACAGACACAAGAAGAAATAACTCTTTCAGCCCACATAGGTGGGCTGGCTTCTTTTAGTTAATCAAAGTTTCATTTTTTAAATCCATTTGTTTTGAGCAATGAATTAGTAATAAATTCAACTCAAAATGGATCTCGTATAGCCCTATTAAAGAATAAAAGCCTTGTTGAATTTCACCAGGAAGAGGATAGTACACAATTTATAGTTGGTGATATCTATCTGGGGACAGTCCGAAAAGTAGTTCAAGGTCTGAACGCTGCTTTTATAGATATAGGTTATGAGAAAGACGCTTTTTTACACTACCTTGACCTGGGGCCTAAATTCAGTTCACTACAAGCCTTTACAAAACAGGCGCTGAATAAGAAGAACGCATCAAGTAAGCTTGATAACTTCAACATAAGGCCGGATATAGATAAGCATGGAAAGATCACTGATATTCTTTCCAGAAACCAGCAAATACTGGTACAAGTTGTAAAAGAGCCTATTTCTACCAAAGGGCCGCGATTATCCTGTGAGTTATCATTAGCGGGGAGGTATTTAGTATTAGTACCATTCTCCAATACCGTTAATGTTTCAAAGAAAATTGTAAGTGGCGAGGAGCGTAAGCGCCTCTTGAGGCTTGTGTCCTCCATCAAGCCTGCCAATTTCGGAGTCATTATACGTACCGTGGCTAAAGGTCGAGATGTTAAAGAGTTAGATTCCGATCTCAGAAATCTTGTAGAGTCCTGGAAAAAGGGCGTAAAGAAGCTTAAGGTCGCCAAGCCTCGGGAGAAGGTAATTGGTGAGATGAACAAAGCCTCTGCCTTACTTCGCGATGTACTTAATGAGTCATTTGATAATGTATTTATTGATGATAAGGAAATCTTTACCGAGGTAAAGGACTACATAAAAACCATTGCTCCGGATAAAGAGAAGATCGTAAAGCAATTCAATGGCAAGACTAAGATCTTCGAGCATTTTGGAATAGAGCGACAGATAAAGTCAGCTTTTGGCCAATCTGTAAGTCTCAAAGGAGGAGGCTATCTCATTGTTGAGCATACAGAAGCGTTACATGTTATTGATGTCAATAGTGGAAACAAGTCTAACCGTGAAGAAGGCCAGGAAGCTACTGCACTATCGGTAAACATGGAAGCCGCCAAAGAGGTGGCCCGACAGCTGAGGTTACGCGATATGGGGGGTATTATTGTTGTCGATTTCATTGATATGAAAAAGACGGAAAACAAGAAACTCGTGTATAATACCATTAAAACCGAGATGGCTTCTGATCGTTCGAAATTTACAGTGCTGCCACTTTCAAAGTTTGGTCTAATGCAAATTACGAGGCAGCGTGTAAGGCCGGAAATGAACATTACAACGAGGGAGGTTTGCCCTTCTTGCAATGGTTCGGGCAAAATCAGCGCTTCAATTCTGGTTTCCGATCAAATTGAGAGAACTGTTGAATATCTGCTTAGCAAACAGAATGAAAAAAACATAAGCGTAGTAGTGCACCCATTCATTTATGCTTATTTCACTAAAGGCGCCGTATCAAAACGTTTGAAATGGTATTTAAAACATTTTAAATGGGTGAAGCTCATCCAGGACTCATCTATCGCCATTACCGAGTACAAGTTTTATAACAAGCTTGGTGAGGAAATAGATGTTAATATTAATTGAATATAACCCCAACCTTGATGGTTGGGGTTCTGTATCCTTCCTAACTAAAATCAGAAATATAGAGGCGCTTTAATGTACCGCTTTGTCCATTAGGTAAGCAAGTTTTGCTAACTGCTTTTCAGGAGAAAATCGCTCCACTGCCAGCTGTCGCGATTTTTCCTGGGCCTGAATTAAGAACTCAGGATGCTGAATAACCGGGCTAAGTTTTTCAAATAATATCTTAGGATTTCGCGGATCATAACTTACTCCGCAGCCTGTGGACTCTATCAAATTCTTGATCCAACCTTCAAAGTTGATAATGATATATTTGCCAGCGGCCAGCCCATCAAAGAGTTTATTGGGGCAGCCAGTCCCTAATACAGGTGCATGGTGAAAGGAAATGTATATAGCATCGCACCGCTGCATTACGGTTTTTACTTTTTCCTTATCCCCTTCTGCTTCCCAGGTAACATTTTCCAAATCTTCAGCTATAGATCTTATTCTGTCGTACTGAGCCCCTGATCCCATTAAAATGAAGTCCACCTCCAGGGGCGCTACTTTGATAGCTTGTACAAGATATTCCAAGTGGTTGGCCAACCCAAAAGTACCCAAATAGCCTATTGTGAAATTTTTTGAGCTCTTCTGTGAAGGGGCAAAGAAATCTGTATCAGCCATATTTGTGATGACTTCTATTTCTTTGTCTGGGGCTATGGTAGCGATATGCTCTTTAATGTCTTCCGAAAGTGCGATAATAACCTGAGCCCTGGAATAGGTGTTTTTTTCAAGTTTTCTGGCTAGCCGGATTAAAAATGGATTACGCAGCACTCCTAATTGTTTCGGGGCCGCTGGCCACAGGTCCCCTACCTCGAAAAGGTAGGGAATACCCAGGCGCATCTTTGCCAGTAATGCGATAAGACCCGTAGTGAGCGGAGTACTTATGACATAATTCAGGTTGATAGGTCGTATTTTCTTCAGAATCCTGTAAGCGCTGTAAGCAAATAGCCAAAATGCATGGATACGACTCCAAAAGCTGAGATGGTTTGTATAGTAAATTGGCAAGTAGTGAACCTTGTAGCCGTTAATGGTTTTTACAGTATAATGAGTCTCATTATACGCCGTTATGACTTGAACGTCGTGTCCGAGCTTGGTCAAATAATCAGCTATGTAATATGACCTAATGCCTCCTCCTTCATTAGGAGTTCTGAAGTATTGATGAATGACAGTAATGTTCATCCTTTAAAGAAAAGCGCGCTGATAGTTGCGACAGAAATGAGTGATTTTGCAGCTTTCACATTTTGGCTTTCTTGCCAGACAAGTGTATCTGCCGTGTAATATTAACCAATGGTGAGCCTTGTTCACATGCTCCTCAGGAATATGCTTAACAAGTTGTTTTTCTACTTCCAAAGGCGTTCTTGAATTCTGATTTATCAAGCCCAGCCGCTTAGAAACCCGAAAAACGTGTGTGTCTACGGCCATGGTAGGTTGGTCGTAAACTACAGAAGCTATAACATTTGCTGTTTTCCTGCCCACTCCGGGTAACTTCTGCAGGTCCTGTAAATTGGAAGGTACCGTGGAATTAAAATTTTCCACAAGCATTTTTGCCGTACCAAGCAAATGCTTGGTTTTGTTGTTTGGGTAAGAAACCGAACGAATATAAGGGAACAATTCATCGAAATGGCTCGCTGCCAAGTGTTCGGGTGTAGGGAACTCCCGAAACAGTGCCGGAGTCGCTTGATTGATTCGCTTGTCGGTGCACTGAGCGCTGAGAATTACAGCTATCAATAACTCGAAAGGGTTATTGTACACTAGCTCCGTCTCGGCCTCAGGCTGATTTTTATCAAAATAGGTTATGAGTTGCTCATACCTGTCCTTTTTGTGCATTCCCTATTTATTGGAAGGCAAATTTAGAGATTTTGAATAATTAAGAATGCTATTAATCACCTTGTCAGAAGGAACCTTTTTTGCCTTGTTAAGATCTGCTTTCATAGAAAGTACTTCCTTATATATTTCTTCTAATTTTGCATCGCAAAGCAAGGCTTTTTCTATTTCTTTAGTCTCTTTCGCTGAAGTTTCATGGTAGACGTATCTGATCACGTCATTTTGGGTAAATGTTTTGGTCATAGGCGATATTAAATTGTTTCATTTTCTTTCTTAGATTAATGAGCGCGTACCTCATTCTTCCCAACGCCGTGTTGATGCTTACCCCCGTATTTTCCGCTATTTCCTGAAAGCTCATTTCCATATAATGACGCATCATTAACACTTCTTTTTGAGATTCCGGCAGTTCTTGAATCAGCTCACGCAACTTTGCATGTGTATCCTGCCTCACTTGCTTAGATTCAATGGAATCTTCAGAAAACTCCAGTGTAGTAAATACGTGACTACCATCCTCCATTATGATAGTAGGATATCGTTTTTCTTTCCTGAAATAATCTATTGCCATATTATGGGCAATGCGCATCAGCCAAGGTAAAAACTTACCCTCTTCATTGTACCTACCTTCCTTAATTGTTCTTACCACCTTCACAAAAGTTTCCTGCAAAAGATCCTCCGCTACATAGTTATCCTTTACAATTAAATAGATGGTAGTAAAAACCCGCGATTTGTGGCGTGTGAGCAACTGTTCAAATGCCTCTTCGTTACCATTTTTGTAAAGTGATACCAACTGACTATCACTGATCTTGTATTTCTCCATTAAGTCGTACAGTTTAGTTAACGTAGAGGTTTATATCATATTGTTGCTCCTGGGGGTTTATGTGAATTATTTTTTATGTAAGGAATCAAATGTAAATAAATTAAAGGTTAAAAGGCAAAGGATTTAGGCGATAATTTTTTCTATTGTCTTTTGCACAACCTTCGAAATATTATTTTACCCAAGCTCCATTACACTTTAAAATGTAGCAATCTTTGCATCGGTAAGGGCGCTTCTGTATAATGTATTGTATCTTTGCGCCTTCACATGAAAGACCTTCAAAAAACGACCAATATTGATCTTTTAGACCCAAAAGAATTTATCATCGTTAAAGGTGCGCGGGTTAATAACCTTAAGAATCTTAGCGTCGCTATTCCCCGTAATAAATTAGTGGTGGTTACCGGCCTTTCGGGTTCTGGAAAATCTTCTTTGGCCTTCGATACACTTTTCGCCGAAGGCCAAAGAATGTATGTTGAAAGCCTCAGCTCCTATGCGCGTCAATTTTTAGGTAGAATGGAAAAGCCGGAGGTTGATTACATTAAAGGTGTTTCTCCCGCCATTGCCATTGAGCAGAAAGTGAACACAAGAAACCCAAGGTCCACGGTAGGTACTACCACGGAAATCTATGACTATCTCAAGCTTTTGTTTGCCAGAATTGGCGTCACTTATTCCCCGGTAAGTGGCAAAAAGGTGGCCAAAGATACTGTCACCGATGTTGTGGATTTCATTAATGGTCATAAGAAAGGTGAACGTGTAATGATCTCCTGCCCCTTAAAAGTGACAAAGGGCCGCTCGCTGGAAAAGGAACTCGATATTCTTCTGAGCAAAGGTTATACAAGAGTATTGGTGGATGGTGATATGGCCTTTATTGAGGAACTGCTGGAGACCAAATCCAAGATCGAAAAGGGCAAGGAAGTGGAAATTTTAATCGATCGTGCGGTAATTGATGCGGACGATGAGGACACGGTTTACAGGATAAGCGACTCAATTCAAACTGCTTATTTTGAAGGTATGGGGGATTGTAATGTTGAAGTGGTCGGATACACTAAGAAATCCTTTTCTGATCGTTTTGAGGCGGACGGTATGAAATTCGAGGAGCCCTCGGTCAACTTCTTTAGCTTTAATAACCCTTACGGAGCCTGCCGTACCTGCGAAGGCTTTGGTAAAGTGCTAGGCATTGATTCTGATTTGGTTATCCCTGATAAAAGCCTTTCTGTATATGAAGGCGCTATAGCTCCCTGGCGAAGCGAAGCGATGCAAAAATGGTTATTGCCATTACTTAAGGATGGAATAAAGTTTGACTTCCCTATCCATCGCGCTATTGAGGATCTTACCGAAGCAGAAGTCGAGCTTCTATGGAATGGTAATGAGTACTTTGAGGGATTGGATCAGTTTTTTAAATTTTTAGAGTCCAAGACGCACAAGATTCAGTATCGGGTCTTGCTCTCAAGGTATAGAGGACGAACAATTTGCCCTGATTGTAGGGGCACACGTTTACGCAAGGATGCTTCTTATGTAAAGATCAACAATACCTCTATTAGTGAACTGGTTTTGATGCCAATCTCCAAAGCTGCGGCATTTTTTAATGCAATTAAGCTCACGGCTTATGAAGAAACTGTAGCGCTGCGTCTTCTCAAGGAAATTAAGAATCGCCTGCACTATCTTGAACAAGTGGGTTTGGGTTATTTAACCCTAAACAGAATGACTTCAACGCTTTCAGGAGGGGAATTCCAAAGAATAAAGTTGGCGACTTCTTTAGGGAGCGCTTTAGTCGGTTCTATGTACATTCTTGATGAACCGAGTATTGGTCTCCATCCAAGAGATACAAAAAGGCTCGTTCAGGTTCTTGAAACCTTACGAGATCTGGGCAATACGGTAATCGTAGTGGAACACGAAGAAGAAGTGATGAAAGCTGCAGATCAAATTATTGATATTGGGCCGGATGCAGGGGTGCATGGCGGTGATTTGATTTTTCAAGGTACAATTGCCGAACTGAACGGTACACAATCACATACCGCTGATTTTCTGCTGGGACGGGAAGACGTAAAATGGAACGGAGAACGAAGAAAATGGAAGGACAGTATCAAAATTATCGGGGCCACTGAAAATAATCTCAAATCCGTGGATGTCCAGTTTCCTCTGGGCGTACTTACCGCCATTACAGGAGTCAGCGGATCCGGTAAGTCTACGCTGGTAAAAAAAATACTTTATCCGGCAGTTGGTAAAATCCTGGGGACTGTTTCAGAAACCACCGGTAAGTTTTCCAAGCTAGATGGCGACTACGAAAAGGTGACTCAGATAGAATTTGTAGATCAAAATCCTATTGGTAAATCATCACGATCGAATCCGGTGACCTATGTCAAAGCTTATGACAGTATTCGTCAGCTGTTTGCTGATCAGCCTTTGGCGAAACAACGTGGCTATAAACCGTCACACTTCTCTTTTAATGTAGACGGCGGCCGCTGTGAGACTTGTCAGGGAGAAGGTGTCGTAAAAATTGAAATGCAATTTATGGCTGATATCTATTTGACCTGCGAGAGCTGTAAAGGACGCAGGTTCAAGCAGGAAATCTTGGATATCCAATATAATGATAAGAATATCGCTGAGGTATTGGACATGACGGTAGAAGAGAGCCTGAAATTCTTTGAAGGCAAAAGCCCTATCATTAATAAAATCAGACCTTTGTTTGATGTAGGCCTCGGATATATCGGCCTTGGACAATCCTCTAATTCCCTAAGTGGCGGCGAAGCCCAACGGGTAAAGCTAGCTTTCTACTTAGGCAAGAATACGAATGCCGGTAAAGATCATATTCTCTTTGTATTTGATGAACCTACAACCGGTCTTCATTTTCATGATATTAACAAACTACTCACTTCGGTGAATGCATTAATTGATCAGGGTAATTCTGTGATAATTATTGAACACAATATGGATGTGGTAAAGTGTGCAGATTGGGTCATCGACCTTGGCCCTGAAGGGGGTGAAGAAGGTGGGAGCGTGACCTTTGCCGGTACCCCTGAAGAGATGAAAAACCTCTCTGACAATCACACTGCTTCATTTCTAAAAGAAAAACTGTAGGTCTTCCTCTGGTATTTAGGTTACAGGCATAATAGTTTTCGAATACGTTTGCAATAGACGTACATCCATTATATTTGGGTAAACTTCCTCATTGAAATTATGTCTGATTTTCTCGAATTGATTAAAAGTAGGAACCCGGGAGAACCTGAGTTTCATCAAGCTGCAGAAGAAGTCATTGAAACCGTTGCCCCTGTTCTTGACAAACAGTCTAAATATAGGAAACACAAAATTCTGGAAAGAATGCTGGAGCCAGAGCGATTAATCTCTTTTCGTGTTACCTGGATGGATGATAACAATGAGGTACAGGTTAATCGCGGGTATAGGGTACAAATGAACGGGGCTATCGGCCCGTATAAGGGCGGGCTCAGATTTCACCCTTCAGTTTACCCGGGTATTCTAAAGTTTTTAGCTTTTGAACAGACATTTAAAAATGCATTGACAGGATTGCCTTTGGGAGGAGGAAAAGGAGGGGCAGATTTTAACCCTAAGGGCAAAACAGAGGAGGAGGTAATGCGTTTTTGCCAAAGCTTTTACGCTGAACTTATCAAGTATGTGGGCCATAGGATCGATGTACCTGCCGGTGATATTGGTGTGGGCGGTCGGGAAATAGGCTATATGTTCGGAATGCATAAAAAGTTAAGTAGTCAATTTACAGGAGCGCTGACTGGAAAGGGCGTAGGATGGGGAGGAAGCCTTATGCGTACTGAAGCTACCGGTTACGGGCTTGTGTATTTTGCTCAGAATATGTTAGCTACTAAGGATGATGATTTTAAAAATAAGATATGCTTAGTTTCAGGTTCCGGAAATGTAGCTCAACATGCCATTGAAAAAATACTGCACCTAGGCGGTAAGCCGGTAACCGCATCCGACTCGTCAGGATTTATTTACGATGAGGAGGGTATTGATCATAAGAAACTTGCCTTCATCAAGGACCTGAAAAACAACAAAAGAGGCAGGATCAAGGAGTATGTGCAGAAATACCCCTCAGCAACGTACCACGATACAAAGCGCTCAGATGAGGCAAATGCTTTGTGGAATATCGAAGCCCAATGTGCATTCCCATGTGCTACTCAGAATGAGCTCAACAGAAAAGATGCCGAGAACCTGGTAACGAATGGCATCCAGCTGATTGGTGAAGGAGCGAATATGCCACTTACGGCAGAAGCCATTGAGCATGTAATTGATAACGATGTTCTGTACTCACCAGGTAAGGCCTCTAATGCAGGTGGAGTGGCCACTTCTGGTATCGAGATGATGCAAAACTATACGGGCAGTTATTTGACTTCCGAAGAAGTAGACAATCGACTAAAAGGCATAATGAAGGGCATACATGACGACTGTCTCAGGGCTGCTGAAACTTACGGTTTTCAAGGAAATTATATGGCGGGGGCTAATATCGCAGGGTTCATAAAAGTGGCCGATGCCATGATCGCTCAGGGGATAATCTGATTGGAAAAACCACCGGGTACTATGATGGTTTAACTAAAATCATTAGTTTTCAAAGCATTATGAGCTTCACGTTGGCAGTTAGAGCGCTAAAATCTCTACTGTTTTTTTTGCTAACCATTGGCCCCCTTGCAGCACAGCAAGGTGGATATTTCCTGAGCCATCACAAACCTCAAGGTACATTTGACGAAGTAAGTTTCGATATTCTTCAGGACGACACGGGCATTATGTACGTGGCTAATAGAACGGGCATAATCATCTTTGACGGGAAGCATTGGGATTTTCTTCAGACACCATCGGCAATTTTTGCCTTAACATATAGTAAGGACACTAAAGCGATCTATACAGCCGGTAGAAATGGATTTGGGAAACTTGAGAGGAACAACTTTTTTAACCTAAAGTATCAACCGCTTTCAGATTCCTCATTTACAAACTCCGACATATTCTCAATTTTAGAATCTAAGAATAAGCTCTATGGTATTAATGAGCAACTTTTTTTTGAATACGATTTAGAAACAGGGCAGGTCATTTCTATACAGGCAAAAAGCGGAGGCTATTTCACGGATTTATTCCTTCTAGACAATAGGGTGCATGTAATCAATACAGTAAGAGGCATTCTTGAACTGGATAAAGGATCGCTCATACCAACAAAAGAAGAAAATCTGAACGGGGTTTTTGTTAATTCATTTGCCAGCTATTCAGATAACAAAATCCATATCCTCGAACAGGAAGACCAATCGCTATGGCTTTACAAGGATAAAAAGCTGAGTAAAATTCCTCTTGGTATGGAAGATGAGTCTTTTCTTAAAGACAACCGCATTCAACAAATCGTTTGGCTGGATCAGGACGTAGTGGCGGCAAGTATGGTCAGAGGAGGTCTTGTATTTCTAGAACCATCCAGCGGCAAGTTTTTACAAGTTCTGGACAGTGAAAGCGGATTGCCTGACGACGAGATTTACTTCATAAGTACTGACAGTGAAAAGAATCTATGGATATCCCACAGAAAAGGTTTTACCAGGGTATCTCCTACTATTCCATTTAGGAATTTTAGTGGATATACTGGGCTTGACGGTGAACTGTCAACAGCAATTAGGCATGATGGAACATTGTATGTAGGAACTACTTCCGGGCTATATTTTCTGGAAACCGTGGAGCAGTTTGAAAACGAAGCTTATTATGAAACACGTGAAGTGGTTGATAAAAGTGAATCTCGGGAAGCGTTAGAATTGGTACCTCAGCTACCTTCTGAGAAAAAGAGAAGAGGCCTATTTTCTTTTCTGAAAAAGAAAGGTAGAAACAAAGGTCCTGACAAACCGGATACAGTCCGGGATGAAACGATTTTAACCACCAGGACGGTAACTGAAAAAAAACTGCGAAAAAAGCTGCACTCGGTACTGTACCGGTATAAAAAAGTGAAAGGTATCAATTCAAGGGTATCAGAACTTGTTTCCGCTGAAAACCAATTACTTGTGGCTAGTGTTGATGGTTTTTTTGAAGTGAATGATAAGGTTGCTACCCAACTATTGAAAGATCCGGTAAACGCACTTTATTATTCGTCTTTTTATAAGACTGCCTTTTTAGGAACGGCCAATGGTGAAATTAAGATCGTAGCCATGGCGAATGAACCTGTAGATCTACATTTCTTTGATGGTTTTTCAAGCTACACTTCCCATATTTTCGAGGATATAAACCACAAATTATGGTTCTGTGGCACGTCTAAAATGATCTGGATTACCCTAGATGGAATGGATCTGGACGAAACGGGGGAAGTGAATTTTGAAAACCCATATTTTTATGATACTTACGGGGGAGTAAGGGATAATGAGGTGGTCTTTATCAATGCCAGTGGCCAATATCAACTTTATGAAGATGGAATAAAACAGGTATCCGAACCTAAGAAATTTGTGAAAGGATCTGGTTCGGAAGTTTGGGTTTTGGAAACTGATGGGTGGAAACTTTTAGGCTCCAAA
The DNA here is from genome assembly GCA_937899105.1 of uncultured Flammeovirgaceae bacterium. Classification (GTDB taxonomy): domain Bacteria; phylum Bacteroidota; class Bacteroidia; order Cytophagales; family Cyclobacteriaceae; genus Fulvivirga. The sequence continues at coordinate 23,702 of CALBPF010000053.1, read as the reverse complement.
AATGAAGATCATAAGTTTGAGCTTTTAACTGTTTTTGTTAATCCCGGTTATTTAACACTTGAAAATGACTATGTATGGTTGATCAATGATCAATCTTTACTTAGACTTTCCAGAGCCCGACAAGAAGGAATAGCATCGTCCTATGATTTATTGCTTAGGGGCGTAACCACAGACTCCAGCAATCTGAAAGCCTCAGGAAAACTTGTTATTGATCAGGACAAAAGCGCGCTGAAATTTGAGTTTGTAAAGCCTGACTACTCCGGCATCATGGATATTCAATATCAATATAAACTTGCAGGTTTGGCGGATTCTAAATGGACCGAGTGGTCAAAGGACTATGGTACTATTAATTTTCCATACCTGCCGGAAGGTGATTATACGTTAAGTGTTAGATCCAGAGATACGTTTGGCATGTTGAGCAGCGCTGAAACCATATCATTTAAGGTGGTACCGCCTTATTGGAAAAGGCCCTGGTTTTACGCATTAGAATTCACCGCTTTGGGGTTATTACTGATCACATCGTTACGAATCAAAAGGCTTGGCTACCGATACCGATTAGGCAGCCGCTTGCTGGCGCTTTTAACATTAATCATCATTATTGAATTTATTCAGACCATCGCGGAAAACGAATTTCAAACAAAAAGCTCGGCCATCTTTGATTTTGCCATTCAGGTTATCATGGCTATTATCATTTTGCCGCTGGAAGGGCTGTTGAGAAAATATATCTTTAAAGAAAAAAACATACAGTTACTGGATTTTTTTAGACTTAAACAAAAACATGGACCTAATGAAAAATAGCCTTCCGGCCCTAATGGTCGTCTTAACATTAATTGCCTGTGAAACTTCTAAAGAGAGTACTACGGTAGAAGCGCCACCTTCAAATCCTCCGGTGGAAGGTTTTGATGCAATGGGGTCGGATTCTTTGGCTATGGCCTGGGCAGATGCCTGCATGAGCGCTATGGGCGGGCGAGAAAAATGGGATCAGCTTAGTGTAATTTCATGGAATTTTTTCGGTGCGCGAAATTTGATCTGGGAAAAGCCCACCGGTAGAGTAAGAATTGACTTTCCTGGAGACAGTTCCATCTACCTATTCAATATCAATACTATGGAAGGAAGGGTTTGGCAAAAAGGAGAAGAGCTGACGCAGCCGGACAGTTTAAAAAAATACCTCGCTAGGGCCAAAAGTATCTGGATCAACGATTCCTATTGGCTCGTAATGCCGTTTAAGTTGAAAGATAGTGGAGTTACCTTAAAGTATTCTCGCCCGGATACTACAATGAAAGGGGCTAAAGCGGAGGTTCTTGAGCTTACTTTTTCGGAGGTGGGTGTAACCCCAAATAATAAATACGAGGTGTTTATTGATAAATCTGATAGCTTGGTAAAACAGTGGTCGTACTTCAGAGAGGCCCGTCAAGATAGCGCCTCAGCCATTTGGCCCTGGGATAATTACCAATCCTATAATGGCCTACTACTGTCAACAGACCGGTCAGATAATAGAGGTCCAAAGAATGTGAAGGTGTATGAACAAGTTCCGGACGCGGTCTTTGAGTCTTTTGAAGTCCCTGAGCTGGATTAATTTGAAATAATTTTGAAACTATTTATATTGTGACTATATAGTCATAAATGCCAAAATCAACTTTTAATAATCTTCCCGCAAATAAAAGGAAGCTAGTACAGAATATTTGCCTTGAGGAGTTTTCCAGCCACTCTTTTGCAGAGGCTTCTGTTTCGCGTATGGTGAAGGCGCTCGGGATTGCAAAAGGTAGCATTTACCAGTATTTCAAAGATAAATTTGACCTATACACCTACTTGATCCAGATAAGTTTAGACAGGAAGTACAAAATTCTGGATTTTGTGGCACAACGGAGCATTCAGTCACTTGATTTTTGGCTTCTGCAGGTTTGCCTTGCCGAATTGAAGTTTGCCAAAGAATTTTCAGAAATGCAGGCGCTGTTGGTTCGGGCGGATTTGGAAAGCGACTATCCTATTGAAGAGAGAGATAATAGTTTTATAGAAATAGGCTTAAAAAGACTCATGCCATTCATGGTTTCCCGGGATTTGGAAGCTAAGGTTTTCCTTGTGCGAATTTTTAAGAACGGAATAGTTGCTAAGTTCATGGACTCTGCTTTGACTGATGAAGTGGTCAATAGCCAAATCAACCCACTTGTACGACTAGTAGATAAAATTGTGACCAATCAGTCATGAAATGCGCTGGACTTTAACTACCATATTGATCATTGCAGCGGCCGGCTTAGACGCCCAACCTATTGAAAAGGCATCATGGGCCTTTGGAGCGAATCCCTACTATGGTGGTGTATTGAGGTACAAGAACGACATGAAGAAACTTGATTGGACCGGACTCCATGGCATAGAACTGTATGCTAATAAGCTCACTAACGGAAGACATCAGTGGGAGCGGTTATTCAATTATCCGGAACTCGGTGTCGCGTTAGAATATTATAATTACAATGTGCCGGATGAACTGGGAGAGGTGGTATCCGCCACAAGCTACCTTGACTTTACACTTAACAATGGAAAAAGAAATAAATGGCGCATAAATATAGGGTCGGGTTTTGTTTACTCCAGTAAACGTTTCGATCCGGAGCGCAATCCTGAAAATAAAGCCATAAGCAGCAGAATCAGTTATGTAGCACGAGGCACGGTACATTATGAATTCATGCTATCGGATAACTATTTTTTAAATTTAAATGCGGCTTTCAGACACTATTCTAACGGTAGACTTAATATTCCAAATAACGGCATGAACTTTCCCGTTTTTGGAGTTGGAATTAAGTACGTACCCAACCCAAGTAAAATCGATTATAAGAAGGACACAAGCACCTATTTAGATCGGTCAATAAAATTTAATGTAATGGTAGCTATAGCCTGGCGTGAAGTGCTTCAGGAAGATTTTAAGCATAAAGCCCTCAGCGCTTCTATTTACCTGAGTAAACAGATTACTAAATACAATACGGTTCTTTTAGGTGTAGATGCTTTTCATTACGACAGGGAATCCATGGTACGTGCGTTGAACGTGCATAAGAGCAAGTTTCTGCCGGAAGATTATGTGCTCGATTATGATGGACGCCAGTTAGCCATTACAGCTGGTAGTGAACTGCTTATAGGTAAGCTGTCAGTTATCTTTCAAGGGGGTTTTTATGTCTATAAACCCCAAATTCTCTATGCTGACTGGTATCAGCGTTATGGATTCAAATACCTGGTAACGAACAACATATTCACCCGGGCTACGCTAAAAGCGCATAGCAGAACAGCAGATATGATGGAGTTTGGGTTTGGAGTCACTTTTTGAGAATAACGCAGTTCGTTGAGGGAGATTAAAGGTGATAAGTTAACTTTGCACTCTTTTAATTTACATCCTTATTATGACTAGCAAAGAGTTTATCGACACCAACAAAGACAACTTCATCAACGAACTTCTCGACCTTCTTCGTATTCCTTCAGTAAGCGCCGACTCTAAATTTAAGGATGATGTACGTAGAGCAGCGGATTTCATAAAAAGCAGTCTGGAAACTGCCGGAGCAGATAAGGCTGAAATATGTGAAACGGCCGGTCATCCCATAGTGTATGGAGAAAAGATTGTTGACCCGTCTCTGCCTACTGTTTTAGTATATGGACATTACGATGTTCAGCCTGCCGACCCATACGAACTTTGGGATTCGCCCCCTTTTGAGCCCGTTCTTAAAGACGAAAAGATATATGCACGTGGCGCCTGCGATGATAAGGGCCAGATGTATATGCACATTAAGGCGTTTGAAGCGATGTCCAAGACTAATTCTCTGGCCTGTAACGTAAAGTTCATGATCGAAGGAGAAGAAGAAGTTGGCTCGGATAATCTCGGCATTTTTGTAAAGGAAAATAAAGAAAAGCTGTCAGCGGATGTAATTCTTATATCTGATACTTCAATTATCTCCAATGAAGCGCCATCAATAACGGTTGGTTTGCGCGGGTTAAGCTATTTACAGGTAGAGGCAACAGGTCCAAATCGAGATCTGCACTCTGGAGTTTATGGCGGCGCTGTGGCCAATCCTATAAATGAGTTGTGTAAAATGATTGCCTCGCTGGTAGATGATAATGGAAAAATTACAGTTCCGGGTTTTTATGATAAGGTAGCAGAACTAACTGAAGCTGAACGCAAAGCCTTAAATGAAGCTCCATTCGATTTCGAAGATTATAAGTCTGATCTGGACATTGAGGATATCAAGGGAGAAAGCGGCTACACAACGCTTGAACGCGTAGGAATTCGTCCTACTTTGGATGTCAATGGCATATGGGGTGGTTATACTGGAGAAGGCGCAAAAACTGTGCTCCCTTCCAAGGCGTATGCAAAAATATCAATGCGTCTTGTACCTAGCCAGGTATCGGAAGAGATCACTAACCTATTCACCTCGCACTTTAAATCGGTAGCTCCGAAATCCATCAAGGTGAAAGTCACACCGCATCACGGTGGGGAACCTGCAGTAACTCCAACAGATTCGAAAGCATATCAGGCGGCAAGCAAAGCTTTTGAAGAGGCATGGGGCAAAACACCTATTCCCACGAGAGACGGAGGTAGTATTCCCATTGTTTCGTTGTTTAAAGATGAATTAGGGTTGGATACGGTTTTAATGGGATTTGGCCTGGATTCTGATGCTATACATTCCCCTAATGAGCACTACGGACTATTTAATTATATGAAAGGAATTGAGACGATTACCCTTTTTCATAAGCATTTTGCGGAATCAACGGAATAGAGAGACAGTGTATGGATATCCAAGCAAGTCTATCATACTTCCTCGATCATCAATTTTTCACTTACTTTTAGACTGAATGATTCGCGCTTATCGTTGTACAGAACCACGATGCTGCCATCAAAAGGCTCTACAGCTTCTACAAATAAATCCGCGCCTAAATTAAGGCCACGATCATCAAGAAAAGCCAAAAACTCTTTTGATGACTGTTTCAACGCAGCGAGTTTAACATGTGCGCCCATTTCACAATCACTTAAACGTTTATAGCGCTGCTTGCTTATGTTTCCCTCTTTGTCAGGAATAGGAGAACCATGCGGGTCTTCTGTCGGATATCCTAATAATTCATCCATGCGATCAAAAAAGGCAGGCACTTTAACATGCTCAACCTGCTCGGCAATTTCGTGAACTTCTTCCCAGCCAAAACCCATTTTCTCAACTAAAAACATCTCCGTAAGTCTATGCTTTCTCACTATTAATGCAGAAGCCTTTTTTCCGGTATCAGTAAGTAGAAGCGGCTTGTACTTTTCGTAATAGACTAAACCCTGATCCTTTAGATTTTTGATCATGCTATTCGCTGTAGGTTTACTTATCCCTAATACAGCGCTTAGCGCCGATATGCTTACCTCTGCTTGCTCCGATGACAAGTGATATAAGGCTTTGAGATAGTTTTCTTCAGTTTGTGATGCCATACGAAATCAATGTGTAACAAAGATAGAAAAGCATTAAAATATATTTGTTAGATTAATCTAACTTATTAATTTAGCCTAACTAATTAAAGAATAAGATACATCTCAATATAACAGGATGAAAACAATAATACCATTGTGGGTTTTATGCTTTCTGGCTTTTACCTCCGTAATATCAAAGGCCCAAACAGGTATTATTTCCGGTAAAGTTATCTCAGGGGGCGAGCCCTTGGCATTTGCCGGCGTTTCGATAGCTAATTCTACGCTTGGGGTGGTCACGGACGCATCAGGAGCTTACAGCATTGAAAATGTTCCGGTAGGTGAGGTCACATTAAAAGTAGCCTCTGTAGGTTATCGCACGTTTACAAAAACTCTAAATGTAAAGGCCAATAGTAACACTACTGTGTATGCTGTACTTACGGAAGATTTGCTCAACCTGGAGGAGGTAGTAGTGAGCGGTACACGTTATGAATTAGATAGAAAAAGAGCGCCTGTTGTGGTGAGCGTTTTGAGTAACAGGTTGCTGTCGGCTACACAGTCACTCGCCATATCTGATGGGTTGAATTACCAGCCTGGTGTTCGCGTAGAGACAAATTGCCAAAATTGTGGGTTTACTCAGGTGCGGTTAAATGGGCTGGAAGGTAGTTATTCTCAGATCCTGATTAATAGCAGAGCTGTATTCAGCGCCTTAAACAGTGTCTATGGACTTGACCAGATCCCAACCAATATTGTAGAAAGAGTTGAAGTGGTCAGAAGTGGGGGTTCCGCTTTATATGGTTCTAACGCGATAGCCGGTACGGTTAATGTCATAACCAGGGAGCCGGTGGAAAACACCTGGCAGATTGGTTCAAACCTTGCTTTAATAGATGGAGATGCTTTTGACCGTACGGTTAATTTTAATGGCTCCATTGTGAGTGAAGACCTCAAAAGTGGTGTCACCTTTTACGGTATGTCAAGGGACAGAGAAAGCTATGATGCTAATGGAGACGGTTTTACCGAGCTGGTAAACCTTGAGAATAACGTATTTGGAGGGAAAGCTTTTTTGAAACCTACTGAAAGAAGCAAACTTTCCATTGATTTCAGTTCCATACAAGAATACCGCCGTGGCGGTGACCGGTTAGAGCTTGCGCCCCATTTCACTGACATAACAGAAGAGTTAGATCATAATACGATCTTTGCTGGCTTAAACTACGACCTCTTGTCGAAAAGTAAACAGGATAAGTTTTCGTTCTATTTTTCATCTCAAGTTACCAATAGAGATAGTTTTTACGGCGGTTTAGGTGGAGGTAGAACCCCACAGGATAGTTTATTGGCTCTTAATGCATACGGGAATACAGACGATTTAGCTATGGTAACAGGCATCCAATATACCAGAAACATGAACAATAATGATGTATTGACCTTGGGTGTGGAAAACCAATTTAACGATACGGAAGATGAGATTGCTGGGTATAACCGTTTGGTAGACCAACGAGTTAATACCATTGGTTTATACGGACAGTATGAATGGAAACCTACAAACCGTCTTACAGCTCTATTGGGAGCACGATATGACGCCACTAATGTAGATGGAGAGTACCGGGTCGGGGATATTACTAACGCTTCCGATGTGGACCTGGGCGTGTTCAGTCCCAGAGTAACGCTACTTTACCAGCTCATGGAGAATGTTCAATTCCGGGGAGGCTATGCCCGGGGCTTTAGAGCTCCGCAAGCATTTAATGAAGACTTGCATATTTCTTCTGTGGGTGGAGAACCTCAGTTCGTCATTCTTTCTGAAGGCCTTGATAAAGAAACCTCAAACGCCTACACTGCTTCTTTGAACATCACTCGTGATTTTGGACTGACCCAAACTAATTTTCTTATCGAAGGATTTTATACACAACTCAATGATCCTTTTGTGCAAGTAAGTACCGGGTCCGTTTTACCGAACGGCTCTATTTTGGAAGAAGTGCGAAACGGCTCCGGAGCATCCGTATCCGGGGTAAATTTTGAAGCGGGGTTCTCTCCCTCGTCAACATTCTCTTTGCAACTAGGTGGAACGGCGCAGCAGGCCGTGTTTGATGAGGAACAAGTACTTTTTGAACCTGAAGGAATGACAAACGGAGAATCAGTTGTAGTCGTAGATGAGTTTACCAGAAACCCCAACCTGTACGGATACTTTAACTCGAATTGGAGTGTCACAGATGCTTTTAGGTTCGATTTTACCGGTACTTATACCGGCTCGATGACCGTACCCCGAGTAATAAGTGAATCCGGTTTCCTTGCTCTTATCGAATCAGACCCATTTTTTGATGCAAACATCAAGGCTTCTTATCAATTTGATATTAGCGAAGATTTTCATCTTGAGCTGAGTGGCGGAGTAAAAAATATATTCAACAGCTATCAGGATGATTTTGATTCGGGCGCAGGCAGGGATTCAGATTATATCTACGGTCCTGCCGCTCCCCGCTCAGTGTTTGTATCTTTAAAAATTGGTCATTTCAATTAATGTTTACAAAGTCAGTAATACCTTTTTGTTTTCTCCTGGCAATTTCAATGTTGTATCCGGAAAGTAATGCGCAAGTTAAGAAAGAGGTAAATTGGCTTTCTTTTGACCAATTAGGCGATTCATTAAGTGCAAGGCCTAAAAAGGTATTTATCGATTTCTACACCTCCTGGTGCATCTTTTGCCGTAAAATGGATAGGGTAGTTTTTACAAAACCGGAAGTTGTCGATCTATTAAATAAGGAGTATTATGCCGTACGCATGGACGCTGAAACCACCGATACCATTTATTTTGAGGGTCGGCCCTTCGTAAACCTAAAAGCCGGCAAAAAACGAAATGCCATACACCAGATGGTGGAGCTATTGGCACAGCGCAATGGCCAGTTTGTACCACCTACCATGATCATTCTCGACCCGGAGTTTAAAGTAAAGCAACGTTATTTTGAATATATGGACAGCAAGAAACTACTAATCGCGTTACGAAAATAACTTCCACGGTAATATCACTTTAATTTCGGAATTTTAAATATGTCTCATGATTATCATGGCGAAGGGAATATAAAAGTTGCTTTCTTCCTGAATCTTGGTTTTACCGTTGTCGAAACTCTCGGAGGCCTGTATACGAACACCCTGGCCGTCCTTTCGGATGCTCTGCATGACCTTGGGGATGGTTTGAGCCTCGGCCTGTCATGGTATTTTGAAAGACTTTCCAAAAAGGAACGGACCGAAAGCTTTTCCTATGGGTACCAGCGTTTTTCTTTGCTTGGGGCGGTAATCAATGCTGTCATTATACTTATGATGCAGGTCCGCAACTGCTTCAGCCTGAATCTAAGAACGTAAAAGGGATGCTTTATTCTGATGCTCCGTTCATTGACCCGCTTCTTTCCATTCTCATCTCATTATTGATGATTTACAATGTTTTCAAAAACCTGAAGCGGATTCTGGTGATTATTCTAAAAGGAACTCCTGAAAACGTGAACCTGAAAGAGGTTTGGCAGAAAATTTATGAACTCGATGAGATAGTTAATATACACGATCGCCACGCCTGGTCTATGGATGGAAACTACATTATTCTTACTGCTCATTTAGCGCTCGATCAGGGCTACAATTTGTGTCGTCAAGCTGAGATCAACAAGCGTTTAAAAGGGCTCTAGCAGATGAATCTATTGATCATTTGACCATAGCTTTTGATGGCCCAGGCGAATCGTGTTAATACATTTACCACTAAATCTATAATAGCGTTAAACAATCCATTTTCTAAAACCGTTTTTCTTTTAAATTATCTAAAAAATTCGCGCGCTTTAGTTATTATTAGCTTTCAATGAGTGGAAAAACCCTTAATAGATACATTGATATGAGCGTAGAAGAGAAGAAAATAACAGAGGGTGTAGCTCCACTCAAATGTTGGGATATATTTTCTATATATCTTAACACCATGAACCAAAGAATTAATAATCATGATGATATTCAATATCTTCTTGGCCTGAAGAGCATTAATGAATGGGATGTTGATTTTTTAAAAATACTGGATAGCTATTATGATGCACTCGTACTCACTGACAATTCGATACAAATACAGTGGGTAAATAAAGGATTTAATAAAATGACGGGTTACAGCAGTCAAGAGGTAATCGGAAGAAGTCCTAAGATGCTTCAGGGAGAAAAGACCTCGATAGCCTCTCGCGGCTTCATCCGAGAAAAGTTAAATGGTACGCGCCCTTTCAATACCGAAGTGATTAATTATCGAAAAAATGGTGAAGAATATTTGTGTCAGGTGGCCATATATCCATTACTAAACTTGGAGGGCAACGTTTCTCATTTCTTGGCGCTCGAAACTAAAGCTGCTTAAGTGTGGTATCGACTATAATGTTCAAATACTTACAAAGGCTCGTCACCATTAGTGAGCCGTACGGTTTCGCTTACAATTTCATTTAGTCGACCGGTTTCTATTTCAATAAAATGCATAATTTGCCTTTTATCATCTTCGGTGAGATTATCGGCTTCGTGCATAAACATGTAGGTGAGTCCACTTAAACTGGCTACTGGGCTTCTTACTAAATGGGATTGCTCCCAAGCAATTTGGCTTAGCTTCTTTTCTTGGTTTTCAAGCTTACTTTCTTGCGATTTAACCAGATCAGCCTGTTTCTTAGCAATTGGTTGGTAGATGTATCTTATCTCCAGCAAAAGAATAGTGACGGATAAAATGGCAAGCAGTATTTCGCCAAAGATAATAATCCGGAGTTTGAATACTGAGTTTTCCTCAAGCAGACCTACCACAGCTTCCATGTCCTGAAGGAAGGAGGCCTGATTCCGGTAAATATTATCCAGATCTCTTTTGGTAATAGGGTTAGCATCCAGAAACGGTTCTATGAAATGCACATTAGCTGAAAGACGATTGAGTAACGCCAAAGTTTCCGATTCACTAACGACTGAAATGTCCAGTGAATCATTGGAGTTCAGAAACGCATAATGTGCTGTAGTCCATTGGTGATACAGATCTCGGATAAATGTGTCATTTTGCTTATCTAAGTTCCTGTGAAATTCCAGACTTATCCTTTGGGAAAGCATTCTTTGCCGGCCAGCTACATTAATCAAACGAGCATCTTGTCGTTTTTGGTATAACCAGAATTGAATTAAAGCTTGATTCAGAACAATGAGCAAAACTGTAATTATCGCTCCCCTGATAAAGTGATTATACTTAAACATATACTCCTGTTTATAACCTCTGTGCCACCAACATTGTTAACCACTTTTATAATACATGAATATATGGTGATTTTTTTAATATTAATAGGAATAACGACCACTAATTATGAATTACTTTAAGATTTATATTTACCAATACCTCTGAGGCCACAGTACACGACAAAAACCAGAATCAAACCATCGGATGAATAAAAACATGGGTAAAACAGTAAAAAAGCCCGATTACCGCGCATTAAATTGAAGATTCATCCGATGGATCTTCCCAATAAGTAGTGTTTTAACTTTTGTCGTGTACTGTGCTCTGAGGCAATAAAGCGAAGCTTATTTATCCGCGCTTTATTTTTCATCTGTTTTCCAAGCTGTCTATTAATGGCTGGGCGTCTTTGTCATACATAGACAGCATCATTTGGTAGACGCTGGGTTTGGTCTTTTCCGGGGTACCTCCATTTACCGGTGGGGCCGGGTCATATTCCATGTCGAGCATGACCGCCTGCGCGTAGTCCTCGCCACGAACCTCATTCATGATGGCCAAAGACATGTCCGTACCTGCGGTTACCCCTGCTGAAGTCCAGTATTTGCCATTGCGAACGAAGCGCTCATTTTGAAAGTGGCGCCATACTTCTTAAGCATTTGCTCGGCTCTGTACCAATTGGTGGTAGCTTTTTTGCCTTCCAGTAAACCTATAACCCCTAATATCCACCCACCTGAACATACACTTGCCGTAAACTATAGTGCGCTCGTCGATTTTTTTGATCCAGTCTAAAAGCTTTTGATTGTAAGCGCCTTCTATTGTTCCTTTAAGTCCACACGGTATAACTAGGGTATCTAACTGTTCCACTGAATCTATGATGGTATTGAGCGCTATCTCTACACCCATTACGGTTTTTATTTTGTCTGGCTTAATGGCAATAAGTTCTGTCTTTACTGCCCAAAGTTGTCCCAGAACATACCTCGTACACCAAACTGACCCTTGCGGTAGGACGAATACAGACTACCAGCACCACCAAAGAAAATGTCCAACTGATATTTTTATAAGGCAGTCCTATCTCCTGAAATGTAGTCACGGAACTGATGTTCATTCCTGGCAGCGCATAATTGAGTGTTTATCGCATCATGCCTGTGGCTACCTACATATCCAAGGCGTACCCGATCCGGGTTTACTAATGCTTCGTCACGCTGCTGCATGATAAAGAAATCACTGGCGTCAGATTCATCAATTTGCCCTTTTATATTGAAAGTAACATCAAGCCTGTCACTAGCAAGCCACTTTAAAATAAGTTGCCGTAAATCGACTTCTGGTCCCCAATGCGTGTACGCTGTGCTTCGTTCGTAGAGGCAGGAGTATTGGTAGTGTCAGTACTCAAGTAGCTATCCCGGTATTCATGGGAAGCAAAAGAAATCTACGCCGACCGGATTATAATTTTTGACTCTTTTTCTGATGAATCGGTTGCTTTCTTTAATTGATCCGCTAAATATCACTTACTTCCGCATACAATAATAGGCTGGTCTCTTTTGATACAAAGGATTTTAGCTACGTAATCTCGGCGCATCTTAAAATCGAGGTGGATCAGAAGAACCATTAGCGTACTCAAAAGTATGTTTACTGCCAGGTACAGCGCAATAATGTCCCTGATTGTCCCCAGGCTATGAAAGTAAGCGATAAACCAATAAATTGATCTTTCTGTAGGGTAATTTATGATTGAACATGAAAATAGTTCTGGCAGAGCCTAATACTTGCTGTTCAATTGACGCGACTCACCTTGTTTTTCTACCGTCTCATGAGTCTAGAGAAGTTCAGAAAGCAAAAGAATTTGAATTACAGATTAACTGCCTTACCTTTGTTTAGATTTAGTCTAAATAAGTGCAGTTGAAAACATCGGTGCTCATAGTTGATCCGCAATACCTTACCCGAAATGGTCTCTTCCATCTATTGGATAATTTGGATGACCTGAATATTGAAATGCAAGAGGACGTACTTACCGACGAGGATTATTCAGGTTATGATGTGATAGTTACAGATTATATGGAACCATACACGGCTAATATCAAGAGTGGATTGCGTGTAAATTTATTGGAAAAATATACTGATAAGCTTTTGATTATCTCCGCAGATCAAAATACGCCAAGAATAAGAGAACTAATAAGTATGGGCGCCCCGGGTTACCTCACCAAGGACTGCACTTCGGAAGAGATACTTTCTGCCGTAGAAATGATCTCGAAAGGTAATCGATTCTATTGCAATAAGGTGCTTGAGTTGCTTACGCATGTGGAAGGTAATGACCCGGATGATTGCGTGCCTACTAATCTCTCTGCTCGAGAAGTTGAGATACTTAAGCTGATTGCAAAAGGATTAAGCACCGCTAAAATTGCCGATCAGCTTCACATAAGTATACATACCGTTAATTCACATCGTAAAAATATACTTAAGAAGCTTAAGTTAACCTCTCCCACCCAGCTGGTAGCCTATGCGCATGAGATTGGGCTGGTAAAATAGATTTAGTAAAACCCATTTTTAAGAGTTATTTTCCGTAATATACGTAGTTGAGTGTAACGGCCAGGTGGATATGAATGAATCAGAGCGTTTAAATGAGTTAGCTTCGTACAAGATCCTTGACTCAGATTCGGAGCTAGAATTTGATGAAATTACTGAGATCGCATCAGCGATTTGTAATACACCTATTTCACTTATCTCTTTTGTAGACGAAAAGCGCCAATGGTTTAAATCAAGTGTAGGCTTGACGGTGAAGGAAACGCCAAGAGAACTTTCGTTCTGTCAGCATGCCCTGTCGAATCCAAAAGAAGTTCTTATTGTTGACGACCCACAGAACGATATTCGGTTTAAAGATAACCCGCTAGTTCATGGCGATTCAAATATCAGGTTCTATGCCGGAGCTCCGTTAGAAACTCCTAGCGGAAATGTGTTAGGAACATTATGCGTAGTGGATAACAAGCCTCGAAAGATTGAAAAACATCAGATACGAGCGTTGCAAATACTGGCGGAGAAAGTAGTACAATACCTTGAAATAAGAAAGGTTCTTCTTCATCAACGTAATCAACTGGAGCTAAGCGCTTCACAACTCAAAAAGGTTACGAACTTAGCCCCAGGCGCTCTTTTTCAGGCAGAACAAAGTCCGGAAGGGCTCCTGACATTTTCATTTATAAGTGAGGGGCTTACTAAAATTAGTCCTGATTTGGACATAGCTGAGTTGAAGAAAGATACCACTTTAATGTTTGAAGCTATCCATCCGTATGACGTTGACCGTTTTAAAGAAAAACTTCAAGCTTCTTTCCGACAACGCGTACCGCTGGATATAGAATATCGAATACTTACAAAGCAAAAGGAGGTACTTTGGCTTAAAACAAGAGCAGTACCTGAAGAACAGACTGATAGCGCAGTCATCTGGTATGGTACTATTCAAGATATAACAGAGACCAAGGAATATACCCAGGTTTTAGAAAAAATACTTTTTGATATCTCACACATTGCCCGAAGGCCGGTAGCGTCAATGTTAGGGCTAGTAGGCAATATAGATATCGAGAAATTAGATGAGCGAATGATACGAGAGTACGCCAGACATTTAAGGTTAGTGGCTACGGAAATGGATACTTATTTAACTGAATTGAACCGTAAGTACTCTGCCATACGATCAACTGTAACAGAACCTGTATCGCAGGAAAAGTAGTATTTAAAAAGTATCACTAGAACTAGTGATACTCATTTAGCCAGTTCTAGCGATTGACAAACTTTTGGGGACTCTATACTTTTACATTGTTTAGAACGAGTCTAAATAATATCCTTGCTGGGTCCTCGAAATAAAGGAGTCGAAACCAAAAAACATCTTGGACCCAGGCAAGGGCCTAAACTGCAAAAAATGAGTTGTACCCCAGAAGTTTTAGTGGACGCGGACGGTGTTAATATTTCCATTTGTAAAGGATGTCAGCGGATAGGGTTTTCTTACAATAACATTTTAATCGGGTTTGAAAAAAAAGACTTTAAGACTTTTGTGCGGTCTTTTTCGCTTATAGAATTTGAAAAATGTTGTGTAATGTTTCCCGGTGGCGAGCGTCAGTTGATCATAAATTCAATGCATCGCGATATCCAATTCAACTTTAAACAGTCAGAGTTTAAAAAAATAGCTAACCACCTGAATCAGGCGCTGGCACTTTTGAGCGCCAAAGAAATATTATCCTAGTCATATTTATGTTCCATCAGCTACAAGTCATTAAGGACCAAATTGAATATCGCTATGGGGGTGGTGTAATAAAAAATCACTCCACAGCGATTCAAAACGGTTTATTTGATCAACTTACACTGGTTTTTTTAAATCCAAATGAGTTTAGCGCCACCCAGTTTTCTAAATATTCACTCAGTGCTATTCTTGATTATTTACAAAAGACGCATATCTACTATTTAGAAAAATGCCTCAATGAGATATCCCTTAGCCTGAGTGTACTCACATATAAAGGAGACTATAAAAAATATTTGAGTCCGGTACTGCAACATGCTTTTACGACTTATATATCTGAGTTAAAGCTGCATATTGATGAAGAAGAGAGTGATCTTTTTCCTTACATACGATCCTTAATTAATGCGAAAGAGTCTGGTCGTCTCGAATTCAGCTTTGAGCAGAAGTTAATGTTAATAAATCATTTGTTGCACCATACCGATGAGCCGGAGAAGAAATTGCGATCATTGATTGAGTTGCTTGAAGACAAGAAAGAACACTTTGAAGACCAGTTGGCATTGAATGTTTTGCTTTCTAAACTTGAGAGCTTTGAACGAGATTTACTGGTACATGCCAAACTCGAAGAACAGGTACTTATTCCAAAGGCGCTAGAGCTTGAGAAAGAAGTATTGGAGTATACTGATTTTTGAATTGATCTTATACAGGGCAAGATAGTAGCTCTTTGTTCTACGAAGGTTCTTTTATGTAGATCATGGCATTTTATTATGGACATGTGTATGAATTAAATTGGTTATGATTGAACCGGTACATGTTGAGTTAGGTGAAGTGCGGGAAACATTGTTAATTCCCTTGTATGGATGGGCCACAGAAACGCAAAACAACGGTTTAATTTCAGATCTAAAAGCAGTACAGATAGTAAAGCAGCTTGATTATGATTTTACGCTGGTAAAAAATAAACCTATACTTAAGGGGGCTGCACTACGCACACTAGCTTATGACCCGCTGTTGCTGGAGCTACTTGAGAAGAATAATAGGGCTGCTGTAATCGAACTAGGCTGTGGTATGAACACACTTACGATCGTGTATATCGTTCAGGTATTACCTGCTTTAATCGGGATTTACCCAATGTTTATGCCATTTGGAAAAAATTCTTTGCAGAATCTGACGGAAGAACATTCCTGCCGTACTCTGCTTTTGGTAGCCCTAATAAGAAAATGGTTAATTAATATTTACTTCATGTGTATGAACTTAGAAGTTAACAGGTATGTGTGAGAGAAGTAACCACCTAATAATGAGCGAATCTGAGAATTGTCAGATTACATACTGTACCTGTTGCGAGCATTTTTCTTTCGTATATAACAACTGCTGTGCTTCTTTTGACCTTAAGAAATTAGTTGGCCTGCGAAAAGCAATCGAATCACTTGAAGACATTGATTTCCTGTATGATTTTCTTAACCGTCCCACGGCCATAATACGTGGAAAAAATGAAACTATGGGAATATGCCTTCGTCAAGAAGATATCGATCCGGTATTACGGGCTTTATATGAGACGGAGACATTACACGAAGCACATAAAATAATAAATAGCCCATGAACCAGCCTTCTGACTTTGATCAATTTTTTATAGACCTGCAACAGCGAATCCAGGAGAATCCAACGATGCAATACCGGATCATTTTAGGGGCTATAAAATCTACCGATTGTCCGTATCTAAAGAGAAAACTCCGAAAAATGTTCAAAGATGAAAGCCGCGCACTGGCAGCAAAAGCCGTTGATGATTTTAGCAAGGTTTGATCGAGAAGAGTCAAAGCTCATGCATTTGTAGTTTGATGATTTCAAAGTGATGCGCTCACACACGTTATTGAGTTCCAGATGTCTTTTAAATTGACGCTAATCACTAGTTCTAGTGAAATATATTCATGATTGAAACCATTTCATGAACGAAAGGTTAGCTCAAATAAATGGGATAAGAAACAATTTAAACCGTGCGAAAAAATCATTCCTATATATGCCGATCTCTAATTTTTTTTGTACTTGTTGAAATAATATCTCCTACTGCAACGGCTCAAAAAGCCTTTTCCCCACCGGAGAACCCTAAGGAAGTCTACACCACCAAAGTAGCATCGGGCGCTATTAAGTTAGATGGGATTTTAAACGAACCTGAGTGGAATCGACCTCCAAAAATATCAGGTTTTACTCAGCGCGACCCCCTTCAGGGGGAGGCCGCCAGCGTGGATACCGAGGTTAGAATACTTTTTAACGAGACCTTTTTATACATAAGCGCCGTATGTTATGACAGCCTTAAAGACCCGGATAAGTTGCGCGTACTTAATTTACAGAGAGATTTCGCCGGGTACAGTAATGACCGGTTTTCAGTAGCTATTGATGGGTTAAAAGACCGGCGTAACGCTGTCGGCTTTGAAGTTACCCCTTACGGCGCCCAGCGCGAGATACAAGTTATCGATGGTGACGAATGGGATGGCAATGTAAACTGGGATGCCCTCTGGTATGCACGTACCGCAATAACGGATTCAGCTTGGATTGTGGAGATGGCTATTCCCTGGAAGACCCTGAGATACAATGAAAATAGTGACGAGATGTTGATCTCTTTTAATAGAAACATCAGAAGAAATCGTGAGTGGACTACATGGCCCGCTTACCCGCGTATTTTTTCTCATTTTCGAATGGCGTATGCTGCAGTGTTAAAGGGGTTAGAACTACCGCCGCCCTCCGCAAACTTTCAGATCAATCCTTATGTACTTGCGACTTCCGGTGAAACAACTGAAGGTGATGCACCTATGGTAAACTCTGATAATTTAAAATTTGGAGGCGAATTTAAATGGGCCATAACCCCAAATACGGTTGTAGACGGAACCATTAATACTGACTTTGCACAGGCCGATGTGGATCAGCAAGTACAAAATTTGACGCGTTTTTCTGTCTTGTTCCCGGAAAGACGGCAATTTTTTCTTGAAAACGCTAATATTTTCAGAACAAGCTCAACGGATCTTATACAGCCTTTTTTTAGTAGAAGAATCGGTCTTGATGACGATGGGCAACCTATTTCTCTGGATGGAGGCTTGCGTCTTACCAGTCAGACAAACAAGCAAACCTCCGGAATGTTAGTTATGCGACAGCGTGAAACGTCCGGTAGCCCAGCCGCTCACTTTGCGGTTGGAAGATATGTTAGAAACTTTTCAGAACAGAGCAGATTGGGAGGTATGGTCACCTGGAGGCAGGACGATGCATTCGAAGGTAATGGGGGTACGACCAATGCCACTGCCACTATTAATAGCTTTCTTCGGCCAAAACAGTCTCTCTCTTTAGAAACCATGATTTCCGCTTCTACAGATTCTGAGGTTGGCGATGGGCTTGCAGGTCATTTCGCTATGTGGCAAGAAACGAATTGGTTATTTATGAGTTTAATCGGACAATTCGCTACAGAGAATTATCTTCCGGGGAGTGGATTTCTAGGTTTTGCTGACTTCGTTCGGTTAAGACCAAGAGTTGATCTTGACCTTCGGCCAACATGGCTTCCTGATTTTATTCGCAGCTATGGCCCCGATGGTCAAGTAGATATCTACTGGCGTGCCTCAGATGGTTCCTTTCAGCAAGCTATCGCCAATTTGGCCGTAGTGGATATGGAATTTGATAAAGGAGGTGAGTTTGAAATTCGCATTAACCAGGAGTGGCAGCAGTTAGACGAAGGATTTAGTCCGCTTGCTATTGATATTAACTCCGGATATTACCAATTCGGAACCATGGAAATTGGTATTGCCAGTGACTTTTCAAGAAAATTTGCCGGGTCGCTTAGATATGAAGGGGGCGGTTTCTTCAGCGGTAGAATTAGTAGCTGGCGCGGTAGTTTTAGGATTTCACCCATACCTTATGTAGAATTAACAGGGAGTTACAGATATAACGAGTTCAGGGATTTAGGCGAAGAGAATCGTAACCTTAACACACATTTGCTGTCCACCAGGGCTCGCCTTGCTTTAAACCCGAGAGTACAGCTTATTGGCTCCTATCAATGGAACAGCGCCAATGAAGCAGACATTTGGAATTTACGCTTCTCCTGGGAGTATCGACCACTTTCGTTTATTTATATTGTCTTTAACAGCAATCAATCGGATGATAATTTATTAGAGAATCGTTTTTCACAAAAAGAATTGATAGGTAAGATTACTTATTTGCATCAGTTTTGAATTCAGCTGTTCTAATCTACTATCTTGCAAAGATTTAAAGATAAGAATTTGATCTCAAGGATATACGTATTTTCATTACTGGTATGCTGGTTCCTCCCTAGCATGGGATCAAATTCCTATAGCCAGATCCAGAGACTGGAACAATACTATGACTCGCTTCAAAAAAAGTCTAAAAAGAAACCTGAAACTATTCACTTTGCTTCTGAGCGGATGGCTTTGGTAGCCGATTATGCTAAACTTTCACAAATCATTCTGTTACGGCACGGAGAGCCTGCCCTCAATAAAAAGGGGTGGAAAAAGCGAAAAGAAGCTATCCAGTTTATTAAAGATTACGACTCTGTTGGCATCTATCCTCCTGAGTTTGTACCCGTCAGCATCGACGATGAGGAGCTAGAGGTAATACACACAAGTTCTATTCCACGATCTATTTCGACAGCAAGGTTAGTTTTTAACAGAGAAGATCTACAACGCCCCGACTCTCTGTTTCGGGAATTTGAACGTAAGATATTTTCCTTCCCGAATATTAAACTAGGCCTTAAATTCTGGCTGACTACATCCCGCGTTTTGTGGTTTATGGGGCTTAATAAAAAAGGGATTGAGAGTTTTTCACAAGCTAAGACCCGTGCCCGTCAAGGTGTAAAGTTCCTTGAAAAGGATGCCTTGCTTAACGGTAAGACTCTGCTGGTTTCTCATGGGCTACTCAACCATTTTTTGGTGAAGTACCTTAAGAAAAACGGATGGACTGAAGTTTACGACGGAGGCAAAGGCTATCTCTCCCAGAAGCTGCTGGTGAAATACGATCTTAACTAATCTTGCTTTGTGATTTTGTGAACGTAATCAATGAATTACGATGTGTGGCGTGTATTTTTACAGGATACCAAACTGATATGTAATCTTGAGAAACAATAGTAAGACGGTAAGTTTAATTGCCGTAAAAACCGCCCTTATATTTATAAGTATAACGTTATTAACGACATGTGGCGGCCAACAGGAAAAATCCAATGAATCGGCATCGAAGACGTCTGCAACACCTGAATATACTGAAAATGGTGCGATAAAGCTTGTGGTCAATAGCGATGACCTCATGCGCTTTGATAAGGAGGAGCTACGGGTTACTGCGGGCGCTAAAGTTGAGTTAACTTTAAACCATACCGGTAAGCTGGCCAAAGCAGTTATGGGGCATAATGTGGTTATTCTTAAGGAGGGAACAGATGTGGCTGCTTTTGCTCAAAAAGCGATCGAGGCCAAGGAGAATGATTATATTCCTGAGAGTGATGATATACTGATACATACCGCATTGATCGGAGGCGGCGAGACAACAATGATTACATTTGAAGCTCCTGATAAGGGCTCCTATGAATTCCTTTGTTCTTTTCCCGGTCATTGGGGTTTAATGCGAGGGAAATTTATAGTAGAATGATATAAGTCACCGGCTATACTATTGGTCGTGTAGGGATACCAATCCGTGGACCCGGAAATTAATAGGGCTTTAACCAGGCTTCGTTGCTACTAGGATTTTTCATTAATTGCCTGTTTGAAATTAGGAGCAATGTGTGGAGAAATAATTTTAAAAGAGCAAAAATCACTAGTTCTAACTATTGACACCAAAGAAGTTGGCGCCCAACTTTGCAAAAAAATCTTGGATATATGTCGTTTTACATTGAAAATGAAGTCGGTCTTTTTTTTGGATCAGACACAGGAAACACAGAAGGTATAGCACATCATTTAAAAGAGCTCTGGAAAATTTCAGAAATAGAAATGATCGAGGCTTGCAATATGACCACAGCAGATTATGACCGGTTCGATATTATTATTATCGGGTTATCCACATGGTATGATGGTGATTTGCAAAGTGATTTCGAAGACTTCTATGAAGAATTTAAAACGATAGACTTTTCGGGCAAAGTAGTGGCGATGTTTGGGCTCGGGGATCAAACAGGCTATGCCGAATATTTTGTGGATGGGTTGGGCATTCTCGGAGAGGTAATCGTTGCTAATGGTGGTCATATCATCGGCATGTGGTCAACCGAAGGGTACGAGTTTGATGAGTCCAAAGGACTCTACAATGAGGATTATTTCTATGGCTTGGCGCTAGATTTTGAAAACCAATATGATATGAATGAGCCCAGACTTGAGGCTTGGCTGACACAAGTCGAGCAGGAAATTGAGGAGATGGTGGAGGCTTAACGTCTAGCAATAGATGGTATTTACAGGTAATACCGCTTCAAAACTTTGAAAGAAGTCTTCTATTACGGCTAAACCATATCATAAAACCAGTTACCGGAAGCGAAGCACATAAAAGACTGGCAAAAAAAGCTATAATTTTTCCTGCCAAACCACCTATTGCGCCCACATGTATATCATAATTCATGCGAATGACTCTATCCGCTATACTAGCTTCTTGGTATTTGCCGTAAATGCTGTTGGCATCTAACTCTTCACCGGAGTATTGATCAAAAAAGCGGTAGTCAGAACTATAATAGACTCCTGACTTTTTTGCTATCTCAATATAAATGCTAGAGGTATCAGAATCTGGGTAGTGTACCTCAATTTTATTATAATTGGCCGCCTCGGCTGCGATTTTCTGTACTATTCTATCTAACACGAAATTTTCATCTTTAAGTGTGTGAATGGGGTTACTATTCGGAATTATGAAACGTGGATCTTTATCCCCACCCCAGCTTTTATAAGTCACGTAATAGACCCAGTTAAATGCCATGATTAAGCCGCTAAAAGCGATTATCAGGGCTACAATGGATACGTAAAAACCTATAACTCTGTGAAAGTCTAAATACTTGCGTCTCCATGGTATGTTGGACTTCCAGTTGAGTTTAAGTCGTACTTTTCGACCTTTCTTATTCTTCGGCCACCATAAAATAATGCCGGTAAATAACATGACTACAAAGGCCATTGTACCGTATGAGTTCATCTGTGAGCCGATGCTTTGTGGGAGCCATAGGTATAAATGGCCTCGGAGCACAAACCAAAAGAAACCTTTGCGATGATCTTTAGTACCCAGTATTTCACCTGAATAGGGATTTAGAAAAACGGAGTGATAGAATTCGGGCTCCGGTTGGTAAAAAATTACTTCTACCGGATCGTCCGGATCGCCGTAAGCCGTACCATGCACGGACTTATCGGCATACACCGTCAGGGCGATTTTCCTGGCTTTACTTGGGGAGATGAAAGCTCGCTTTTGGGGAATAACCTTATGTTTCCCTTCGAGAATCAGAGTCACCTCCTCTTGAAAAACCCAAAGGCAACCAGTAATGGCTACTATGAAAACTACAAGTCCTGATGCCAGCCCAATAATGAGATGTAACTTATATGCGACCTTTTTTAGACGCTTTTTCATAAAAAAATTATCTGGCAGATCAGTCTGCCAGACAATTTGACTCTTTCTTTTTTAAAGGGATAATATGGCTTTGGCGTAGTTGCCATCTATTTGAGCGCCTTCTATCGCAGTTTCATTATCCACGTCAATCACATAGATCCCTGCATAGCTGCTATTGCTCACCCCAAGATAAAGTCTGCTTCCTTCTACTAAAGTAGCGCTGTTCCATCCACCGCCACCTTTTGGCACATTGCTCAAAAGGCTAAAGGCGCCGCTGTTTAAGTCCAGTATACCGGTTTCTAAAAGTGGAATATCAGAGGTTGGCGCATAAGTAGCCCACAGATATGCTGGGTTAGTTTCATCTTCTTTTAGGACGCGAACCACAGCTTTGCCATTGGCTACGTAATACAAATCGTTGATTTTATATCCTCCACTTATAGTTTCAAAATCTATGTAGAAAGAGGGGTCAAATTCACTTTCTCCATTTTTTATCCTGAGTACAGCTGAATTTTTTGAGGGTACAGGGGCATAGCCACAGGCCAATGAGGATGGCGAATAAGCATATATATCACCATTTTCAGCCTCCTCCAGTGCATTAAAAGTGTAGTATCTTCCAATGTTGGGGGCACGATCATCCGTAATGATCTTTTCAAACTTTATTTCCGGATAGCTGAAAACAGCCACTTTTGCTTCATCCGATTGAGGGGTAGAAAAATCGCCGGAAGCCGATACCATATAGTAGGCGGCAAATAACTTATCACCTCTTACGGCCAGATCTACTGGAAACGCTACCTGGTTGTTCTCTACATCGTTCCCGAAATCTATAGTATCTGCTTTTACTATAGCCATTGCATTGGTATTGATGGAGTAGATTACCTTAGCGCTTAGGCCTGTTCTTGCCGAGCCCATAAGCACCATGGTACCCTCATCTACCACGTCTAGCGCATAAATATCAAGATCTGTGAAGAAGCTTTCACCTTTTGTCAGTTGACCGTTAACTAACTCGTAACTGGTGAACTCTGGGGCTGCGGTATAACCCCCCGTAAAAATTTGATCTTCTCCCTGAATGAACGTCATCCAGGCGGGTTGTTCAAAGCCATTATTTACCGGTGATATAATCCCCTCGTCAATGGAAGCTGCTGGGCTTAAAACGTCGGTTGCTGGGTTTGTCGAGGCCTCTACACCTATAAAATATTCGGCGCTTATGACCGCAGGGTCATCATCCGAACAGGCGAACAGTAGCACCACGCCGGTAAAGATAAAATATGTGAAAAGGTTGATTTTATATACAGTACACGACAAAAGATTAAGTGGTTATTTTTAAAGTTAAGGTTGATAGGTTTTGTTGGAAAAGG
>CALBPF010000052.1 GCA_937899105.1 uncultured Flammeovirgaceae bacterium | reverse complement strand
ATAAAGGCCATTCTCATCCACATTAGCTCAGAGCCACGCTTTATCCGCGAATGGCCCGCACTATTTGCAAACGAGCATCCCTCCTTTCTTGAAATCCTTCAAATAGTTCAACCTGGGTGAATAGAATGTCGTATCTATTTTATGCCCAAACATCTTGTCGTCTGCCTGATTCTACTTGTACTAATTTCTTCTTGTTCAACGGAAGAAATTGTTCCCGAGCGGTTTTACCCACGCAACGATCATGAGGCGTACTGGTATTCACTGAAGCAAGCCAACCTTTTGAGCACTGCCTTAGGGAAAGAATGGCTGGCGGCAACCGAGCGGCCCTTTGAAGAAGAAATTGAAGTGCGACTCCCCTACCAGGAAGCTTTTGTGATTTCAGACCTCAAGCCAGACGCGCATGGCTACCGGTTTGAAGCGAAACGGGGCCAGAAAGTATTAGTCGATATCGGCCTGATCTCGACGGATACCACCCGGGTTTTTGTAGACCTTTTCAGGGTGGAAAACGACTCCCTGAGCTTATACAAACAGGTCGCCTCGGCCGACAGTACCTTACAGCTGGGTTTTGAGCCACGAAGAAATGCAGAATACATTTTACGTCTACAACCGGAATTGCTTCGGGGTGGCCAGTTTACCATCACTATCCAAACCGTACCCACACTGGAATTTCCTGTAGCCGGCAAGAATAAGGCCGCTATCCTAAGTGTTTTTGGCGATCCACGGGACGGTGGAAAACGCGTGCATCATGGAGTCGATATTTTTGCAAAACGGCATACCCCTGTTATAGCGCCGGTAGAAGCGCGGGTGCGCTTTGTAGGTACCCGTGGTATCGGTGGTGAAGTGATCTGGCTACGCGATAGTAAAAGAGGAAGCAGCCTTTATTTTGCTCATTTAGAAGAATTCAAAGTGAAGCGGGGAGATAGGGTACAACCCGGCGACACCATCGGAACCGTAGGTAACTCCGGCAATGCCAGAACCACAGCTCCGCACTTGCATTTTGGCATTTACAAAAATGGTCCCGTTGATCCCTACCCGTTCATTGTACCAGAGTATGAACGTCCTGACCTTTTTCTTGTGGATACAACCTTGCTAGGCAAGTCTATGACACTTACTACTCGAAGACTCTTAAAAGCGTCTATGAACAAAAGAGTAGCGCCCCTTGATACGTTACATGTGGAAGATGAGATCCGGATTGTGGCTGTGAATCACAATTACGTTCGTGTAGAAAAACCGGATGGTACGTTTGGCTTTTTGGAGAAAGACGAGGTTTTGAAATGATTTAGTCGTCAGACCACTTGGAGTGGTCAGACGACTTTCCATAAAGGCTTATTTTACCGGATACCTCAGTATTGTTCTTAGTTTCGAAGGTTCTGTTCTACGCGGATCAGACAGGTAGATCTCATGGTGGTAGCCATTGATTTCCAATCCCTGCTCCGCGACAAATGCAAAAAGCTTTTCCAGCGTCGGTGCTTCTTCTTCATAACTGCCTATGTGCAGTATCTGTGCGCTTTTACCCTCATTCAATTTTTTAAACTCAACTTCACTAGTTTGAGGGGACCCCTTTTTGGCAATGGCGGTTTGAACAGCAGATTCTACGGTCTTCTTGTCCACAAAATCAGGCATGGGAATAACAATATTCCAGTGCCATTCCTCTCTTGGGGTCTGTTCAAAAGGCAGCTCACCTTCTACCCACCACTGGCCTTCCATTTTAGGTACTACAAAATCCTTACCTTCTTCCTTGTAGGTAAATTTCACACCATAGGCCACGGCGTACAGCGCTTCAATGGCTTTTATGAAAACTTCATCTTCCGGCGCTGAAACACCTGATATGGTCAGATAATTATAAGAAGTGGCCTCAATTATTTGCGGTTGCGCTTTAGCCAAATAGTAGGTTTTGTCAGTTTTAATAAGATCTAGTTTGCTCATATTTTCAGTATCAAATAATTCAAAATGGTCCATAATTTTTATTTCTTCAAAGGCGCCCATAAATGGCGCGAGTTCCTTCATATTTTCAAGCTTTTTGGCAGCTTCCAGGGCCTCTTCAAGAGAGTTCCACTTTACCAGATCCATGAATACCAGGCTGTTTTCTGAAGAGCGAAATGTCTGGTGTTCAATAAGGCCAGGAAACTTTAGAATATACTGGCGGGCTTCTTCCAGCACTTCATCGTACGTGTCTGAATAGTCCGATTTGATCTTGTAAACTACTAGTTCATAAACAGCTGCTTCCTTTGCGATTGTCATTGTTATCATTATGGTTAGAGTTAAAATGAAAAATGTTTTCATATCCGTTGAAATTGTTTCTGTTAGCAATTAACGAGGTGGTGGTGACAGCCCTATGTCAACAGTGATTCACTTTTTTTTAACTTTTTTTTAACTTTTTTGAAATTCTTCGAAAAAAGTCGCCTTAGAAGCAATAGAAGTATATTTTTTCAACGCTCAATTTGTTTCTTGTTACCAGATTTAGAGTAAAATCGGCTAAGTTTAATCCTTATGATTGACTTAAGAAGTGACACGTTAACAAAGCCCACTCCCGCGATGCTGGATGCTATGATGTCAGCAGAGGTAGGTGATGATGTTTTTGGAGAAGACCCTACCATAAATACGTTAGAGCGGAAGTGTGCAGAGCTATTTGGCATGGACGCAGCTATCTATTGTCCGTCTGGAACTATGACCAATCAGATAGGCATCCGCGTTTTATCCAATCCGTATGAAGAAGTTATTTGCTATGAAGGTGCGCACATTTATAAATATGAAGGAGGCGGGGTAGCCGGAAACAGTGGCCTTTCTTTTAAGTTATTAAAAGGAGATCGCGGTCGACTGAGCCTTGATGAGATCATGGGTTCAATCAACCCTGATGACGTTCACTTTCCCAAGAGTGCGATCATAGAATTAGAGAATACGGTCAATAAAGGAGGTGGCTGCTTTTATAAAATGGAGGATATAAAATCCATTAGTGAGTTCGGTCGTAAAAATGATCTGAAATTGCACCTGGATGGTGCACGCCTTTTTAATGCTTTGGTTGAAACAGGAGATGATCCTAAAGCCTACGGCCAATGTTTTGATACTATATCCATCTGCTTGTCTAAGGGCTTGGGCGCTCCGGTTGGATCAGTACTACTGGGTTCACAAGCCTATATTAAGCAAGCGAGACGAGTCCGAAAGCATTTTGGTGGTGGTATGCGTCAGGCGGGCTACTTGGCCGCAGCTTGCATTTATGCATTAGATCATCACGTAGAGCGGCTCAAGGAAGATCACGCACGTGCAAAAACAGTTGGTGATGCTTTGGAGGAACTATCATTTGTTGAATCAGTATTGCCTGTGGACACCAACATTGTGATCTTTAAGCTGGCCGTTAATCGTACATCCGATGAGTTTATGAACCGACTGGAAGAAGCCGGGATAAAAGCCGTGCCTTTTGGCCCCAAGGAAATTCGATTTGTTACACATCTGGATTTTGACGATGACATGCTTGAAGAGACAATTTCAATTTTGAAGCACCTGAAATAAAATAGCCATTTCTACCTGTAAACCTCTGATCTACGCAGAATATTGAAGAAGATTCCTGATTTGTGCTTTGCTGCATCAGGAATGACAGTGTTATGCCCTCATCTCCTCTTCTGCGTGATGTAGTAAATTACTGCGGTGATTACATTGAAGAAAATGGCACAAATAGTCCAGATCAGTTTTTCCGTATCTGATAATCTGTAGTTTTTTACCCAAAGATCATAAACTACCCAGATTGCCGCAGCAAGGCCGAGCAAGTAAAATAGGTTACCCATTCTTTTTTATTTTCAAAATTGACCCTTTCTGCAATAAAACCTAAGATCAAAAGTTAAAAATCATCAGGCTTAAGCAAATTACAAACACGGATGAGCTCACACTCGTTAAAACTGTAAATTTGAGCACGCTCATAGTGGTGGCCGATGTGGAAATCTAGTATGATAAAAAAGTTATTGTCGATTCTGATTATAGTCTCTTGCTATCAATTAAGCTTTTCACAAGAAAGAGCATTGATTAAAGGTATAGTAATCGATTCTGCCACATTTGAAAGACTGCCCTATGCCAGTGTACAAATAAAAAATACTTCTCAGGGTACCGCTGCAAACGTTAATGGCAGTTTCTCGCTCAACGTCGCTCTTCTTGACACATTGGTTTTTTCAATGATAGGGTACAATTCATTTGAGCTACCTATCTATGATCATGAGCCTCTGCTAATAGCTCTTCCGCAGCTTCCTAAGTTATTGGAGAATGTAACCGTACGCGAAAAGACCATAGAGCAGTACTATGAAAACCTATTTAGGGACGAGTATATTGACATTACCCGCTCACCAAAAAGAGGACCTTTTTACTTAAGTAAGTCAAAGAAGGATGCTAAGTACACCAAAAGGTATCTGCTAGAAAACGACAGGGCAAAAGTTTACACCGAACTCATTGTAACTGATTCCACACTTAGAAAATCGTATATGCTCAAACATAAGCTTAGCGAGGAAAAGTACTATCAGATTTTGAGAGAGTTTAACGAAAAGAACTACCGGTTTATGTATTCTTTAACAGCGCCTGAATTGCTAAGTCTGCTGAACAGCCATTTTGCAAGAAAAGCCGCAGCAAATTAATGTTTATTATCCCGCCTGATTATGATATAAGTCGATCATTTCACCCAGCGATGTAGTTATGCTCGATAAGGGCAGGAAAGTAACTTCGTAGATGTAATTCATATCTCAGTAAACAATGGCCCAACAAATTGACGACCGCATGCCACTAAGTAATCTTTCAAAAAAGTAACTTAGTCATACTAATATGTTTGATCTGAATCTACCCTTACCGGAACGTCTGAGACCCTCTTCATTAGAGCAATTAATTGGTCAGGAACACCTTGTGGGGGGGCAAGGTATTCTCAGAAAAACGATTCGTTCGGGAGTTATTCCTTCAATGATCCTTTGGGGGCCTCCCGGAGTTGGCAAGACTACGATTGCCAACATTATAGCCAATGAAATCAAATCTCCTTTTTATACCTTAAGCGCGGTAAGCGCCGGGGTTAAAGATGTTCGCGAGGTCATATCTAAAGCAAAAAGGCAGTCCAAAGCCATTCTGTTTATTGATGAGATCCATCGTTTTAATAAATCACAACAAGATGCACTGCTGGGTGCGGTAGAAAAGGGAACAATTACACTGATAGGCGCTACGACAGAAAATCCGTCTTTCGAGGTGAATTCCGCATTACTGAGTCGCTGCCAGGTCTATACGTTGAAGTCACTAACGGAGGAGAATTTGATGCAGCTGATAAATCAGGCTCTTTCAACAGATGAGGCGTTAAAAAAGAAGAGTGTTGAGATCAAGGAAAGGAGGGCGCTGCTTCAAATCTCAGGAGGTGACGCCAGAAAACTGCTAAACCTATTGGAGTTAGTAACGGATTCTGTGAGTGATAAAAAGGTAGTAATCACCGATCAGCTCGTTAAAAATATTGCGCAACAGCGTGTGGCCATTTATGATAAAAGTGGTGAACAACATTACGATATTATCTCCGCATTCATCAAATCACTTCGAGGTAGCGACCCAAATGCTGCGGTTTACTACTTAGCCAGAATGATTGAGGGCGGCGAGGACGTAAAGTTCATTGCCCGAAGAATGGTGATCCTGGCGTCAGAAGATATTGGTAACGCCAATCCCACGGCACTGGTCATCGCTACTAATACATTTCAGGCCGTAACAGTCATTGGCTACCCTGAAGCAAGAATCATTTTATCGCAATGTGCTACTTATTTAGCCTGTTCACCTAAAAGCAATGCAAGTTATATTGCTATTAATAAAGCACAGGCGCTTGTTCGTGATACCGGTGATCTGCAAGTACCCATGGCCATTAGAAACTCACCACCCCAACTAATGAAGGACTCAGGTTACGGTAAAGGGTATCAGTACGCGCATGATCACGCCAATAACTTTGCTCATATGGAATTCCTGCCTGAAGAAATTAAGGAAACCAAACTGTACGATCCCGGAAATAATGCACGTGAAGAGGAAATGAGAAAACGCCTCAGGGCTTTGTGGAAGGAGAAGTATGGATACTAGGAAGCGGATTTAGTCGTCAGACCACTTGGAGTGGTCAGACGACTCATATGACAACCTATATCACATATTACGCATCTCATTCAATACCGCCAATACCTGGTTTTTATACATCCTGCCGATAGGTAATTCCTTACCTGGTACTTCTATGGCGGAAGCTGAAAAGCTTTCTATCTTGTTAACAGGTACGATAAATGATCTATGGATACGGATAAACTGGTCTTCAGGAAGTTTCTCTTCAAAATAACTGATGGTTTGATGGGTGATCACGTCACGGCCCGACGTCTTTAACCTTACATAGTCCTTAAGGCTTTCAATATAACGAATATCATTAAGCAGAACCTTCACCATTTTTTTATCCGCCTTGAGATAAATATAAGGTTCATTGCCATTGGAATCTTTAGTGATACCCGCTGAATCGTCAGAAAACCCTTTTTTATAAACCTTACTTACCGCCTTAAAGAATCGCTCGAAAGAAATAGGTTTGAGCAAGTAATCCAATACATCAAGCTCGTACCCTTCTAAAGCATATTCACGATACGCCGTTGTGAGTATTACTTTTGGCGGGTTCTTTAGGGTTTTTAAAAAATCGATCCCTGTAAGCTTGGGCATTTGGATATCAAGAAATAAAAGATCAATATGCTCTTTCTGTAAAATTTCAAATGCCCGTAATGCATTGTTGCACTTGGCTACTACTTCCATATCGTCCAATCTGGCAAGGTAAGATTCTATGATCTCTACCGCTAGTGGCTCATCATCTACAATCAGGCATTTAATTTTCATACTGTTCTTAACGCATTATCTTCCTCAGAAGATTTGTTGTCTAATTCAATTTTAAGTACTACCAGGTAGGATTCATCAGTATCCAGAATTTTGAGATCATAATTTCCCTGATAAGAAAGCTGAAGCCTCCTTTTTACATTTTGCAGTCCAATACCTTCCCTGTACTTCTGTTCATCCCTGCTTAATTCCTTACTCTTACTGTTATCCACTTTCAGCACCATGCTGTTCCCTTTTATACTAAGGTCGATGCTTACCCACGAGTTTTCCGTTTCATCGCTCGTTCCGTGCTTAAAGCTATTCTCTACAAATGGTAAAATAAGCATGGGAGCTATTACATGGTTACCACTTACACCGCTGACATTAAAAGCAACGTCCAGGCGTTCGCCATAGCGAAGTCTTTCCAATGAAACATAGTTTTGTATTAATTCGATTTCTTTGGATAACGGCACCCGTTCGGTGTTGCACTCATAAAGCATATAATTCAAAAGATGAGAAAGCTTAAGAACTACTTCCGGGGCGTTGTCTGACTTTTTAAGAGTAAGTGCATAAAGGTTGTTAAGGGTATTAAATAAAAAGTGAGGGTGGATCTGTGAACGTAAAAATTTCAATTCAGCGCTCAGCTTGTCCTCAATGAGTTGCTGTGTAGCTTGCTGATATTTGTACCAGTGCTTGAAGAACTTAATCAAGGTGGCCAATACTACTACGGGATAGATGTAGGTAGCTGATTTTAATATCTTATTGGGATACCAAAGCGGACCCCAGTTTTCATTCGGAAAAAACAGGGGGATTTCGATGTATAAAGCTGTAACCCAGTGTATGAACCCCGATACAACTAATATCAGCCCAAGAAGTCCAAAGAAAGTCAGGTATTCCTCCTTAAGAAGGTACCTCGGTAGGAGGAAATAAATAGTGAAATAAGTGGCCAGCAGCTTCTCAGGTAAATAAAGCAACTGGATTTGAAATTGTTTAAAGTACTCTTCATCAAAGCTACCATAGAGTACCGCAAAAAAGGTAATAAACAACACCCAAAAAAGGAAATGCCTCCCAATTCGTGGTATTTGATGATATATTGTAATAAGTTTCCCTTGCATTCTAAGTGCCCCGACTACAACAGACGTGATTTCACAATATAAAATTAATCGTCTAAAACGGGTTAAAGTTGCAGCTCAAATTTTATTTCGACTCTCTCACCAGAAACTTCTACCAACGACCCAAATGAGCACTTAAACAACTTAAAAATAGGGATTTATGTAGTTGATACTTGAATCAGAGTTGTTGAGCTAAAAAGGGAGTTTTAGCCTAACCCTATTTTAATGAGGGTAGTAAAGAGAGATGGGTCAACCTAAAACTCTATGAGGCTATCTTTGCTATTATTACTATTTCTGTTTTACCTTACAAGCTCAGCGCAAGACACCAGAGATCTATATCATCTGGAGATTGTCAAGTCAACAAGCGCCATCACCCTTGACGGAGAACCCAGTGAAGCCGGGTGGAAAAGTGCGCAGGTCATTAGTGAATTTATGAATCAATGGCCTTCTGACTCGGGAAAAGCAGAGGCTAAAACAGAAGTCCGCGTTACCTATGACGATGAGTTTCTTTATGTTTCAGCCATCTTATATGATGAGGGCAAACGTATTATTCAATCGTTAAGGCGCGATAACAACAGTCATTGGAACAGTGACGGCTTTACCGTGGCCCTTGATCCCATCAATGAACGGAGTAACGGCTTTATGTTTGGTGTTAATGCCGGTGGCGCTCAAATGGAGGGAGTTTTGACCGTAAATAGCTGGGGAACAGATGGAGACAGAAACTGGGACAATAAGTGGTTTTCCAAAGTAGTGCAGCACGAAGACAGGTGGCAGGTAGAAATGGCCATCCCCTTTAAAACACTTAGATACAATACTGAAAACGTGAGATGGGGAATCAACTTTGCCCGTAATGATATGCAACGCAATGTTTACAGCACATGGACTCGGACACCGGTAAATTTCCGGGTCATTGAACTGGGGTATAACGGCCTTTTGGTGTGGGATCAAAAACCACCGGTGACTAAAGGCAAAATTGCTGTGCTACCCTATTTGGCGGGAGGTGTATCCAGAAATCATGAGGACGATGAACCGCTGGAATCGGATATCGATGTTGGTATGGACGCAAAGGTAGCCGTTACCTCATCTCTAAACCTGGACCTGACCATAAATCCGGATTTCTCAAATGTAGATGTGGACCAACAGGTAACTAACCTTTCCCGGTTCAGTCTTTTCTTTCCTGAGCGCAGAAATTTCTTCCTTGAAAACAGTGACATCTTCTCCGAATTCGGAAGGTGGAATGCCCGCCCCTTTTTCTCGCGAAGGATAGGGCTTAATGATGGCGACCCCGTACCTATTCAATATGGAGCACGACTATCCGGAAATCTTACAAATAGCTTGAGAATAGGTGTCATGGATATTCAAACTGCGGCTACGGATGATCAAAGTGCACAGAATTATGCGGTTGGCGCTTTTCAAAAACGTGTGTTAAGCAGAAGTAGTATAAAAGGCATTTGGGTAAACCGCCAAAGCAATGGACAGCAAGAAAATGGCGTTGCTAAAGATTACAATAGGGTGGGTGGTTTGGAGTTTGAATATCTTTCTCAGGATGGTAAATGGAGTGGGTATCTAAAGCATCATCAATCCTTCACTCCTGAGAAAAATAGCGCCAATGGGTTTTATACTGCACTACTGACCTACCGGAGCAGACGGCTTTTCTGGGGCGTAACAGCTTCGCAGGTAGATCGTCATTTTGTAGCTGACGTGGGCTTCACACCACGTCTTGAAAATTATGACGCCGTTGCAGATACTACAGTTAGGCTCGGGTATAAAGATTTCAACCCCTGGATTGGCTACAACCATTACCCTAAAGCCGGAAGTCCCATAAATATGCATGGCCCTCGCCTTTGGGCGGTCTGGACCTTTAATGCTGATGGATCTTTTAATGAGGAACTGTTAAACTTGGTTTATTTCGTGAGTTTCAGAAACAGCGCCGAGGCACGGATCCGCATCAGACATAACGGTGTAAAGCTGCCTTTTGCTTTGGATCTTATAGGAGATGATGTATTTCTACCGGCGGAGCGATATGATTTTACTGAAGTAAGCGGGTACTTTGCTACTAACAGTCGAAAGCAGTTATCAGGAGACTTGGATGTAACCTATGGATCGTTTTACAACGGCACTAAGCTTACCATGTCCTCAAATATCAACATCAGGCGTCAGCCTTGGGGTAACTTTGGCATTGCCTATACACAAAACCGGGTCGATCTCAAGGAATTTGGCGCCACTGATTTACACCTGATAGGACCTCGCGCTGAGGTTTCATTCAGCAACAAAATGTTCTGGACTACCTTTTTACAATACAATACCCAGTCCGAAAATTTTAATATCAACAGCCGCTTTCAGTGGAGATATAAACCCATGTCGGACATTTTTATTGTCTACACCGATAATTACACTACCACAGATCTTACTGTTAAGAATCGTGGTTTAGTATTTAAAATGACTTACTGGCTGAATATTTAATCCGAAACAGGGATTACAAGCACTGGTATTTTAGACTTTTTCAATACACTTTCGGTGGTATCACCTACAAAAACTCTATATAAAAAGCTATGCTTATGCGACCCGAGGATGATTAAATCCGCTTCAAGTTTTTCACTCTCCTCAACGATCATATCAGCAGTAAACCCTTCTAACAGCGCCCCTTGAGCTTCAATTCCCTGCCTGGAAAGTGTCTCTGCCAGATCAACTAAATATTTATGTTCTTCTTTAAGTTCCTTAGCTCTGAAATCCCGGATGTATTGTGGTCCAACTTTGTAGCCAACAAAGTCAGGTTCTGGTGTGGCAATGTGAACTAAGCAAACTTTCGAATCGAACTTCGAAGCCAGTTTCTGCCCATACTCCAGAAGCTTCTCAGATTCTTCATTCTGATCAAGCGCTATTAGTATTGTTTTCATAAAATGAATATAAAAAACGAAGAGCAGCCCTCTAGTGCTTAAGATAGCCTGAGCCAATGATTTTGATCATAAAAAAAGGCCGTTTAAAAACGACCTTTGGTGTACAGCTTGGCGTGAAATATTATAATTGATAAATAAATTTGATTGAACTTTTAGGGATAGACCTACCTTCCTTGGTAAGCACCAGATCTGCCTTTAGTCCTATAATGGTATCAATAATAGTTTCGTAACCTTGATTAATGGCGCGAATTATCTCAACTTTTTTCTGATAAAAATTCCCCAATATCAACGCCCTCCTCAGCTTGATCTCTTTTTTGTTAGATTGTGATTGTTGGTCTTCCATAAGTCTCCTGTTTTAAAAGATACAAACTAATAACGCCACAAAAGTTTCCTTATTTCAGACAGCTTCGACGACTTACTATAATTGACGGTTAGGTGACAAATGAGTATTTCAAATGCCAAGTATAACACCTGATGGCCTTAACTGTTAATTGACCATGCAAATGATTAATCTGCAACAGCCCCTGTTAAAACTAGAACCAAGAAAAGGTGGCTATCACTACCTGAAGATCGATAAGGAACTGGTAAATAAAATGCCTAAGAAAAAGGGCACAAGGCTGATTATTACGATTGATGACTCGGTTTCTTATTCATGTGGTCTCAATCATCTTGGAGACGGTAATTTCTTCATTATAGTAGCGGGAAAATACGTTAAAAAACTTCATAAAAATGAAGGTGATCCGGTCTCAATTTTACTTAACGAAGATCCCAACCAACTCGGCGTTCCTATGCCGGAAGTATTAGAAGTACTGCTGGCACAGGATAAGGAGCTAAATATGAAGTTTGAAAAACTCACTGATGGGAAAAAGCGCAGCTTAATTTATTACACAACGAGCGTCAAAGATATTGACAGGCAAGTTCAAAAAGCCATTGCCTTTTTAAGCGGTGAGGTGGCCATGAAAAAGAAATAGTCTATTTAGGTACTCCTATATGATTCCCTAAAAACAGGGCATTTAAAAACAGGCGATTGGTGCCGTACCAGCTACCTCTAAAGTTTGGGTTATCAGCAAATAAGATTACCCGGCCGCGTCCAACAGCGCTCACCACCAATGACGCAGAAGGTTTGAGAAATTCGTCTAAATTCTTTTTTGTAATGAACCCATCTATGTGTGGTTCATTAGTGTATTTGGCTACTGTACCATACGGGCTGCTGCTGGGTTTTAGCCAAACTTCACTGTTTCTGTAAACCGGTAATAGATTTCGGGTATAACCTAATGCCAAAGGGTGTGTCAAATCAATGTCGGTCTGAAATATAGCTCCCCCCACTTCCTTTTTTCCAATATGCTCAGGCGCCTCTACATAGGGCAAACGCGCAGGCGCAGCAGCGCCTTTTCCATCTTTTTCCTCTTTCTTCTCTTGTACCAGTTTTTCCTTCACAAGCTTTTTATCAATGGCCCATTTAGTAGCCTCTCGAACGGTGATTAACGTGTTTCCAGTGCGTACCCAGTCATTGATTTTCCCGATCTTAACAGAGTCCAGTTCAGCATACCGACCGGAGATCATGACCATGGTATTGTATTTACTTAAGTCGACGCGATTAAACTGATCGATCCTGGCCTTGGTAATGGGCATATTCATTCTGGTGTCCAGCAGGTGCCAAACCTCTCCGGCTTCGTAAGACGAGGTGGAGCCACCAATCCACATCAGCGCCTTTGGCTTTTGAACCGGTCTAAAATAACGGCTACCCAAGTCAATACCTTCGGTGGCATAACCGGTAGCTACGGCCACTATCTCTGTATTCCATTGTTTAGCAGCTTCCCCAAGTAACGTGTACAGCGAATCTGACTTTATTTTTTGCTTGCTCACAGGTACCATTAAAGTACCGTAGTCATATTTCCTCCCATGTAATGAAAAAGGTTTAAACGCCGACGTAACCCGGGCCCCTCCTTCCAGTAACTGATTTAAAACAGCAGTAGCGTTATAATCATTATATGGTATAAGATAAGCATAGCTTGAAAAATCAAATGATTTTGCCTCCATCCTGTTGGTTTTAGCGAGCACCTCAGTTCCCTTTGAAAATGAACCGGTCAACGCCGCATAGGGCATGTTATAAAAATTGACCAAAGACCATCCGGAGGCATCGTAAAAAACACTATCCGTATACTGATCATAAGTTTCAAACATGGTCTGAACCATCCTATATTGTTCCTGATTGGCAGGTACCACATAGGCAGATCCGGGCGTATACTCGTAACCGTTACGAGTTATTGATTGACCAAGCTCATATACTTTTATTTTATGGATCAACAGCTTGTCAATAAATGCCTGCGTCCTGTTTTTATCACCATCATCACCAAAAACATAACCCTTAATGGCGCTTTTGGATGATCGGCTTAGTGCGGATTTAAAAAAGTCTTGCTGATAATTATAAAGCATATCATTGTTCTCAACCGACGCTTTGATAGTTGCCATACTAGTAATGTACTGGTTGCGAATGGTGAACGCAAAAGTGATATCGCCCATTTCCGTTTCTTGGGCATGACCCCTTGAGCTGGCCTGTTCAAAAAGTAATGCAAGCCCGCCTTGAATATCAGGATAAGAGGACCCATAACCGGGGTAAGTGCCGTCAAAAACCTCTTTAGTGAAGTAAAATGAACCTATTTTATCTAAACCTTCTTGAAAATATTTGGCGAAAGTATCGTTAAGTGTCGTGTAATTCTCTTTGGGCATAATTGGATTTTTAGAGGCATTCGCCTTCATCGGCTCAAAGAAATAGGTGCTGCTTGTACCCATTTCATGAAAGTCGGTGACCACATTAGGATACCAATTATGAAACCAGTTCAGCTTGCCGCGACTTT
Organism: uncultured Flammeovirgaceae bacterium; assembly: GCA_937899105.1. Classification (GTDB taxonomy): domain Bacteria; phylum Bacteroidota; class Bacteroidia; order Cytophagales; family Cyclobacteriaceae; genus Fulvivirga. The sequence goes on along the minus strand of CALBPF010000052.1, from coordinate 36,911 downwards.
CAGGGTGTATCGCCAATAGCCAATCGCGATTCAGGTCAAACCAATAGTGATTCGTTCTTCCTCTTGGCCACATCTCGTTATGCTCTGCGTCTATTGGGTCAACCACCAAGGGATTCCCACGGTATGTGTTTGCCCATTGTGTATGCCTATCGCGACCATCAGGGTTGATTGTGGGATCAATGAAAACAACGGCTTGCTTTAAATAATCTAAAACTTTAGCGTTGTTAGATGCTACAAGCGTATAGGTGGTAAGAAGAGCCGCTTCCGAACCTGAAGGTTCATTTCCATGAACGTTGTATCCGAGATTTACAAAAATTGGCAAATCAGAAAAGTCGGAAACTGTTGTATTAGGGTTAACTACTTCCATATGCCTGGAACGGATAGCTTCCAAATTGCTATGGTTAGAAGGATCGCTTACATTAAGTATAACTAAGGGTCTTAGCTCATGTGTTTTACCATAGTAGGTAATAGTAGCGCGGTCAGAAACCTCGGCTAATTTTTCCAAATACGCTATTATCCGATCATGCCGCGTATGATATTCCCCAATACCATAACCCAGAAAGCTTTCAGGGGTCGGGATCTTAGGGTCAAAGGGTTCATAGGACTTGTAGAAATAATCTTGAGCTACAGAAAAATTAAATAAAAAGAAGCCAATGAAGGCAAAAAAGAAAATCTTCATAAGATCCGACAGATTTGTTAAGTAGCATAAATTTAGAATAATAAATAAATCAGTTCTAAGAAAATATATAGCCGGACGAATTGTGGTGTTAGGGGAACGACAAAATATTTTATTTCAAAAATAATTTGGAAACATTCTAAACCGTCTATACGTTTGTCAAATCAATTCGAGATTCCTTTTGGAGTATCGATTTATAAAGAAGCGTGAAGAGACAGGCTCGAAGAAGCGCTAGCAACCGTCCGTAACTAGTGGAAAGGTGCTAATTCCTGATCCTTAAAATTCATCGCGGTGATGAATTGGGAGAATATAAATTGATGAAATGAAAAGAACTACCCAACATCAAAAAGGCTTATCAGCAACTTTCTCAAGCAAACTCGAATCCATTTCACATTGTAATTTTTCTTACAACTTCAGCCGGCAGATGATCTATTGTTGTTGCTGTTGTTGCTAGGCGCTATCTAGAATCTCTTTTTTTTAGATAAGTGGGGCTGGCGCCATCGGGCTTTTATGCTTGATAGATTCCTGTACCTGTTATTCTCAAAATAACTTAAAGAACCAAATTGAATTTAAAATCTAAAATACTAATCACATGTCACAAGAATTAAACTTTGAAACTCTACAGCTACACGCAGGGTATGAAGACGTTGAAGAATCGTCACGCTCAAGAGCAGTACCCTTGTATCAAACCACTTCTTACACATTCAAGAACTCTGAACACGGAGCCAACCTTTTCGCACTCAAGGAATTTGGCAACATTTACACCAGGATCATGAATCCTACTACGGATGTTTTTGAAAAGCGTATTGCTGCGCTTGAAGGTGGCGTAGCCTCATTGGCAGTGGGCTCGGGGCAAGCAGCTCAATTCATAGCGCTCAATAATTTCCTTACCATTGGAGATAACTTTGTATCTACGAGTTTCCTTTATGGTGGTACATACAATCAGTTTAAAGTGGCTTTCAAAAGGTTGGGCATTGAAGCGCGATTTGCAGAAAGTGACAAAGCAGAGCATTTTGAAAAATTAATTGATGAAAACACCAAAGCGATTTACCTGGAGACGATTGGTAACCCTGGCTTCAATGTTCCTGATTTTGATGCCATTGCAGAAGTAGCTCAAAAGTACGATATCCCGCTGGTTGTTGATAATACCTTTGGCGCCGGAGGCTACCTTTTCAGGCCTATTGAACATGGCGCAGCGGTTGTAACTGCATCAGCAACCAAATGGATAGGTGGCCATGGCACCTCAATAGGAGGTGTAATTATCGATAGTGGTAATTTTGACTGGGGCAATGGCAAGTTTCCTCAATTTACCGAACCCTCGGAAGGCTATCACGGGTTGAAGTTTTGGGATACTTTTGGCTTCAATAACCCGCTAGGCCTACCCAATATTGCCTTTGCGATCCGGGCCAGGGTCGAAGGTCTACGTGATTTTGGACCGGCCATAAGTCCGTTCAACTCTTTCCTACTTATTCAAGGACTTGAAACCTTATCGCTACGTGTACAACGTACCGTGGACAATGCCCTTGATTTGGCCAAATGGCTGGAGCAGCACCCGCAGGTGGAATCAGTAAATTACCCCGGTTTGGCAACCAGCAGCTACTATGAACTTGCCAAAAAGTACCTTAAGCGGGGATTCGGAGGCGTGCTTTCTTTTGTTATCAAAGGAGGTAAAGAAGAGGCTACCAGATTTGTAGATAACCTGAAGCTGGTAAGCCACCTTGCTAATGTGGGTGATGCAAAAACGCTTATCATTCAACCCTCGGCAACTACGCATCAGCAACTTAACGATGAAGAGCAACTCGCTTCCGGCGTGCTACCTAATTTGCTCAGAATCTCCGTGGGAATTGAACATATAGATGATATAAAATCAGATTTAGCAAATGCCTTTGACTCAATCAGCGCCGACTCAGCTGTTGAAGCCTAAGTTGGAAATTTTCGGTTATGATCAAAAGTTCAGTTTGGAGGGGGGCGACTCCCTCCCTGAACTGGAGATCGCTTACACTACCCACGGCACACTGTCTCCCGAAGGAGACAATGTTGTTTGGGTGTTCCATGCGCTAACGGCAAATGCTGATCCTTTTGAATGGTGGCCCGGGCTGATAGGAGAAAATGACTTCATTAATCCTACCGACCACTTTATTGTATGTGCCAATATGCTAGGCTCGTGCTATGGAACCACCGGCCCCGACCATATTAATCCTGAAACCGGGCAAAAATACGGGCTGAGTTTTCCTATGATCACCGTACGTGATATGGTAAATGCGCATAAGCTTTTACAAGAACGCCTCGGCATTGAAAAAATACACCTGGGCATAGGCGGAAGCATGGGTGGCCAGCAGCTTTTAGAGTGGGCTGTTCAAGATCAACGCCTCTTTAAAAATATTACGCTTATTGCCACAAACGCAAGGCATTCTGCATGGGGCATTGCATTTAATGAATCGCAACGCCTTGCACTTGAGGCAGATCCAACTTTTCAATATACGTATGATGGAGCCGGCGAAAAGGGCCTGAAGGCAGCCAGAGCTGTAGCTATGCTCTCCTACAGAAATCAAGCAACCTATGAAAAGGCTCAAACCGATTTTGAAGATAAGCTGGATAATTTCAAAGCAAGCAGCTATCAAGCCTATCAAGGTGAAAAGCTGGTAAAACGATTCAGCCCTCACGCCTACTGGTATTTGAGCAAAGCTATGGATAGTCATAATGTAGGCCGGGAGCGAGGGCCATTAGAAGAAGTTTTAGGTACAATAAAAGCTAATACGCTTGTCATTGGCATAGAAACTGATATCCTTTTCGAACCCGGAGAGCAAGAGTTTTTGACTAAGCATATCATCAACGCAACATTTCAGGTAGTCCCGTCGCTGTATGGGCACGATGGTTTTTTAATAGAAACTGAGACCATTGGAAAACACATTGATCAAGCTTTAAGTAAGTTAAGTAATGAGTAAATATAGAATAGGTCTTTTTGGTTTTGGATGTGTAGGGCAAGGTCTTTACGAAACACTTCAAAGGAATAATCAGATAGATGCAGAAGTGGTAAAAATATGTGTGAAGGACAGTACCAAAAAACGTCCTATTGCAGATGATATCTTCGTCTACAGCGCTGATCAAATATTGGAAGATGATACAATCGATTTGGTAGTAGAGCTTATTGATGACGCAGCTACAGCTTTCACCATTGTATCCGAATCGCTTTCTAAAAGGAAACGAGTAGTTAGCGCTAACAAAAAGATGGTAGCTGAAAAGCTGGGTGAACTTATCCAACTACAAAAAGAGCATAACACTCCACTACTTTATGAAGGCGCGGTTTGCGGGAGTATACCCATAATTAAAACGCTGGATGAGTACTATTCTCTTGAAAAGGTAAACGAAATTAAAGGTATTTTCAATGGCTCCACTAACTACATATTGACCAAGGTCATTGAAGAAAGTAAGAGCTATCAGGACGCGCTAAAAGCAGCTCAGGATAATGGATTTGCCGAAACTGACCCTGTTTTAGACGTAGAAGGTTATGACCCCAAATACAAATTGGCCATCGTATTGCAGCACACTTTCGGACTACAGGTACACCCTGACGATATTTTTAATCAAGGTATCCAAAGTATTACACAGGCAGACATTCAATTTGCGGCCGAGCGCGACTTGAAAATAAAGCTTCTCTCCAGGGCAAGCAGGTATGGTGACAAAGTAACCGGTTTTGTAGCGCCACATTTCGTGAGCAAGGAAAGCCCCCTATTCCACGTTGAAAATGAGTATAACGCTGCCCTTATTGAAGGCGAATTTGCCGATGAGCAGGTGTTAATCGGAAAAGGAGCAGGTAAACTACCAACCGGTTTAGCTGTACTCTCCGATGTAGCGGCCATTACCCGGGGATATCATTATGACTATCCAAACAAGTCTGATAAATCCACTTTTATTACGTCTGAAGAAGAGGTATACGTGAGCTTTGAAAATGGTGAAGTCATTGATTTTGGTTTGTTTAACACAATTTCAGAAAAGTACATAGGTCAAAAATCGGGCTATGTAATTGGTGAGATAAAGTTAGATAAGTTAAAACGACTTATTAAAGAGAAAAATGTGAATGCGATTTTTACCTCGGGGGCCGAAGAAGAAATAGAGGTACACAGACTTTCATACTCGTATGCCTAATTGTGGAGTGAACATAGTCGTCAGACCACTTTTCTTCGTTATCTTGTTCTCAAATAATATCAAAAGAAGTGGTCAAACGACTAAAAAGAATATTTTATGTAAGCTCTCAACATCAGCCTAATGTATTAAGAGAATTCTTCTAATATCATTGGCCTTTTCCATAGCCTCTGACATTCCCGGGCTGTCCTCCACGTCTATCATCTGTTTGAACGCGCTCAACTGATCTATGTACTCAGCCAAAGCTTTGGACACGAACTTTTTATTTTGAGCGAAGATAGGCGCCCACATCTCAGGAGAACTTTTAGCCAACCGCACAGTAGACTCAAAGCCGCTACCTGCCAGGTTAGCTATGTTTTTTTCATCTCTCTCTATATTTAATACCGTTAGCCCTAACATAAACGAGGAGATATGAGAAAGATGTGAAATATAGGCCACATGCTTATCATGATCCCCTGAGTCCATAAAAACCGTTTTCATACCAACGTCATTAAACAGTTTCAAAGCTAGTTTTAAGGCAGAATCATCAGAATAGCTTTGATCACAAACTACGTTGATCGCTCCTTCATATAAGGAAGAAAAGGCAGCCAGCGGCCCAGTATTCTCCGTTCCGGCCATAGGATGGGCAGCAACATATCTGCCACGGAGCGCATGATTTTTTACACTTTCGCATAAGTAACTTTTTGTGCTTCCCAGGTCAACAATAAGTTGTTCGGGTGACATTAAATCCAGAACTTGTGGTAGCAAATACGATATGGCATCAACCGGAGTAGCTATGATAATGACATCAGACTTCAATATACCTTCTTCAAGCGGCACACATGTATGAACTATCTTGTTCTTAATGGCCGCCGCTTCATGATCTTTGTTCTTATCGACCCCATAGATCATTTTAACCGAATCATTCTGTTTTAGAGCCAAGGCAAAAGACCCTCCCATTAACCCGAGACCAATCACACTTACTTTCATACCTGGGAATCCATAAACTTAGAAATACGGAGATGTGACTTACTTAGAATCTCTTTACTAGCACATAACGAGATTCTGATATACCGTTCTCCATTGCTACCAAAGATGAACCCTGGGGTAATGAAAACCCTGGCCTTATCAATGATTTGATCTATCCATTCCGAAACACCTGGAATGTATTCTGGGGCCTTTCCCCAAACAAACAATCCTTCCTGATCCGGATTAAATTTACAGCCTAGTGTCTGCATAATCCCGAGCGCCAGCTTTCTCCGTTCAGCATAAAGTCTATTTAAATCTTTGTGCCATTTTTTAGGTGACTTAAGCGCTTTGATAGCAGCTTTTTGCATAGGCAAAAACATACCTGAATCCATGTTACTCTTTACCTTTAGTATAGTTTCGACATAATCATCACGTCCGGCTATCCATCCTAATCGCCAGCCCGCCATATTATGCGACTTACTCAATGAACTAAGCTCAAGGCATGCCTCTTTTGCACCGTCAACTTGAAAAATGCTCAACCCCTGGCCGCTAAAAAGCTTGCCATATGGGTTATCATTTACAATAAGAAAACCGTGCTTTCTTGCATAGCCGATAAGTTTTTCAAATTGCTCTACTGAGCCTCTAGACCCAGTTGGCATATTAGGAAAATTCACCCATAAGAGTTTGATATCATCAAGTGGCAATCTATCAAAACTTTCCCAGTCTATTTCCCAATTTGATCCTTCGTCCAGATCATAGCTTATAACTTCAGCTTGAACTAATTTTGAAACGGAGGCATAAGTAGGGTATCCGGGGTTAGGAATGAGTACTTTATCGCCAGGGCTTAAAAACGCCATTGATATATGCATTATACCTTCCTTAGAGCCAATCAAAGGCAGTATCTCATTTTTATACTTAAAACTTACAGAGTAATGTTCATGCAGCCATATTGCTATTTGCTGCCTTAATTCCGGCAGGCCGCCATAACTTTGGTATCCATGTACACCTTTTTCTTGAGCCCAATCATTTAAGGTCCGAATCACTTCATGCGAAGGAGGAAGGTCCGGACTGCCAATACCCAGATTAATTATGTCGGCGCCATCTTGATTCAACTTGGCAATATCTCTCAATTTCCTTGAAAAATAATACTCGGATACATGACTAAGTCGATCGGCCGGATTGATGATCATATGTCTAATTTAAGAACCCGAATCACTGTAGAAGGCTAAACAAGAGATAAAAATAAGAACCAGGTAATGGCAAGAATAAACTTTTCGTCAATATATTTGTAATCCTTTAAAGAGAAAAATTTAGACAAAAAATTAGCCTGATATGAGTACGGTTATTTTTACTTCAATAGTAGCGTTTACAGTAATTATTTTGCTTTTGGTTTTGATTCTGCTTTTTGCACAATCAAAATTAGTGCAGTCAGGGCCGGTGAACATCATTGTGAATGGCGATAAGGATAATCCTATTGTAACTACTGCAGGTTCGACATTACTTTCTACTTTATCTGCCCAAAAACTATTTTTACCATCTGCCTGTGGTGGCGGTGGTACATGCGCTATGTGTAAGTGTGTCATAGATGAAGGTGGTGGAGACGTCTTACCCACTGAAGTAGGTCATTTGAGCCGTGCGGAGCAGAAAGATCACGTAAGATTGTCGTGCCAGGTAAAGGTGAAGCAGGATATGGAAATACGTATTCCTGAAGAGATCTTTGGTATTAAAAAGTGGGATACCACTGTGGTTTCAAACTACAATGTATCTACTTTCATTAAGGAGTTTGTCATGCGTCTTCCTGAAGGCGAAACAATGGATTTCGAAGCCGGGGGTTACATTCAAATCGATGTCCCTCCCATTGAAGTAAAGTTCAGTGACATGGATATTACTCCTAAGCCTGAATTAGGCCACCCTAACGACGTTTTTCAAAGCGATTGGGACAATTTTAAACTTTGGGATTTAGTTATGAAGAATGACGAGACTATCTTCAGAGCTTATTCTATGGCAAACCACCCAGCGGAAGGCAATATTGTAATGTTAAATATACGTATTGCCACTCCACCTTGGGACAGAGATGCCGGTAAGTGGATGGATGTGAATCCTGGTATTTGTTCGTCATATGTATTCTCGAGAAAGCCAGGTGATATCGTGACAATTTCAGGTCCTTATGGTGAGTTTGAAATCAATCACACTGAAAGGGAAATGGTATACATTGGTGGTGGAGCAGGGATGGCTCCACTCAGAGCTCAGATCTTCCATTTATTCCATACCATGAAAACCGATAGAAAGGTGTCATACTGGTACGGCGGTCGTTCTAAGAAAGAGCTGTTTTATGTAAACCATTTTAGAAAAATAGAGGATGATTTCCCTAATTTCAAATTTCATATCGCCCTCTCTGAACCATTGGAAGAAGACAATTGGACGGTAAAGAAAAGTCTTGATGATAATGAGGCAGACGGATATTTAGGTTTCATTCACCAGGCCCTTTATGATAACTACTTAGGTAAACATGAGGATCCAGAAGAGGTAGAGTATTACCTGTGCGGCCCTCCACTCATGAATGCTGCTGTGCTAAAGATGTTAGATGAAATGGGCATACCTCCCGAAAACGTTCGATTTGATGATTTTGGAGGCTAATCCGTAAAGATGATATTGTAAACCCTCAAAGGACATCCTTTGAGGGTTTTTTATTTTCTATTGTTCCCTAAAACCCTAATTTTAGAAATAAACCACTGGATGGATTTAAAGATCTTCTTTTCTCCGCTCGAGGAAGAGCTATTTACTCATATTGAGAGCTCAGGTAGTTTTTACAAAAACATCTCAGCCAATATAGACAGTATGCCTAACTACAGGCAAGCGCAAATTGCCATTATTGGAGTATGTGAAAGCCGAGGCTCAGATTCAAACAATGGTACAAATAAGGCTCCCGATACTATTCGAAAGAAGCTTTATGAGCTAAAAAAAGGTTTTGGATCTTATAAAATTGCAGACCTTGGTAATCTCAGGCCGGGAATGGATTTGGGTGAAACCTTAGGCCGCTTAAAAGAGGTGTGTCGTTTATTAATTGAAAGGAATATTCTACCCGTTATTATTGGAGGCTCTCATGATCTTGACTTTGGTCAGTATCAAGCTTATGAAGACATGGATAAGTTAGTGAGTCTTCTTAATGTAGACGCATTTCTTGATATGGAAGATAAGGCCGCTAATCTAAGTCAAGGCCACATCAATAAAATTTTAATCCATGAACCCAACTATCTTTTCAATTATAGTCACTTGGCTTACCAGAGTTACTTAATTGACCAAAACGCTATTGACATCTTGGAGAAGCTCTATTTTGAAGCCTACCGTGTTGGACATCTTAGATCGAACATTACAGAGATGGAGCCTATTATTAGAAATGCAGATATGCTTACTTTTGATATAACAGCTATAAAATCCGGAGATGCACCCGGAAATGGTAATGCTCAGCCTTTTGGACTAACAGGCGAGGAGGCGTGCCAAATATGCTGGTATGCGGGGTTGAATGAAAAGTTGAGCTCAGTAGGCTTTTATGAGTATAATCCAGAGTTTGATGATGAAAGCCAAAAAACCGCATCGGTCGTAGCCACCATGATTTGGTATTTTATCGAAGGATATTATCATCGAAAAAACGAACAAAATTTCAAAACAAACGATTATACTAAATTCGTTGTTTCCATGCCGAGCGATCCCGAGACTTTGAGCTTTTACAAAAGTAAACTCAGTGAAAAATGGTGGATGGAAGTACCTTTCCCGCAAGGCAGAGAGCAATATTCCAGAAACTGCATCATACCATGCAGCTATTCAGACTATCAGCTTGCCACACAAGGAGAATTACCGGAACGTTACATTAACACCCATGCGAAACTTATTTAAATAATTAAGAAAAAGATAACCATGAAACATTTTGCTCTATTGTTGATTTCAATGTTTTTTTTAGCATGTACCACAAAAGAAGATGCAAATAAAATTGTAAATGAAGCTATCCTGCAAGCCGGGGGTGATCTGTTTGAAAATACTGAAATTGAATTCGTATTTAGGGATCGCGAATACGGTTATAAGAAAGTAGGCGGAAACTTTGAATACGTCCGTATTTTTAAGGATTCCACAAACGTTGTGAGAGACGTGCTTGCAAACACTGGATTTACGCGCCAAATTGATGGCATTACAACTGAAGTAGCAGATACCATGGCTACTAAATATAGCAATTCAGTAAATTCTGTTGTTTATTTTGCTTTGCTTCCATACGGTTTGAATGATCAGGCAGTTAATAAAATTTATGTGGGTCAATCCACGATCAAGGATGAAGTCTACCATAAGATTAAAGTAACATTCAATCAAGAAGGCGGCGGTGAAGATTTCCAAGATGTATTTATCTATTGGGTTGGTGAAGACGATCATAAAGTTGACTATTTGGCCTATTCATACGAAACGGATGGAGGAGGCATCCGCTTTAGGGAAGCGTATAATGAGCGGGTCATCAATGGCGTGCGTTTTGTAGATTATGTCAATTATAAACCAAAGGATATACAAGATCTGGAAGTTTTAGATCAGGAATTTGAAAAGGGAAACCTGGAGGAGCTGTCAAAAATAGAACTAACTGATATTAAGGTTAACCGGCTCTAGTTTTCAGTTTACGCTTTCTGTAAACCAAAACTCCGGTATATAACAGAATTACCAACCCTGTAGATTGTAGTATAATAAACTTCACTGTATCATCAGCCGGTAAACCGAATACGTCGTCGATAACGTTCCATAGGCTATTTAAGCCGAGTAATAATAATATTTCCAAGACTACAAAAGCCATCACATTCAAAAAAGCGGAATTCATCTTGTCCTGCACTATTTGAAAGTCATTGGCTGTAATGACAAGAATAATGCCCAATAGAGGTAATATAAAACCATTTAATGCTTGAGCCGTAACAATAACCGGAATAGGTTTTACATCTAAAAATCCGAATAACAATCCTACAGACAATACCAGAAACCACCCTATCCTATACCAACGTGTGGAAAACTCATTCTTACCAAACAAACCTTCCGTAATAATACCGGCCGCCATTGGAGCAGTTACAGTAGAAGTAAAACCAGCTGAAAATAAACCCGCTCCAAGTAACAAATAGGCCCAGTTACCTAAACTGTTACCCATAAGCCTGGCCATATCCAAAAAGGAATTCATACTGCTTATCTGTGTGGCTGCAATCAAAATAGCTATGGATATAAAACCCCCAAAAACAATGGAAATAGCGAGGCCAATCCTCATTTCTCTCAGAGTTTGCCCCTTGCTAAGGCCTGAACCCAGATAAATATTGTAAGGTACGATGGTTGTTCCGATAAGGGCCAACGTTAACCATTCAGAACCTTCAGGAATCGAAGGTACGGTGCCAGAAAGTATTTGGCTTAAAGAGGGTGAGCTTTTTAGCGCTACAATTACAAAACCGATACCCATAAGGGCTACCAGAAACCCTAATACTTTTACTATTACCGATTTACCCCCCAACCCTAAGAGTACTAATGCGCCTACTCCAATAATGGATAATAGTGAGAAACGACCGACGGGCATAAGTATTGAAAAACCGCTTAGAGCTCCTAAAATATTGCCTGCCTCATAGGCCGCACAACCTACAATTACGGCAAAACCGATAAGAAAGGCCGGAAAGGGATTGAGATTTTGCTTTAGAATTTTGCTAAGATCGCTACCTGTAACAATTGAAATACGGGCAGCCATCTCCTGTAGAATAAGGCATGCCATTGTAGCAAATACTAATGACCATATAAGACCATACTTGTAAGATGCTCCGGCCGTCGATGAAGCCGCGAGTGTTCCGGGGCCTATAAAAGCTGCTGAGATTACAGACCATAGCAGAATAGAACGGATTCTTTTTTTAATTGCAAACATGTAAGGTTACTCCTACGCTTATCTCGCAGTTCCAAACTACTCAAAAATTAAGTACTTTTAAATTAAAAGGGTGGTATTCAGTTAATATCATACATTATATGAAACTTATGATAAGACTCTTCTGTCTGGTTGCTTTGTTTCTCTTGAATTTGCCACTGAACCGGGTTCTAAGCCAAGATACAGCTCCTAAAATTGTGATTAACTCGGTTGGTCACTCGGGCAAGGTTTTTAACGTACTCTATACACCCGATGGATCGAGAATAATCTCGGTATCTGAGGATAAAAGTATTCGCATATGGGACGCTAAAACCGGTGAACTTCTTAACAAGTATGAATCTGAAATAGGCGCTGGTCCAAAAGGAATGTTATATGCATCGGCTATTACACCGGATGGTGATATGCTAGCCGTCAGCGGCTACCCGGTAGATGACGATGCTGATAACTATATTATATTCATCGATCTAAATACAGGAAAGCAAGTAAGCACAGCTATTGGCCATAGTAATGTTATTAATACACTTGATTTTACAGGTGACGGGAAATACCTGGCAAGCGGCAGTGATGATGGCACGATTCTCATCTGGCAAGTCTTAGGAAAAGAAGAAACAAAAAGTATTCATAAAATTGACGTTGGTTCAAGAGTGGCTAAACTCTCCTTTAACCAAAAAACCAATGCGCTGGCGGTAGCTTCGGAATCAAAAAATATTAAGGTATACAATCTGGCAGGCCTGAATAATGGAAATATAAATTACGTACCAAGGGAGCTAAAGAAGCATAAAGATATAGTGAATAATGTGAGCTTTTCTCCCGATGGTTCTTTTATCGCTAGTAGTAGCTTTGCGCAGGATCTGGCGCTCTGGAGATCGGATGGCTCGTTCGTCAAATCTTTTGACACAGATGATAAAGTGGTAAATGCACTGGCTTTTTCTCATGATTCCAGGATTCTTATCGCGATGGATGAAACAGGAAAGGGAGTAAGTTTTAATATTCCATCAGGAACTAAACTTTCTACTTTTACCGGGCACGATAATACTGTATTCAGCGCGACATTTTCACCTAACTCAGCTTCAGGCAGTTACCTCGCCTGTACTGCCGGAGGTAATAATAATGTATTAAAGATCTGGAATCCGATCAACGGCAAAGTTCAGCAAACTATTAAGGGAAAAGGCAGCGTTGTTTGGGACTTACAATTTGGTGAAGACCTGGATTTGTATATTAAAAAGCAACCTGATAAAACGGGGTATGACTATAGTTTCAATTTTAAAAACTTTTCAATACGCCAAAAACCGGATAATCCTAAAAATAGCTACAGCTCAGCTGCAAACGCCAATCTTGCCCAGTTGAGTCCATATCAGATAGAGGTCAATCGCCAGGGGCTAATTCAAAATGATGAATTTGAAGATGGTAGAGTATTAGACTTTCAAGGAACAAAAACCGGGAATGTAATAGTAGCAAGTGATTTTTCACTAAAAATGTATTCTCCTCAAGGCACATTGATCAAAGAGTTTCTTGGGCATACAGCCGGTGTTCGTTCGGTTGCCGTAACCAAGGATGGAAGGTATATGGCCTCGGGTGGCGAGGACCAAACTATAAAAATCTGGAAACTGGATGAATCCGGGAAAACCCCAAGTATGAAGGAGATTTTTCCCAGCTCTGAATGGGTAGAGTACTTTAACGGATATGAACTCGGCGCCCTTGCTACTTCAAACACCGCCGAGGCCTGGAAAGAGGCAATAGCCAAAATCGAAGGTTCAGGAGATAGGACGGCCAGGGATATACAGGCTGTTTTTGATAACCTTGGAGAAGCTATTACACCTTTTGTAAACTTATTTGTATCCAACGATTCTGAATGGATAAGCTGGGTACCAACCGGATATTTTAACTGCAGCTCCGCAGGTGGGCAGTACTTTGGCTGGCACATAAACAGAGGTGTGAGGCAGTTGGCTGATTTCTATACAGCAGAACAATATTTCGAAATTTTATATCGCCCCAAGGTATTGATGCGTAGCGTCAATGAGAGCAAAAGAGTAAACGTAATACTTCAGGACGAGGGTGAACAACTGTTTGACCTTGGCAAGCTTGAGCGACCTTCGGCTGCTTTTTTTAATCTTAGTGAAGCTACTATTGGCGAGCACAAGATCCTTGATTACCAAGATGGCGGCTATCAAACCAAAACCAAATCCATAAACCTGGAAGTGGACCTTTACAATGGTGGCGGTGGGCTAAAAGAGCTGAACATTTACCAAAATAACAAGCTCATTATCACTGATCAGGAACTCGGCCAGGTAGCTGTTGGCAGAACTATGAAGAAGTCTTTTGATGTAAACCTGACGAACGGACAAAATGAGTTTAAGGTAATTGTTAAAAACAGCCAGAAAATTGAATCCAGGCCCAACGAAATACATATCCTGTACAATGGCGATGTTGTGGCCTCTTCAGACTTGTTCATATTGGCTGTAGGTATCAATGAATATAAAAATCCTGTTTACAACCTTAATTACGCTCAACCGGACGCTAAATCTTTCGTTCAAAAGATTTCTGAAAGAAGTGGAAAGATTTTCAGGAACGTTAGAAAGCTGGAGATCTATGATAAAGACGCTACAAAAGATAATATTCAGAGAGCATTTAAATCAATAGTTACCCAGGCGAAGCCAGAAGATGTGTTCGTTTTTTACTATGCCGGCCACGGCACGCTAGACGAGGATAATAATGACGAATATTACCTTGTACCTACTGATATAACCAAGCTTTACGGTGACCCCGCGCAGTTGCAGGCAAAGGGAATTTCTGCCACCGGTTTAAAAGGAATGCTGGCAGAGCTAAAACCTCAGAAACAGCTCATCTTAATGGATGCATGCCATTCAGGAGGCGCCATAAATACGATAAAAACCCGTGCACCTGCTTCTGAAGAAAAGGCAATAGTTCAGTTGGCAAGGGCGTCCGGAGTGGTAATGATTGCTTCCAGCGGCACGCAGCAATATGCCTCTGAGTTTGAAGTTTTGAAGCATGGGGTATTCACCTATACTTTGTTGGAGGCTTTGGACGGCAAGGCAGGACGTATAGATAACAGGATTATGGTAGGGGCATTAAAATCGTATATGGAACTAAGAGTACCTGAGTTGGCCGAAGAGTATGGCGGACAAGCTCAATACCCTACCGGATATACACAAGGCAATGATTTTCCTATAGGCGTATTGGAAGATGAATGACTCCAACCGCATTGAGATTATATTAAAAAAAGGAAGTTTATCTTATCTTCTTCGCTTTTTAGAAAGGGGCTTTCTTCTTTGGCTAGCCCGTTTGTAGTTTTGGTTTCTGAGTTTATTGGTGTTGAACCGCTTCTTGGATACTTTCTTCGGTCTCTTGTAATTCGAATAACGTGCATTCGGAGACTTTACATACTTCAGCCGCTTCTTGCGCTTTGTCAGTTCTGACGGACTCCGCGCTCCTACCGACCTGCCCCGCTTCACTGCCGATGAAAGGGTCTTCCTCCTGAAGGCCAAGGCATTCTTGTAGTCCGCCTTAAAACGGTCCTGGTAGTTGTAACTACTAAAGTCAAAACGAAGCGTGATCTCATTATTACTACCTATAGAGGAGCGAAAATCATTGCTGAGGGTCTCATAGCTATATCCGATCAGTACCTTCTTCAGGATTCGTAGCGCTGCCGTGGCGGTCATTTGGCCAGAGCTTCTATAAGAGCCCCCCAGGGTGATGCTATTGTTAAAGGTGTAATATAAGCCTGCATCCAACTGGTAGCTCTCCGAGGACAGCCGACGGTATACGGCTATTGGCTCAATGATATCACGCCCATAGGCCAACGGTATCTTGCCGTTGATGTAGCCTGTATAGAAGCCCGATAACTGATTGGATTCATCGGAGAGCCCAAACCCTGAAGCCAACCGGTTGATGGAGGCCCCCAGATCAAAGTACTTCGTGCTCAGGTTAACGCCAAAGGAAAAGTCTGTACTTTGCAGGTTGGCATCATCCCCAAAGAGTAAGGGATCACTTTCATCGATCACGTCCAGTTTGGTGGTGTTGACTTCCAGGTTGTTGAACTCTGCCGATACGCCCATCGAAAGTGAGGCGCTGCCCGACATACGAATATGGTAGGCAAAGGCGCCAGACACGTAGATACGGTCATAGACGCCTACTTCCTCCTGGAATACATTGAGCCCCGTACCAAATCTATGCCCGCCAAAAGGGGTATGTGCGCTGACAAGGTTGCTCGCAGAAGCATCATCTACCCCGGACCAGAAGGTACGGTGGGAAAGGGTAAGTGAACCGAATTCATTGCCGGCCACGGAGGGGTTGAAGATGAAGGAGTTGGTAAGGCGCTGGCTGTATAAGGGAATATCTTGGGCAGCCACGTTGAAAAAAGTGGCGCTTAGCAAAAGGATAAGACAACTGAGTGCTCTCATGGTATTAGTCGCCCTTTATTACGGTTATACTTCGTTTTACTGTTTCGCCTATTTCCGGCAGTTCTACCACACAGATGTAGTTGCCCGCCGGTATATAGTCCCCATTGATAATCAGGTCCCAGTCATTGGTATATCCACTGAACTGGGCGACTTCTACGCCCCAGCGGTCAAATAAGGTGACTGTATTGCCCGGGTAATCAAGTATGCCTTCTATCATTAAAAAGTCATTCTGACCGTCGCCATTGGGGGTGACTGCATTCTTAATGCTGATGGTTTCCAGAGGTATTACTGTGAGGGAGGTGGAGGTAGTACCTGTACAGCCCTGGTCATTCTCAAAGGTCAGTTCTACCGTATAGCTACCGGCACGCTCATAGGTATGGAATGGATTTGTGGCTGTACTGGCTCCACCATCGCCAAAGCTCCAGTTGACGGTGTTTAGCACATCGGCGCTGTTAAAACTAAACTGTGTTTCCTGACCAGGCTTGATCTCATCCGGCACAATGATGCTTACTTCCGCAGCCTGGAGGATGGAGACGGCCAGGCCTGCTGCAGTGATCATACCACATGCGTTACTGGCCGTTGCCTCAACCGTACCGGCCTGCCCGTTTTCCAGGTTCACGGTGATGGAGGGGGCGGTGGTTGTTAAATCATTGGCCGCAAAGCCAGACGGAAGTGTCCAGTTGTAGGTTGTAGCTCCGGTAATACCGGCAACGGTGTAGGTGACGTTTTGGGCATCGGAACACAATTCTGTACTCCCCTGAACGCTGCCCGCTCCTGTTGGAGGTTCTTGCCGCGTAAGGGTTATGGCAGCCGCATTGGATTGTATACAGGTGCCGTTGGTGATGGTCCAGGTAAACGTGTTTGAGCCAAAGGACAGGTTACTCACACTGGAGGTGGGGCTGGTGGGATCATCTATGGTAGCGCTGCCTGTAGTTGTCCATACTCCCGAACCTACTGCCGGGGAGCTTCCCCCAAGGTTGGCGTAGGTGGCCTCACAGGTGGTATCATCCGGACCTACGGTTGAGGTTGAGGGGGCTTGGTCTACGTTGATGGTTACACTACCGGTTATGGCCTGTACGGTGCAGGATACGTTGTCTTCTATGGAGGTGATGCTGTAGGTGGTAGTGGTGGCAGGGCTTACCGGAATGTCCGAGCCGCTTGCATAGTTCGTGATGGAGGTGCCGTCGCTTAACATGAAGGAATAGGGGGCCGTACCTCCTATCATAGTAGCGGTGAGGGTAGCCTGATCGCCCTCGCAAATGGTGGTCGCCCCCAAGCTGTTGAGGGTAACGGTTTGAAATTGTGGACTGACCGTAACGGTAACAAAAGCTGCATCCGAAACACAGCCCAGACCATCGGTTACCGTCACCGAGTAGGTGGTCGTGGTGGTGGGAGAAGCCACCGGATTTTGCACTGCAGGATCATCTAGGGTACCTTCATTATCCCACAAGAAAGTGTAGTTGCTATCGCCACCCGATGGAGTAGCCAAGAGGGCAACCGTCTCGCCTTCACAGAGGAAGGTAGCGGAACCGGCATTTACGGTGGGCCGGTTCGATGTATCGTCAATGGTGACGGCTATGGGCGTGGAGATGCATGTGGTAATGTTATCTGTCACGGTAATGGTATAGTCGCCCGGGGCTAAATTACTGACTGTTTCTAAAGCTGTGCCCGAAAAGTTTACGTCCTGGGCGCCGGTTATCGCGTAGTTGACGTCTCCTGAGGATCCGGCCACAGATAGGTCGAGTTCTCCGTTATTAGGGTTACATGCGGTGTTGGCGATGGGTATGGCATCCACAATGGGAAGGGGGTTCACGGTGATCGTTACCGCTCCGTTTACCGTGCCGGTACAACCTACTCCATCGATTAAGGATACCAGAGTGTAGGTGGTTGTACTTGTAGGGGTAACCGGTATGGGATTTCCGGATATATAGCCATTGGTTGTGCTTACGGCGCTACCATCATCTATCTGAAGTTCATAGGGATCACCACCCCCGGTTATGGTAACACTTAGGTCAACGCTCTCGCCATTACATATGCTTGATGTGGCGCTGATCAAGACGCCGTCGATTACCGGTAAGGACTCGCCTACGGTCACTGCAAATGGAACTGAGGAAATGCCGCTACTGATGTTTGTGGCTACCACGGTGTAGTCGCCTGATTCCAGACCTGTAAAGGCCGGACCGTTGGTGCTTACACTTGCAGAGGCCTCATCAAACAGCTCAAAAGTGTAGTCGGCCAGTACACCTGGCGTGACCGCTGTCACTGTGATGGCGCCATCTCCCCCCGCACAGGCGGTATCATCGGTAGGTGTTGCCGTGGTAATGGTGGGAGCTGTGCCACTCACGGTAATGGTAACGGTATTGGGGGAAAGAAGCGCGGATCCACCGGTGGTCAGTACATGGAGAGTACTGGTACCCACACCCTCAAAGTTGAAGCCTGATCCCAAGAAGTTTAACTGGCCTGAGATGAACTGAGCAGGTGCACTGACCGGAATGAGGTCATCCGGGTCTGCCGTACCTACAACAAAGGCTTCTGTAAAGTCTATATCTACGTTGTCGTTGATATCCACCGCCTCAAAAATAGGTTGTTGTGTAAGAGCCACGTATTGGTTGGCGGTAGCAGATGGCTGTTGAACAATGTTGATGGCTGTGGCGGATACTTCAATAGGCGAGCTGGTACGGCTCGCGCCACCACCATCCGCCAACGCAAAGCCTGAGTTCCCCGGCTGGCTGGTGACGTTAGCTACGGTGATTTGCACCTGCACGCCGTCGGTTACGGCGGTGTTAAAGGTAACGTAGACGTCTAAAGTGGTCGTCCCATTATCAGGGGCGCTTACGGTAAGGGAGTTAAAGGTGGCGGTAGCGCCTGCCGAAATTTCGCCAAGTTCGGTAGTCCCCTCATACAAGGCGATTCTCGATACATTAGCGCTATTGCTTAGATTAAAGGTAATACCGGTAAGTACTGTGGGCGCCATATCCGCATCATTGTCGGCGCCCCCATCACGAATGTCAAAGGACGATAGCAAAAAAGATCCTATGGTGACATCTGCCCCTTGAAAGGAGGTATAATCAACGCTTGGGCCTACGACAAAGGGGGTGGTTAATATGACATCCGAATCTAAACTGGGCAGGGTAGTAGCCATTTGCTCCGGGATCGTTCCGTCTGTCTTGTAGTCAATGTTTACACCGGTATTCGTATAGGGGTAGATCCTAAAGGTGTAGTCAACCGCAGGTGTAGCGCCTGTAAATTGGTAGCTCGTTGCCCCGGCAGCCAGGTTCACTACCGCTACACCATCCGACAGGTTTGTATCATCGGATTGTGCTACGCCATCGGCTACCGCAGGAAAGGAACTGCCATCCGCGATGGCTTGTAGTAAGTACCCTTCGGCCAATTGCGCATTCACCGATTCCACCCACGATAAATCTATCGTCGTTAAGCCTACCCCATCAACACCAAAACCACTTATATGCTCCAAAGGCTCAGGGGTGGGTAAAGTAGTTTGTGATAGGGTATTCGCCCCGCTTATAGTTTCCAGATAACAAAGTCCCCCGACATCGCTGTACTCAAAAACAGCAAAGGAATACGTGGTAAGTGGACTAAGTCCGTCCACTGTAGTAGCTGAACCGGCGCCATTGAACACAACAAAAGAGCCTGCTATATTAGAGCCTAAACCAAAGGTTGATGACGAGACATACAGTGAGCCGTCTACGGGGGTAGGTGTCGATCCAAACGTCGCGGCTTCTTTAGCAAGTATCAATCGATTGTTACCATTACCATTGGTCCAACTGATACTAATCGTACCCGAACCAACACCATCCAGTCCTAATCCCAAAGCTTGAACGGTTGGATCTTCGCAAGACGTTGTAAAAGACCCGGTTAATGCTAAACCATAACAATTACCACTACTAAACTGGTTTTCAATGATTGAATAGAAGTATGTAGTTGAAGGAGACAAGCTTCCAATGGATGTCGTATTTGCAGTCGTATTATTGATCAAAAAATTCCCTCCTCCCTGATCATCCACTCCAAAATCGGTATCTCCACCTCCATAATCTATTAAGTCAACAGGAGCAAAGTCCACGGCGGAACCTTCTTTCAACACTATAATTCGACTATCTCCATTACCATTCGTCCAGCTAAGATCAGCAGTCGTAGAAGTAAGATTACTTATGACGCCACCAGTGGGCGCTACCGTAGGATTATCGCAAGGAACAGTGAAGTTCCATGTTGTAGTATTCGAAATGCCAAAGTAGTCTAGCCTTGAAATATTACTCACTACGTTAGAACCAACCAACACATAATAATCTCCCGGAACCATAGCGTTGGTTGGTATTTGCGCCTCGTTTCCTGAAAAAGTAATTGAGGACCTATCTATAGTTTGCCAAAGTGAACCTTCTCTGAAAATTCTAACCTGGATATTTGTGCCGGTGGCAGACGTAATTGATCCTTGAACCTCTTCATTGAAAATTATCCTAATTTGAGTCTGACCGTTTGTTACTCCAACGGCATCATCGGATGGGTCAAAAGAAGATGCAAAGGGCGCAGATGTATCTAACTCTACAGCTAAGCCCCTGACATTAGATAATCCTGATCTCAGCAAGACATTTGTATCATTATTAATATCATAAAGCCATATTTCCGTACTGGTCGTGTAAAACAAGCCTACCCGATCATAAAATGCCATAGCAGAGATACTACTACCGGCGTCTGATTGAATTACAGTTGATGAACCTCCTCCTGTACTAGATCTAAGAATCTGACTTCCATCAGAATAATAAAGGAGGTTGTTTTCTCCGTCTATCTCGAGATACTCATATGACACTCCGGTTAGAAAACCCGGAAAGGCCGTATTTCCAAAAGGCGAGGTAGCGCCGTAAATAGCTGGATCATCCGCGTCCACGTAAAAAATATCACCCGAACTGGATGAATAGTCAATACCGAACATAAAGTTAAAATCCGACACGCCTGCAAGGTTCATATAATCGCGTGTCGCACCACTAAATACATCCACGTATTCGATACCACCGTTAATTTCTGTACCATAGACATACCCTTCATCCCCGTTTACGGCTATGTCGCTGTAGCCTACAAACGCACCATTGTTGGCAAGAAATATTTCGTTACCTCCATCAGATAGATCTAATCGCTTAATACTCTCACCTCCATTAGACGTAAAAATGACATATCCATTAGGTTGGTCTACTTCAACATGTTGTGGTGCATTTAAGCCAGACCGAAATACAGTAGGCGAACTGGTGGTCAAACCATTGGATTGCATTATCCTGTTATTGGATCTTTCCACCCAAAATATGCGCTGCCCCCGGGCACAAAAGGACACAAGAATGAACAGTATTAAAATACGCGATTTCAAAACAGTCAATTAATTAAAGCAAGATATGGAAATTGTACGAATATATTTGGTAATCAGCACATTAGTAACCTTCGAAGGTATAACCGGATAGTAAAACCAGCTATTGAAAACACTACACATGGCCAATAATATACTTTTGTAAAGGAGGTTAATGTTAAATTCAGGTTGATACTTATCTATCTGAAAGACAGGACTTAAGATACCTTTGGCCTTAAATTTGGCTTTGTTATTAACAAAAGTTTAATCTAAGATTAACATTAAATGGGAGGATGGAATCTCCAGCGATTGTTAGTATTCCACTTCATTGCTCATGAGATTTAAGATCAATTCCATTAAGAACAGGATTCTGATTGGCTTTTTATCAGTCATTTTAGGAGTACTTATATTAGGTGTAATAAGCTTGATTTATCTGAATAGAATCAATTCTATCAGGACATTAGGCGAACAGCTAAACAGTATACAGACTACCTCACTTCACCTAATAAAAGCCGACAATGATTTTTTTGATATTGAAGCTATCAACAAGCTCTACTTCATGAGTAAAGAAAGCGCCATCCTAAGCAAACGTGAAAAACTTTGGGCTCAGATACAAAAGGATCTGCTTAATTTCCAAACTGAGAGAAACATTTCGAAGCTCCAAAAAGAACTTTCCGAAATAGACAGTACCTTGAAAAGGTACAATAAAAGGTTTCAAAAACTAACAGAACTCATATACATACGCGGTTTTAAGGACTACGGAATGGAAGGAAAAATGAGAGTCTATGCCCACAAGCTGGAAAATTCCGAGTTAGGTTTTAGCTTAAGTGATGTGCTATCACTTAGGAGACATGAAAAGGATTTTTTCCTTAGAAACGACTCAACTTATATTACACTACTTAACCAACAGGCTAAGCAAATGCTCAACGGGCTACCTGAAAACAGAACCACGTATGATTCGGCGATTACGGTAATTCAGTCCTATGTAAACACATTTAATGCTCTTGTTACTGTTCAATCTCAAATTGGACTAAATAGCAATGAAGGCCTTAGGAATGAGCTGAATAATTTGACAATGACTTTAGACTGCCAGTTTGTTGAGCTATCAAGTCATGCTGAGCATAACTTTACTAATGTTTCGAACCGGATTATTTTCCTTTTCTCTTCAGCGCTGGTTGTAATAACAGCGCTCACCATTTTATGGAGTAATTTCATTAGTAAAAAACTTTCACGGCCCATTAAAAAATTGGATGACGCCATGAGGCTGGCCAACGAAAATGATCTGAAAGGACTAATCAATGTTACTTTGAAAAATCCTGATAGCGAAATAGAACATCTGTCCACTTCTTTTGCCGAATTAATGAAAAAAGCTAAGGTTCAAATGAAGGAGATTAAGGATAAATCATCAGCTCTAGAGCAACAAAACGACGAGCTAAAAAAGGTAAATAATGAACTTGATAGTTTTATTTATAGTACCGCTCACGATCTCAGGTCGCCGCTAGCTTCTTTACTCGGTCTTGTGCATTTGTCAGAATTAGAGCAACAATCAGATCACAACAATTATTTAAGTCTAATGAAAGGAAGTATTCAAAAAATGGACAACTTCATCAAAGACGTCGTCGCCTATTCAAAAAATAAAAAGTTGGAGGTTAACAAGGAGGACTTAAACATAAATGATTTGATCCTGGACGTTTTTAAGGATCATCAATATATGCCTGAGGCCGGTCGAATAGAAAGAAAGGTTGATGTAAGAGGCAATGAAATAGTCCATTCTGATGTAGGCAGACTGAAGATTATTTTTAACAATTTAATCAGTAATGCCATAAGATATGCTGACTTCAACAAAAAGAAATGTTGGGTCAGCATTCGGGTAGATGTAACTCACTCTTCAATTAACATTATATTTTCTGATAACGGTATTGGCATAGAAGACGCTCACCTTAAAAAGATCTTCAATATGTTTTTCCGGGCTTCCGAGTCATCCAGTGGTTCAGGATTAGGACTTTTTATTTTATTGGAAACTGTCAAGAAATTGAGCGGATCGGTTGAAGTGTCTTCAGAGCTTAAGGTGGGCACATCATTTTTCATTAACATCCCTCAAGAAACAAATGAGATTCAAAAACATAAAAATCGGCAGATCAATGTCTTTTCATAGGGTATCAACGCCGCCTTCTTTTATCCTTTTTAGCTTGAGGCGTTCTCTTTTTTTCGTGAAAAGCTCCTTTGAAATCAGGATTTTCTCTTCTCTTAAAGACATCAATCTCCCGCTCCATCTCAATCTGTTCTGCTTTATCCGTTTTACTAATAGCTACGGCAGCCGGTATTTTTAGTTTTGGCACCGACTCTTTAATGATCTCTTCAATTTTACCAACATGAAGCATCTCAGCCTTATTGGCAAACGTTATGGCAACCCCTTCTTTTTTTGCCCGGCCTGTTCTACCAATACGATGCACATAATCTTCATAAATAACAGGCACATCAAAGTTAATGACATGGCTCACATCGGAAACATCGATACCCCTTGCAGAAACATCTGTAGATACCAAAATACGTAATTCACCTTCTTTAAATTGATTAATGGCATTGATGCGCGCGTTCTGTCCCTTGTTGGAATGGATAACACGCACAGGCCCTAGCCCTTTTCTATCCAGGAATTTGAATACATTATCGGCATTGGTCTTTGTTCGTGTAAAAACGAGAATACGTGAAAACTCTTCCCCGGAAAGCAGGTGCTCAAGCATATTGATCTTTGACTTGAGATTTGGGACTTCATAAAGCTGTTGTTCTACAGTATCAACTGTAGTAGCTTGGGGTGCCACCTCAACCACTTCAGGGAACTCCAGGAATTCTTCAGAAAGACTTACTACTTTAGAAGGCATAGTAGCAGAAAAAAGTAGGTTCTGCCTTTTTACAGGAATCACCTCGAGTATTTTTCTGATCTGCGGCATGAAACCCATATCCATCATTTTATCGGCCTCATCCAGGACCAGAGTCTTCACTTCCTTCATTACCAACTCACCTCGTAGATAAATGTCCATAAGTCGCCCGGGTGTAGCTACTATAACATCTGCGCCCTGCGCTATTTGTTCAATCTGAGCTTTTGGGCCTATCCCACCGTACAAGGCTACTATTCTAAGGTCCGTGTACCTGGATAGTTTATTTAGATTCTCTTCAATCTGCAAGGCCAGTTCCCGCGTAGGAGCCAAAATAAGGGCGCGAGGATCATTTCCTTGGGCATATTTGATTTTCATGAGAATGGGTAGAACAAAGGCCACTGTCTTACCCGTACCTGTTTGGGCTATACCCATCATATCATGACCTGCCAATGCCAGGGGAATAGCTTTTACCTGGATCGGGGTTGGATCGCTATAACCCATATCACCAATAGCATTAAGCAATTGCCTGTTCAACTTAAAATCCTCAAAACTTTTGATGCCGCTTGCCATGAGCAAATGATTCTATTTTATGCCCCGTAATTATGCTGTAATTTGCGCAAAAAACAAGTGAGGTTATGGGTTCATTGCTAATTACCAACGCACAAGTAGTAAATGAAGGTACTATTTCGCAAAATGATATTTTGATCAAGGATCAAAGGATTGAAAAAATAAGTAGTCAAATTAGCGCAGAAGGTGTGGATAACATTATAGATGCCAGCGACAAATACGTTTTTCCAGGTATAATTGATGACCAGGTGCATTTCAGAGAACCGGGCCTCACCCATAAAGCAACTATTTTCACGGAATCCAGAGCCGCAGTGGCAGGCGGAGTAACAAGTTTCATGGAAATGCCGAATACCGTGCCAAACGCCCTTACTCAAGAGTTGCTGGCAGATAAGTATCACATTGGAGCCCGGTCATCGCTAGCTAATTATTCTTTTTTTATGGGCGCCTCCAATGATAATCTTGAAGAAGCCCTGAAAACCAATCCTAAAGACGTTTGTGGAATAAAAGTATTTATGGGCTCCTCGACAGGAAATATGCTGGTCGATAACGAAAAGACCTTGGAAGGGTTGTTTTCGAAAGTGCCGATGATAATTGCTACACATTGTGAAGATGAGACCACTATTCGAAAAAATACAGAGCTTTACAAATCAAAATATGGAGAAGAGGTGCCGATTCATTGCCATCCATTGATCAGAAGTGAGGAAGCCTGCTACCTCTCCTCTTCGTTGGCTGCTTCATTAGCAAGAAAGCATAATGCACGACTTCATATTTTGCATAT
Organism: uncultured Flammeovirgaceae bacterium; assembly: GCA_937899105.1. Classification (GTDB taxonomy): domain Bacteria; phylum Bacteroidota; class Bacteroidia; order Cytophagales; family Cyclobacteriaceae; genus Fulvivirga. The sequence continues at coordinate 11,241 of CALBPF010000052.1, read as the reverse complement.
TTCCACGGCTAAAGAACTGGAGCTCTTTGACAATAAAATTCCGCTTTCGCAAAAGAAAATAACGGCTGAAGCCTGTATCCATCATATGTGGTTCGATGATAAGGATTATGCTGAAAAAGGTACTCTGATCAAATGGAACCCAGCAGTTAAAACAAGCGCTGACCGGGAAGCAATTTTTGATGCTATGCTAAATGGTACAATAGACGTGATAGCTACTGACCATGCTCCCCATACTTTGGAAGAAAAATCCAATACCTATTTTGAAGCTCCTTCCGGTGGGCCTTTAATTCAGCATACATTGGTTGCTATGCTTGACTTTTATCATCAGGGGAAAATAAGCCTGAAGAAGATTGCTGAAAAGATGAGCCATAATGTGGCGACGCTCTTTGAGATAAAAGAAAGAGGTTTCATCAGGGAAGGCTACTTTGCAGACCTTACGATTGTCGACCTTGAGTCGCCATGGACAGTGAATAAAGATAACATACATGCAAAATGTGGCTGGTCTCCTTTTACTGGTCATGAGTTTAAATCGAGTGTGGAACAAACCATCGTCTCAGGGCACTTAGCCTACAATAAGGGGGCAATTGATAATAGTATCCCAGGTCATCGGTTATTATTCGAACGCAGCTAACATGTTACTCAAGCAAAGATTTATAAATAATCAATCAAGTTCGGCTTTGCGGCTTGCTGATCTGACAAGACAACTCGTCAGACCTCCTGTTAATAGTGGGTAAATATTATCAAGCTACAACTGTTTGTTATTTAGCTTCATGTATCTACATTTGCAGTCCAATTTTATATGGTGATTGTAGTTCAGTTGGTTAGAACGCCTGATTGTGGTTCAGGAGGTCGTGGGTTCGAGTCCCATCTTTCACCCTGCAAAGTCTCATTTCATACAATGAGACTTTTTATTTATAACCCACCTGGTTGTGAATTTGGCTCTTAAATTCTAACCGCTCTAACGATTTCTAATAAACCTGGCTAAAACAGCGTATCTATTAATACCTAATACTCCAAAATAAACTTGGATAGGTTTTGGTAATTTTCCAGGCCTAACTTTTTACGTAAGCGATAGCGCGCTACTTCTACGCCCCGTAAGGAGATGCTCATTAAATTCGAGATTTCTTTAGTATCCATTTTGAGCCTCAAAAAAGCACATAGCTTCTGTTCACCAGGTGTCAGATCTCGAAATTCGCCGGTTAGACGTGTTAGGAAATCTCCATGTACATGATCAAAATGATATTCAAACTGTTTCCAGTCCTCCTGTAATTTTAAGGTAGTGTCAATTTCCTTAACTATTTTCTCCAGAGCATTACGCGTCTCTGCTACTTCCCCTTTTACACGGACCTCCTTTAACTCTTCTTTTATATTTTCCATGAACTCGTTTTTAACCACAAGGTTCATGGTGGAAGCTGCCAGCAAGTTATTTACATGACGTAGTTCACTTTTAATCTTTTCTTCCTTGAGCTGCTGAAGTTCCTTTTGATTTTGAGCTAATTCTTGCTGCCTCGTCTTCTCAAGCCTCTTTTCTTTTCCCTTATAGTATTGCCGTTGAAATCTATAAGCCTGAAACAATCCAAAAACCACAAGAAGAATATACATTATTTTGGCGAATACACTTTTAAAAAAGGGTGGGCTTACTTCTATCATCAAAGGAGCGCTGGTCACAATTTCACCCAAGGAGTTCAGGGTTTGTACATAGAACTCATATTCACCTTCTTTAAGGTTGGTATATTCCTTAATTGTAGTGTTGACCCAATCCCCATACTTATCATCGAAACCTTTGAGCAGGTAGCGAAACTGTCTATTATTAACATCCTTGAACTTGAAGGACTCAACCACAAATTTTAGGATTTTTGTACCTTGGGTAACCGACACGCGTTCAATATCCGATGATCGCTTTTCGAAAGGTGACCGGGAATAAAGAATACTATCTTCCGCCACACTGTATACCAGGCTTACAAGAGGTTGTTTTTCAATAGTTAACCGATCCTCCAATTTGGAATTATAATAAATGAAACCTTCATTAGCATTGAATAAGACGCCATCCTCAATATTATTGGCCACATTTAAAAGGTCATTGTTAAAAGATTGGCGCAACCGAAATAATGATGAAGGTACATATACGTAATTGTTTGCGCTTACCTGCTTAAAAAACCCCACCAAATTATCAGTAAATACAAAAACGTTCTTTTGATTATCCTGGATAAGCAAATAAACCCAATCTTCTCCTATTACATTCGAGAAAACCTCAGCCTTTACAATTTCGTCGGAAGGCTGATCTAGTTGATATACACCAGCTTCAGTGCCCAGGTAAAGTTGGTCATCAATTTTACTCAAAATAATATGTTCTTTTATGGGGAGATTGTACAGGTCGGATACATTTTTGACCACTGCTTCGGTCAATTCATTCTCCAAATTCAGCTGGTATAGTCCTTTGTAAAATTGTCCTACCCAAATTCTGCCCTTCCGATCCTCCTCAAAAAATCGACTTGATTCATCAAAGCCTTTGATTTTTTGTATTCCTTCTAATTCCTGAAATTCATTGATCTTAAAAAGGTGTAGTCCGGAGTAAGTTCCGCCAACGGCGTACTCTGGATTGGAACGCAACTGCTTGATCTGCCAAAGACCATCCGTTGTTGCACAACGTTTTGCCGTACCTTCTTCCAAAAGAAATAATCCGGTGTGATGCCCTGCATATAACTTATTACCGATCATTTGTATTCCATAGGCCGGGCCTTCTGTTCCTTTTAAGAAAACGCTTCGAAGGAGGCCCTTTTTTAAATAATAAATACCATTTGAGGTAGTATAATAGGTACCGGTATTTGTCGCGTAAGCATCATATCCACTCCCTTGAATATTAGTTTTCTGGCTGATCAGGCGTAATGGAGAGTTTATGTCTATCAGCGCAATTCCATTTTGCATACCCACCCACAAATTACCAGTGTTATCTTGGAAAGTTCGTAGGCAAGCATTGGTTTGTAATCCATCCTTTATGGTTACATTCTCTAAAACCTCGCTTTGCATATCAAATAAATACAAGCCTGCCACCTGAGTTGATATAACCAGACGTGTATCGGACAATTGTAAAACGTGATTAACGTATTTCTCATTTAATTCCTGCATAAGGCCAGTGTACTTTTCAGAAACCCCTAAAAGCGTTGAAAATTCGACTCTACCAGAATTATAAAACAGGAGATAACCCTCATCCTTAGGTACTATACCAGCCACAATTTGACCCGTTTGGCTTTGCGGAAAAGCAGGAGAAAGCGCTAGGTCTTTGATCTCAAAAAGTCTACCTGACGGGTCTTGGGTAAATAGTCTGTTTCTGATACAAAAAGATCTATTGAATCCTCCATCGCGCTTAATGACGAAAATAGACTCTCCATCAAATACATAAATGGCCTGAAAGGTGCAGAAATATACTTTAGAATCAAAAAGGAAAACATCCCATACTTCATCAAAGTCCCTTGATCCCTCCGGAATTTTATCGATTAAAGGGACATAGTTCCAGTCCCCCTCAAAATAGCCAAACTCACCTTGTGAACCCACATACAATCGATCCGTATTTTCATCAAAAGCTAATGACCTCTTTTTTTCACCAGTTCTGAAGGCGTGGGTTTCCCATTCAGTACCATTAAACGATAGGACTCCCAGGTTGTTCGCAATGAACAAATTCATATCTCTGTTCTGGGCAAAATCAATATTTTGAATCCCGGCTCCGTATTCGGCAGGTGTAAAATTCTTGACCGGATATTTCCCGATAGAAGCCTTAACAGGTGAGAGCCTTAAAAAGAGTACAATCAATACAAGGCCGTACTTGCTAACGTGGATAAAATTAAACATGTATAAGACAATGTTTGGTAAACATATGCATTAAATACCGATTAAAACGTTTTCGAAAGAATTTTGTAGTAGTCAATGAAGAATATTGATGTAGTTATCTTGCAATAATAAAATCAAAATAGAACTACATTTGATCAATTTTGTACATGATAAATTCATGGAATATATTAGTAGAACTAAAAAAAATTTCCTTCAGGGGAACGACTCCTGTATCTAAACCCAAAAAGCAACTCTAATATGAAAAACATCTACTTGGTATTAGTGCTTCTGCTATTAGCCTTTACTGCATTGGCGCAGACTGACCGTGTGTCAGTAATGAAGGATAACAGCGGAATGAGACTAATCGTAAATGGCAAGGATTTCATGGTCAATGGAATGAACTGGGATTATTTCCCCATTGGCACCAATTTTTCCTACAGCTTATGGAATCAGCCCGATGACATTGTGCAAGCAGCGCTTGATGCTGAAATGTCTTTATTGAAGAACATGGGCGTAAATACCATTCGCGTATACACGGGTATTCAACCCAAATGGATAACCTACATCTATGAAAATTACGGCATATATACCATGCTTAACCATTCGTTTGGCCGCTATGGCCTGACCATAGATGGCGCCTGGGTGGCGGTCACGGATTACAGGAATAAAGCAACACAGGATTTATTACTTTCCGAAGTCTCTGAAATGACTGAACTCTATAAGGACACTCCCGGTTTGCTATTGTTCTTGCTAGGAAACGAAAATAATTACGGGTTATTCTGGGCTGGCGCTGAAACAGAAGATTTCCCGGATGATGAAGAGGAAAAGCAATTTATCGGCGAAAAGCGTGGCAGACCTATGTATAAACTCATGAATGATGCGGTTTTGAGAATGAAGCAAATTGACTCTTCACATCCAGTAGCTATCTGTAATGGAGATTTATTGTTTGCCGAAATCATTGCCGAAGAATGTAAGGACGTTGATATCTATGGGGTTAATATGTATAGGGGAGAATCTTTCGGCGATGCCTTCGAAAGAGTGAAAAACGAACTTGATAAACCAATTTTATTTACTGAATTCGGTACTGATGCCTACAACGCCCTCTCTAACTCTGAAGACCAAAGAATGCAAGCGTATTTTATGGTGGAAAACTGGAAAGAGATCTATGAGAATGCAGCGGGGTTAGGTAAAGCGGGAAATTCCATTGGTGGCTTTACCTTCCAGTTTAGCGACGGCTGGTGGAAATATGGCCAGACAAGAAATTTGGATGTTCACGACAATACCGCATCATGGGCCAATGGTGGGTACTACCTTGATTTTGAGGAAGGTACCAATAATATGAATGAGGAGTGGTTTGGAATATGCGCTAAAGGCCGAACAGACGCCAGGGGGTTGTACACACTTTATCCCAGAGCTGCGTACTACGCGTTGAAAGAAGCTCATGCCTTCGACCCTTATGCCAGTGGTGCGAGCGCTCAAAGTGTAGAAAATCACTTTGTGGGAATTCAATTGATGGATGCTGTGGTTAAGGCACGAGGCGATAAAGCAGCATTAAGTGGAGAAACCGGTGGTAAACTCAGGGTGAGTGAACTTCGGGCAGAATTTACTACATTTCATACAGGTGGTAAGCTTATCACTACGCCGGATGATCCCGATCCAAACAGTGTGACCTTCCCCAACGAATTGGGCTTCGATAACATGGAGTCCTATTTCGTAGGTTTCGAAGCTAATCCTGCTGCAAATGTAAGAGCAAACGTTACATTCAACATTCTAGGTCGCGTGGCTCAAAATCCAATAAACGAGCTTTTCTATGAAAACCGGGGACTTCCGGTGAATGTAACCACCCCAACGGGTAGCGCAGTTCTGGACGCATTGCAGCGCGTACAGGTATACCAGGCAGAATATACATGGAACCATGAGCTATTTGATCTACAGGGATTCTACAGAACAGGACATTATCATTGGGGTTATGAAGGAGATTTCTTTGGACTGTACCCGCAGGCTAACTATGGCCCAAACCTCGACATCTATAATGGCTTAGCTCCACAGGGAATGGAACTTGAAGGCAAGAAGTTTCTAAAAGGGGTTAAAGTGGCCTACGGAAGAGAGCTATGGTGGGGAGCCAATCCTGCCGTATTGGTAAAATACAATCGTGAAGTTGGTAGATTTAATCTAACCGGTATTTTCCACGAAGACCTGGACGATCCACGTGTGGCGGTAACCTCAATAGCTGTTCCTCAGCCCAGAACAAGAAGAGCTACGATTGTGGCCGAGACCAAGATAGGCAATCTTACTGTTGAAGCGGGCGGTATCTGGGGAGGCGATCCACTGGTGGGTCGTGAATTCCAATTCGTCAGAGGTAGCGAAGGCAGCTATCAGGTTTTTTCGGATGAAGTCCAGGGTTCCGATACATGGGGAGGTAAAGTTAAATTAACGTATTCCTCAGGCCGTATTAACTGGTATGCGCAAGGCGCTACCATGGGCCTAGTAGCCAATGGCGGTGGAGATTACACTCAAACATTTACCGGCTGGCGATTAAAAGACAGCGGCAGTGGAAATGTAAATAATTTCTTTACCGGATTCACTTATAATATGGGTAAATGGCAATTAGCGCCAAACTTTATGTATCAAAAGCCGCTTGTAGATCCAATCCCTGACGATCTTCCGGAAGATTCTCCAGGAAGATCCAGAAATATAATAGACGACCCTTTTGTAGTAAGATCTAATAGAGAAACCGTTGGAGGCGAGCTGCTATTGACTTATGACCCTACACCAGGCACATGGATGTACGAATGGGATAATGACCGGTCTGAAGACGCTAAATTAGCCGCGAGCATCGGAATAGTATATCGTCACTTACCTACCACACAAGACGCCGCCATTATTTTTCCTGGTACCGGAAGGGTACCCACACCAGCTGATGGCGCTCCTCCTGCATTAGACTTATGGGAAGTCAATACTCGCATCGTGTCTAAGATCAATCCTGAATTAGGGATCATTGCCAACCTATATGGTGGAAATGGTCAGGCCAATGGACCGGATACAAGATCAATTGAACGATATGGTGGGGATGTCAGAGTCATCTACAAGACAATCAAATTCGCCTCACACCTTAAATTTAACGATTGGGGGCCCTTTGATTATCACCGGGATTTTAACCTGACTTTTCCACTACAGATAATGGCTGACATATCTACTACGGTTGGAAAACAGGATTGGTTTATCCTTCCAAGCACAACCTTAGGTATGCGTTTTATGTGGCGCTCACTGGATGAGAATTCTCCACGATATCTTCCTAATGCGGGAGAAGAATTTGCAACCTCTCCTACCATTAGCCCCGTCGGTTTCCCTAATGGAAACGAATGGGAGTTGAGAACCTATGTACACATTAATATTGGGAGATAAGAAGATAAAAAAATGAAGAAGATAAAAATAAATAGCTTAAAAACGATAGCGATTTGTGGGTTACTTGCTGTTAGCTCCGGCTGTGATCGAAGTATTTCCGATGATGTGGAGTTTGCGACTTTCAGTAAGGAAGGTGAAATTTTCAACGGTACTTTCGTTGGTATGGGTACCGATTTCTATTTCCCATTTATAGGTGATGGCGCTAAAGCTGAAGTATTTTCTATTGATGAGACCGAAGGATTCGAAAGCGAGGCGGCCATACGCATTGACGTGCCTAATGCAGACGACCCGGATGGTAGTTTTGCCGGAGCAAGTTTTATAATAGATGGTCCGGGGCGAAATCTGACTGAATTCGATGCACTTACATTTTGGGCTAAATCTACACAAGCTGCCACTATTGGATCCATAAGTTTTGGTAAGGAATTTAGAGCTGCGGTGAGAGATGTAGATTTTACCACCCAGTGGCAAAAGTATACTATACCTATCCCGGACCCTTCTAAACTGTTAAAGGTGAGAACGGTTTTCGAGTTTTCCGCAGGCGGAATCCTGCCAGGGGGCGCTGTACCAAACCAAGGCCAGGAGGTAGGCTATACCTTCTGGATCGATGGGCTTAGGTTTGAGAAATTAGGAACTGTTGCCCAACCTCAGCCTGCTATATTTTCAGGTACAACCCAAGAGATAGTTGGATTTTCAGGAGGTACAGTTCCTATTGGAGGTTTTACTCAAACATTCAATCTTGCAACCGGACAGAATGTTACCGTTGAAACAACATCAGGTTATTTTGAATTTCAATCCACTGATACCAATGTGGCCAGAGCTAACGAGAGTGGTGTAGTATCAATATCTAGCGCTGGTACCGCAACTATTACTGCCACGCTTGATGGAGTCAGAGCAGAAGGATCGCTGGTAGTAGAGTCGCTTGGCAGTTTTATTTCTGCTCCCACTCCTACTGTTGATCCAGCTGATGTAATATCATTATTCAGTGATGCATATACCGATGTACCGGTATCTCTAATTAGTAATTTCGGAGAATTTCAGAACTCAACGCTTAATTTAATTCAAACTCCGGAAGACAATGTTTTGAATTATCAAAATGTCAATTTTTTTGGAATACAGTTTAATAGCGATGTAGAATTAGCCACTATAGATGGTAGCCAAATGAATACGCTTCATATGGATCTTTTTATCCCGGGAGGTGTAAATACAGGAGCATCCCTAAATATTACTCTAAGAAATGTTGGCCCAAATGGCATAATCGAGACGGATGTAAACACAGGGCAGCCAATTGGAGATGATACAGAAATAAGTACTTCACCGACTTTAGTGGCTAATCAATGGATTCCGATAGATCTTGATATTACAGGTCTTACTGATAGAAGTGCTTTAGGTCAGATCGTTTTCGTAGCGCCTGCTGAAGGACCATCAAACTTTTATGTGGATAACATATACTTATATAGATAAATGACAATGAAGATGAACGAGAGAAATAAAATTAAAATCAAAGCGCTCGATATGTTATCTAAAAGTATGCTTTTTGTGATGTTAGTTTTAGTCATATCAAGTTGCAATACAGACGATACACAAGAAGTTACAACGCTGAATAATCTGATAATAGCGGATGAATTTGACGTAGATGGCGCACCGGATCCTGAAATTTGGGGGTTCGATATTGGTAACGGTCCCAATGGTGATGGTTGGGGAAACCAAGAGCTCCAGTATTATACTGACCGTAATGAAAACGTAGAGGTTCAAAATGGATTTCTGATTATTACTGCCCGGGAAGAATCTTTTGAAGGGTCTGCATATACTTCAGCAAGACTGCTCACTAAAGGGAAGTTTGAACAGCAGTATGGCCGTTTTGAGGCTCGCATGCGATTGCCTTATGGCCAGGGCATATGGCCTGCATTCTGGATGCTAGGCGCTGACATAGATACCAATCCATGGCCCGGGGCCGGTGAAATTGATATTATGGAATATCGCGGCCAAGAGCCTACCGTGGTGCTAGGAAGCGTGCATGGTCCGGGCTATTGCGGAAGCGAGGCCATTTGCGATGAGCCCGCTGAAAGCAAATCTTATGACCTTGAAAACGATCGATTTGATACGGGCTTCCACGTATTCGGTATTGAGTGGGGACCTGGCTTTGTTAATTTTTATGTAGACGATGTACTATACAATCAAATCACTCCCGGAGATGTACCCGGAGAATGGGTATTTGACAAGCCCTTCTACATTTTAATCAACCTGGCCGTCGGAGGCGCTTTTGTAGGTTCTCCGGACAGCGAAACTGTATTCCCTCAGACTCTATTGGTGGATTATGTGAGGGTATACCAATAATGAATTGAATTAAAAATAACGATAAATACTATGAAACTATTTTACAAATACGCTCAGATGATCCCAGTGTTCATATTAGCAGTTTTTATGGTCAGCTGTGGAGATGACGATGACGACGATGAACTACCCCAAGTTGTCGCAGGCTTTACTCAAACCATAGATGAGAACACAGGCACTGTAACTTTCATTAATACTTCCGAAAATGCCGATACCTATTTATGGGACTTCGGGGATTCGACTACGTCAACGGAGATTAATCCGGTTAAGACCTATGTCAACGGTGATTACACAGTGGTATTGACGGCAAGCAACGGAGCCGGTGCATCAGCTACATTCGAAGATACGTTTACCATTTTAATACCTGAAATAGCTTCGTTACCTATAACCTTTGATGCTGCAAACACTATATACGAACCCGAAGTCTTTAATGGCGCTTCTTTTGAAGTAGTGGCAAATCCTGATGAATCAGGAACAAACGACAAATCCGGTAATGTAGGAGCCATTACCAATAGCGGAGCTGCTTTTGAAGGTATTGCCTTCAATCTTGGAACGGCGGTAAATTTAACAAACGGTAATGCCATTGAGATGAACTTTTGGGCAAATGCTGCCGTAGATGTCTTGTTAAAATTAGAGATTACTGAGACCAACGCTATCGAAACAACAGCAAGTCATGGAGGTACGGGCTGGGAAACAATCTCTTTCGATTTTCCTTCTTCAGAGACCTATCCAAAATTGGTGCTTTTTGTAGATGGTCCGGGCACGACCGATGGAACATTCTATATTGATGATGTGGCTCAGGCAGGCGTTATTGGCGCTGTTCCCATAATTACGCTTGAAGGAGATCCTACCATTGAAGTTGTTCTTGGGGAGAATTTTACCGACCCAGGAGTAACAGCGACTGACGCCGAGGATGGAGATATAACGTCAAGTGTAGTAGTTAGCGGAGACGCGGTAGATGTAAATGTGGCAGGAACTTATATAATCAACTATAATGTGACCGATTCAGATGGAAATGCAGCTGCTGAAGTGACTCGGACCGTTATTGTTGCTGTAGATGAAACCCCCCCCGTAATTACCCTTGTAGGTCCTGCCACTATCGATTTGAATGTAGGCGACATGTATACAGAAGAGGGAGCTACTGCCACAGATAATATTGATGGAGACATTTCAGCAGATATTGTTGTTGGTGGAGATGTCGTAGATACAGACACAGATGGGACTTATGTAGTCACTTACTATGTAAGCGATGCCGCTGGCAATGCTGCGGACGAAGTCACTCGTACGGTTAATATTACAACCCCAAATCCTTTCTGTAATACTCAAATTCAGGCATTTGGCGGTGATGCAGGTTCAGATATACTTATATCCGTCTTCAACGTGGATGCACAGACTATGAGGATAGAAATTGAGTCTGCAGATGGCGATCCGGTTGATGGCTTGGTATTCCCCGCAGGAGACTGGAACCCTGTTCCTGGTATTTCTTCAGCTCCTGCCGATCAAGGCGGAGGCGTATGGGCTGGTGAATTTTTCTATGGCGCCGGGGCGCCGGAGAATGTCGAATTTAATATTCTATGGAGCAAGGCTTCTTTTCCTGGAAATTGGTCACAGAACGAATCACCAAATTTATCAACAGTTCGGTTCGATGCAACGTGTGACACTTCCGGTGGAGGTGGAGGT
>CALBPF010000051.1 GCA_937899105.1 uncultured Flammeovirgaceae bacterium | reverse complement strand
AACATAGCACCCTCCATCTCCTATACCTCCCAAAACATCTGCCAGTCCTCACCTGTTCAATTCACCAGCGAGTCCCCGTCGTCAGGCCTCGTCTATTCCTGGGACTTTGGGGATGCCACTACATCAACCGAAGAAAATCCTTCTCATACCTATGCTGCGGCGGGAGTGTACGAAGTAACACTTGAAGTATCCAATGGCACATGCGGAAACTTTACACGGCAGACTATAACGGTATATGACGAACCTGTTCCGACATTCAGCGCCCCAGGGGGCCTGATCTGCACTAACCAAATGCTGAATATCACGAATACGACATTAGGAGATTTTGGTGATAATGAAACCTGGGAATGGCAGATTGATGGATCAACAGTATCCTCTGAGCGGGATCTGGAATTCACTTTTCCAACGGGAGGTATGAAAGAAATAAAGCTCATCGCCAGTATTCCTGGTTGTTCTGCAGAATTAATACAGAATATTAATGTTGAAGAAGGTCCTTCACCTGCCTTCGTTGCCGAAAATGTTTGCGTGGGTACTTTAATGCAATTCAACAATGCGTCTACTGGTCAAATTGATACATACTTATGGGACTTTGATAACGGCTTTACCTCAAGTCTTGAAAACCCTTCTTTTGAATATGCAGAGCCAGGATCTTATAACGTTTCGCTAACGGTTGAAAATAGCGCAGGCTGCATTACTACTTATGAGACTTTGGCTGTGGTTTTTGCCTCCCCGGAAATACAATTTAGCAATGACCTCAGCTGTGAACGGAATGTTACTCAGTTTAACGATCTTTCTGAAGTTGATAGCGCCAACCTTGTTCAGTGGCAATGGAATTTTGGCGATCCGGATTCCGGAGGAAGTACGTCGTCGGAACAAAATGCTACGCATGTTTTTTCAAGATCAGGAACTTTCGACGTTAAACTCGTGGCTACGTCTGGTTTCGGATGTAGAGATTCTCTCACACAGACAATAAGTGTACTATCAGCGCCACAAGCAGACTTCACTTTTGACAAAGCCTGTATTGGCGAACCAATACAATTTCAAGACACTTCCGTACCAGTTGTTGGTGAATCTATTACTTCCTTTGAATGGGACATAGCAGGTGTTTTCAGTAATCAACAAAACCCGGAGGTAACGTTAGGAGGCGCAGGTAATTACGACGTTACCCTATTTACCACTTCTGAAAATTTGTGCCTGGGAATAGCGAATAAAGTAATTTCCATTGCTCAACCTCCAAGCTTAATGATAGGAACTGGCGCCAAATGTGAAAACGAACCGGTTAAATTTTACGACTTATCAGAAACCAATGGCGATGCTATTTCATCATGGGAATGGAATTTTGACAACCAGGGAAGCTCTTCCGACTCTATTGCATTTTTTGATTTTGAGGAAGCAGGTTCGTTTAATATAGGGCTTCAGGTAATTACCGAAAACGGTTGTGAATTTGGAGTTCAAGAACAGGTTACGGTTAACATCGCTCCCCAGGCTATTTTTAATGTATCTTCTATGTTCGGCGCCCCACCACTTCAGATAGACTTCGAGAATTTATCTCAAAATGCAACAAACTACCTTTGGAATTTTGATGGAGAAGCAGAATCCAATGCTTTAGAACCACAATTCATTTTTAATGAGCTAGGAGAATATAACCCACAACTGATAGCTTTTAGTGAAGACGGCTGTACAGACACTACTTCGCAGCAGGTATTTGTACTTATACCTGAGATCGCAATCCAGTTAAACAGCCTTATTCTGCCAGAGGACAATAATTCTCCAGTTATTTTAGGAATAAGCAATAATGGTACTCTTAGTGTGAGTCAATTAACGGTGGATATTGATTTAGGTGGACAAGTTGAATTAAAAGAGGTTATCACAACACAGCTTGCTCCGGGACAAACCATAAACTATCCTTTGGAATTGACCATCTCTGACAGAAATATTGATTATATCTGCGTCGAATTGGTGAGTGAGCTTGAAGGCATAACTGAATCGAATACTTCTGATAATTCACTTTGCGAAACCTTTTCCCAAAACCCAATTACCATTTCGAACACGTTTCCAAACCCCACGACACAGCTATTGAATGTTGAAGTAGTTTCAGCAGAATCAAACACAATTGTGCTAAGAATATTGGATTCTACGGGGGCATTGGTCAAGGAGTTTAAAATACCAGTTCGTCAAGGTTTTGAAACCATTGAAATGGATTTAAGGGAATTGGATCAAGGTATTTACTTTTTACAAATTCCGGAATTGAATAGAACTCAAATGATCCATATTATACGTTAAGCTATTGATATAATTTTGGTCTCATCGCCGTTCCGAGTATTTTTGAACAAAATTTATTAGCTCATGAAGGCTCTAGATAGCACAGACAGAAAAATACTTGATATATTACAATCTAATGCAAAAATTACAAATGCCCAGTTAGCCCAGGAAATTGGTTTATCTCCTGCTCCTACCTTGGAAAGGGTAAAAAAACTGGAAAATGCAGGCGTAATAAAGAGCTACCATGCTAAATTAGATACCGAGGTTGTCGGTCTGGGTGTCAATACATTTGTCATGGTTTCTTTAAAGGGCCATAATAAGGAGAATATAGAGAAGTTTATCCAAAGTATCGATCGTATAGAGGAGATTATAGAGTGTCACCACGTAACCGGTTCCAGTGATTTTATACTAAAAATAATCTCAGAAGATATAAGTAGCTATCAAAAATTAATGTTAGAAAGAGTCAGTAACATTGATGTAGTGGATAATATGCAATCCATGGTAATTCTATCAACTTTTAAGGACAGCAAAGTATTACCACTGCCTTAATGGAATCGCGTACCCTTATTCTGAATGAAGTTCAGATTCAGCAAAAGATAAAAAGGATAGCCTTTGAGATTTACGAGAATAATTTCAAGGAAAAAGAACTCGTAATAGCAGGGGTCAAAGATCAGGGATATAAGCTGGCGGAGCTTATCTGTATAGCGCTTAAAGATATTTGTCCAATTAAACCAATCCTGATAAGCATCACGCTTGATAAACTTAAACCTACTCAAAGTGAAATCCTTTTTAGTGAAAAGATAGATCGGTGTAAAAATAAAAGCATTCTTTTGGTTGATGATGTATTAAATACCGGTCGAACGTTGGCTTATAGCCTCAAACCGTTTCTGAAGGTAAGAGTAAAAAAAATTGAGGTTGCAGTGCTGGTGAACAGGAGTCATACGGAGTTTCCAATTTCAGCCAAGTATACTGGCTTTGAATTGAGTACTTCTATCATGGAGCATGTGCAGGTTGTTCTTGAAGAAAAAGAGTCTAGCGCCGTGTACCTTCGGTAGCGAAAATGCACTTGTTTTAAAAAAACACAAAAACTAACTTTCGGAAGTTCAAGTTAAGACTTCTAATCCAACTAAAAATAAACAAGATTAGCTCATTGTCAACTCAAGAAAATCTTTTAACGGAACTATCAAAGAATCAGCTACTTGAAAAACTCGAAAAACAAGAATCGAGATACAACGGTCTTTTTCAGAATTCTTTAGTTGCTATGATGACCTTTGATTCCATTAAAGGTAAGATTAATAACGCCAATGAGAAGTGTTTGGATCTGTTAGGTATCAAAAACATCTATTCAAGAGATTTTTATTCATTTCTTAAGGATTCGGATCGCCAAAAAATAGAATTTTCGTTAGCTAAAGATGGGGCAATCGATAATATAGAGCTTGAAATTCAAATTAATGGTAATAGCCGATGGCTTTCCTGTAGTGCAAAAATTAACGTGGATAACATTACTGCGGACTGTCTTTTGCAAGACGTTACTAAGAATAAGGAGAGCCTTCTTGAACTTCAAAAGGTTAATTTTGAACTGGATAGTTTTGTTTATCACGCTAGTCATGATTTAAGGTCTCCTTTGCGTTCAATCCTTGGGTTGATCGATGTTTATAGACTTGAGTCAGACGTTAAGACTAAATCAGAATGCATAGAAAAGATTGAAGGAAGTGTAAAACGGCTTGACGATTTGGTAATGGAGTTGTTGAGTATTTCAAGAAATGACAGAATTAATGATCCTCATATTAGGATCAACTTAATGCAAGAAATTAATAACTCGGTTTCAAGTTATTATAATGCATCTGATACTGAAGGTCTTGAAGTAAGAGTTGATGTAAGGCAACCCATCGTCTTTAGGTCTGACTTGACCAGAGTAAGAATTATCCTGAATAACCTCATTTCAAATGCTATAAAATACCGAAGCTTTAGTGAGGGCAACAGCTACATAAGTATCAAGGCGGTAATTGATGAAGTCGAACTTGTACTGACTGTGGAGGATAATGGAGAGGGAATCGAGCAAAATAAACTCCCTCATATTTTTGATATGTTTTATCGTGCCACTGAAAGAAGCGAGGGCTCGGGTTTAGGACTTTACATTGTTAAAAAAGTGGCAGATAAGCTAAATGCTTCTATACATGTAGACAGTTATGAGCTCGAGGGGACTACCTTTACGATTAAAATACCTAATTCAAATAGCTACTGACGTGTCAGTTCATAAAGCGGATATAAAAAAAATCACAACGCACCAGTTGCAACAAATGAAAAATCGTGGTGAGAAAATTTCGATGCTCACCGCATATGATTTTTCTATGGCCAGAATTCTGGATGGTGCAGGTATCGATGTGCTGCTTGTTGGAGATAGTGCATCAAATGTTATGGCCGGAAATGAGACTACCCTTCCAATAACGCTTGATCAAATGATCTATCATGCTACCTCGGTAGTGAAAGGCGTGGAGCGTGCCTTTGTTGTAGTTGATATTCCATTTGGGTCTTATCAGGGGAATTCCTCTGAGGCGTTAAGATCGGCCATAAGGATTATGAAAGAATCGGGCGCTCATGCCGTGAAGGTTGAGGGTGGAAATGAGATAAAGGAGTCTGTGATAAGAATATTAAGCGCCGGAGTGCCGGTTATGGGTCATTTGGGACTTACACCTCAATCGATTTTTAAATTTGGCACCTATACTGTACGTGCTAAAGAGGAAGCCGAGGCCGATAAGCTGTTAGAGGACGCTCAGATATTACAGGACTCTGGATGCTTTGCCATTGTTCTCGAGAAAATTCCAGCGAAGCTTGCTAAAAAAGTTGCCAAGCAAGTAAGTATTCCAGTAATTGGGATAGGTGCTGGAGGCGGTGTTGATGGTCAGGTGTTGGTGATGCAGGATATGCTTGGCATTACCAAAGAGTTTCAACCCAGATTTTTAAGACGCTACGCCGACCTGGATAATATCATTACCGGGGCGGTAAAGGCTTATGTTAAAGACGTAAAGTCCAGTGATTTTCCTAACGAAAAGGAACAGTATTAGATTGTAATTGACAACTAGCTGTTTTTACAAGGCTTTTCACTATCTGCCAACTGACCGAACCATACCACAGCGTATTCTTTATAAATACCTACGCCTATCGCCTTCCATTCAGCCTGCTTCCAAGTGCCTGAGTTAATCAGAAGTGGATTATGACCTTTGCTTTTTTTCCATCCTGCAAGTCCTTCCTCGGCAGAAGCTCCGGTTGAACTGTAATAGGCTATTTCATAACCTTGACTTTCATAACCAGCTATCTCCTTCGGCTTGTTCCACATACATTCAGCTTCCTTATGATCATTAGTATAGCAGCATGCACTCCAGTTGCCGTCATCCGACCAGCTGTGAGGATTGCATTTGCCATCTGGATCAAAATGGTACTGCTCTGCCAAGTCTCTTGCATGTATTTGTGCAACAAGCGTAAGTTTTTTAGAAACTGGTATGGATGATAAGCGTTTGATTTTTCTATATTTATTAATGAGGGTGATAAGCTTCGCTTCTTCCTTAGATAAGCAAACTTCTAAAGTTGAGGTTTCCGTGTTGATAGGGAATAGCGATATTAAATAGATGATGAGCGCATTCATAGTCATGAAAGTTAACGTTCATTTGAGAAGGTTAGTTTAGATTTTTTAATCAAGGTTATTTGCATGCAATCAGACATGTTAAAGCCCTATACTTTTATTAATTTCACAACCTAATAATAAGAACTCAGAACAAAACAGAAATGTCAGAATCCACATCAAAAATTATATACACTAAAACTGATGAAGCGCCTGCATTGGCAACATATTCTCTATTACCTATAATACAGACTTTTACAAAATCTGCAGAGATTGATGTAGAAACCAGGGACATTTCTCTTGCGGGCAGGGTCATAGCTAATTTCCCGGAGTATTTGTCTAGGGATCAGCAAATATCTGATGCGTTGACTGAGTTGGGAGAGTTGGCCAAAAAACCTGAAGCTAATATTATTAAACTTCCAAATATTAGCGCTTCCGTTCCTCAAATGAAGGCTGCTATTACTGAATTGCAAGCTCAGGGCTACAAGCTTCCTGACTATCCAGAAGAGCCATCAAATGCTGAAGAGGAACGCATCAAGGCTAAATACGATAGGATCAAAGGGAGCGCCGTAAATCCGGTTTTGCGTGAAGGTAATTCTGATCGTAGGGCGCCAAAAGCAGTTAAGGAATACGCTAAAAAACATCCGCATTCCATGGGCGAATGGGAGGCGACTTCTAAAACACATGTATCTCATATGGAGCGTGGTGATTTCAGGTCAAACGAAAAGTCGGTAACTATTGAAAAAGCGACATCAGTATCAATAGTACATACTGATACCAATGGTAAAGTAGCGGTACTCAAGGACAACCTTTCACTTTTAGCCGGCGAAATTATTGACGCCACGGTAATGCAGAAAGAAGCGCTTATTGATTTCCTTACCAAAGAAATTGAAAATGCTAAATCTGACAACGTTTTACTCTCGCTGCATATGAAGGCTACGATGATGAAGGTCTCTGATCCAATTATCTTCGGGCATGCTGTAAAGGTTTATTTTAAGCCTGTTTTTGATAAGTATGGAGTAGTTTTAGATGAAATTGGCGTCGATGTCAATAATGGTTTTGGAGACTTAGTTTCTAAAATAGAACAGCTTTCTGCGGATAAAAAACGAGAAATTCAAACGGATATTGATGCCTGCTTTGAAAATGGGCCTGATTTAGCGATGGTCAATTCAGACAAAGGCATCACAAACCTTCATGTACCCAGTGACATAATTATAGACGCTTCCATGCCAGCCATGATAAGGACCTCGGGTCGGATGTGGGATAAAGCGGGTAATATGAAGGATACCAAAGCACTCATCCCGGATAGTTCATATGCCCATGTTTATCAAACGGTGATAGATTTCTGCAAGAAAAACGGAGCGCTGGATCCTACTACTATGGGTACGGTTCCAAATGTTGGTCTCATGGCCCAAAAAGCGGAGGAGTATGGTTCGCATGACAAGACATTCGAGATCCCTACAAGTGGTACTGTCAGCGTTAAAGACACTAATGGTGTAACGCTTATCGAACATAGTGTAAACGAAGGAGACATATGGAGAATGTGCCAGGTCAAGGATGCCCCGATTAAGGATTGGGTAAAGCTTGCTGTTAACAGAGCACGCGCCACAAATACTCCTGCGGTATTCTGGTTAGATGAAAATCGGGCGCATGACTCAGAGTTGATCAAAAAAGTCAATGCCTACCTTCCTGATCATAACCCAAGGGATTTGGATATTAGAATTTTAGCGCCAGCAGACGCCACCAAATTGTCATTAGAACGCATTGTACAGGGTAAGGACACCATTTCTGTTACGGGAAATGTACTAAGAGACTATTTGACTGACCTTTTTCCAATTTTAGAAGTAGGCACAAGCGCCAAAATGCTTTCAATTGTACCTCTTATGAACGGCGGTGGGCTTTTTGAAACCGGTGCAGGCGGTTCAGCGCCTAAGCACGTGCAGCAGTTTAATCAGGAGGGGCACCTGCGTTGGGATTCTTTGGGAGAGTTCTTAGCCTTGGCAGCTTCACTTGAACATCTAAGCAATACTAATAATAACGCTAGGGCTAAAGTGCTGGCTGATACTTTGGATTCGGCTACAGCTCGTTTCTTGGATGAGAATAGGTCGCCATCCCGGAAAGTGAATGAGTTGGATAATAGAGGTAGTCATTTTTACCTCGCGATGTACTGGGCTCAGGCCTTGGCGGATCAAAAAGAAGATGTTGAATTAAGTGTAAGGTTCCAAACATTAGCAACGGAGTTAGCTTCAAACGAAGCTGAGATAATTGATCAGCTTAATGAGGCTCAAGGCAAACCTGTAGATGTAGGTGGATATTACAATCCTGATGTAAATATGGCATCAGTAGCCATGCGGCCTAGCGCTACGTTAAATAGAGTCTTAGGAGTCTGAAAAACTGTTTTAGAATCCAAGCATTTTAATAGCGGTTATCGCAGCTTCATCACCCTTATTTCCATGTTTACCGCCTGCGCGGTCGAGTGCCTGCTGTTGACTATTTGGAGTCAATACCCTAAATATTACAGGCTTATTGAATTTGAGACCGACATTAGTAAGACCATTAGCCACCGCATTACATATAAAGTCAAAGTGTTTGGTTTCACCCTGTATAACACAGCCAAGGCAAATGACGGCATCGATATACTTTTCATTAGCCACCCATTGGGCGGCTAAACTTAATTCAAAACTTCCGGGTACATTTTTTCGAATGATATTATCTTTTGGTACTCCATTTTCCCTAAGCGTATTGTAGGCGCCATCATACAACGCTTCTGTTACACTGTCATTCCATTCAGAAACGATAATGGCGAAACGCTTATTCGTCATATTGGCGATATTACTTTCTTTGTAACTGCTCAAATTCTTTTCGGATGAAGCCATAAACTTTAAACTTAGGTATTTACCAAAAATAAAAAAGGGATAAGAAGTTAACCTTATCCCTTTGTAATATCTTACTAGAATATTTAAGAAGCGCCTTTAAGACGTGCTTTATACTTTTTAGCATCCTGAACTTCAGCCGATTCCCAATATTCTTCAATAATTATTTCGTACACAGCTATGGCAGCCTGGTTATTATTCAATTTTTCGTAAGCAAGCCCCTGCTTTATTAAATATTGCGGTGTAAAAAATTTATTAGGCCTGTAGTTTGCCGCTTTTTCGTAATATGTTGCTGCCTGCTCATAATCACCTAATTCCATGTTAGCATCACCCACTAAGCTGTATGCTCTGGCTTGAACCAGATTATCACTTGAGCTAAAATCTTCCAAATATAGAATTGCAAGCTTAAACTTACTTTGCTTTAGGTAAGCGCTACCAGCATAGAAGTTTGCTAAATTACCCGCATCGGTCATTGAGTAATCACTTGAAATATCAACGAATCCTAAGTTATTTCCATCGCCGTTTAAGGCAAGATCAAGACTATCAGATTCGTAATAATAAATCGCTTGAAACATTTCCGATTGAGCCAAATCATTTTGAGACGTAGTGTAATAGTTCCATCCAAAGAATCCGGCCACAATTAGAAATAACGCTCCCGTAATTCCAAAAACAAGAACCTTGTTGTTTTCAATGAATTCTTCGGTTCTTGATAGTTGTTCTGCCAATACCTCGGAATTCTCTAAAGCTGAAGTAGATTGTTCTTCAGACTTTTTCTTGATTTTGCTTGCCATGGTCGAAAAATTAGGCTGCAAATCTAATAATTAATATGAGAATAAGAAATTTGATCTTAAGTAAAAATTAGTCCACAATATATGGATAATCCTCTTGAGCATAAACATCTCTCATGGCCTCGGAAGGGTCAGGGAAATTAGATTCTTCAGCGAATTTAACGCATGCTACTACGTCTTCTTTTATTTCTGAATCAATAGTATTCAAATCATCTTCTGACGCATACTTTTTCTTAAGAATAACCTGTCGTACTTGTTCGATAGGATCTCTTTGTTTATATTCTTCAAGTTCATCCTTAGTTCTGTATTTAGCGGGATCAGACATAGAATGACCTTTATAACGGTAGGTTCTGAACTCGAGTAATACTGGCCCCCCACCATCTCGAATGCTCTTAGCAGATTTTTCTATTGCTTTATGAACAGCCTCTACTGACATAGCATCTACAGGTTCGGATGGCATACTGTATGCTTCTCCAAGCTGATACAGCTCTGTTACATTTGAAGTACGACTGACAGAGGTACCCATTGCATAGCCATTGTTTTCAATTACAAATATGACAGGAAGTTTCCAGGTCATTGCCATATTCAAGGCTTCATGAAACGCTCCTTGTCGTACGGCACCGTCTCCCATATAACACACGCATAGATTATCAGTGCCATTGTATTTCTCTGCAAAAGCAATGCCTGCGCCCAATGGAATCTGACCACCAACAATACCATGGCCTCCAAAAAAATGATTTTCCTTGTCAAACATATGCATTGATCCTCCCTTACCTTTTGAAATTCCTGTTTCCTTCGCAAAAAGTTCTGCCATTATGGCTTTTGGGTCGCTTCCAAGTGCAATGGGGTGAGCATGATCTCTATATGCAGTAATATACTTATCTCCTTTTTTTAAGGCAGATACCGCTCCTGCAACACAAGCTTCTTGACCAATATACAAGTGGCAGAAGCCTTTTATTTTTTGTTGACCGTAGAGCTGCCCCGCCTTTTCTTCAAACCTCCTCATTGAGAGCATACTTTTGAACCAGGTCATATATGTTTCCTTCGAAAATGTATCTTTGGTGGTAGTATTTTTAGATTTCGCTGTTGTTGCCATTGCCTCTAATTTATCTTCATTTGGAGTGTGAAAATAAATAAAAAAGTTTAATGCACGTCGTAAAATTGAGTTTGATTAACTTCAAGAACTATGCTGAAATCACTTTTGATTTTTCACAACAGATTAATTGCATCGTAGGTTCAAACGGTGCAGGAAAGACCAATTTACTTGATGCTATACATTACCTTTCACTAACTAAAAGCGCCTTTAATGCGGTAGATTCTCAAAACATAAGATTTGGCCAGGATTATTTCATGATTAAAGGTCTGATTAACAAGGATGGAGACGGAGGTACGGAGGTACTTTGTGCTCTTCAAAAAGGGAAAAAGAAAACATTCAAAGTGAATAAATCTGAGTATGAGAAGTTCTCCAATCACATTGGTCAATTTCCAGTTGTACTTGTAGCCCCTGATGATTCAGAAGTAATCAAAGGTTCAGGAGCGTTAAGAAGGAAGTTTTTTGACTCCATGACAAGTCATATAAATAGAGAGTATTTAGAGGATTTGGTTAGGTATAATCATTTTTTAAAGCAGCGGAACGCCCTTTTAAAGAAGTTTAATGAAGGGTTTAGGTTTGATGAAGATTTATTGCTCCCATATAATAAAGAGCTCATAAAGTTGAATAAGAGGATTCATAAGGGGCGTCTAGATTTTTCACGTCGTTTCAACTCTTTATTTGAACTCGTATATCAAGAGTTGTCTATGGGTAAGGAAGTTGCCCGTGTAGTATATGAATCATCAGTTGACACCGGAAACCTGGAACAGCAATTTGAAAATTCCCTTGAAAAAGACAGGGTTTTAGAGCGTACGACATTAGGAATTCATCGTGATGATTTCAAATTTCTTCTTAATGATAAATCGGTGAAAAAGTTTGGATCGCAAGGACAGCAAAAATCCTTTCTATTGGCTTTAAAAGTGGCTAACTATAAATTAATAAAAGAATTCAAAGACTTTAACCCCGTCCTTATGCTTGATGATATTTTCGACAAACTAGACGCTCAACGGATTTCAAGGCTATTAAAAATTATCTCTAAGGATGATTTCGGGCAAATCTTTATTACCGACGCGCGTAAGGAGAGAACTGTCCAATTATTAAAACAACTTAACTTAAAGGCAACTTTCTATTCAATAGAATCCGGGTCGTTAGTAAAATAAAATGTATGGATGAGAACAAAAAGGGCAAAAGAAAATCTAATCTATCCACGGTTGGCGAAGCTCTAAATGAAATGATGCGTGCCTACCAGCTAAAACCTCGATTTGATGAGATGCAACTGATTGCAAAATGGGAGGATTTTATGGGTAAGATGATTGCCAACAAAACAGAAAAGATTTTTGTGAAAAATGATGTGCTAATAGTGGAAATAAATTCTGCTCCTTTAAAGCACGAGCTTAACATGTCCAAGACCAAGGTTATGCAGAGAATTGAGGAAGAGTTTGGCGCTGGCATAGTAAAGGATATCATCTTTATTTAAAGGGGCTTAAGGCACCTTCTTTGTTGGTGACACAATTTATCATAAAAGCGAAGGATATTTTTTTTCAATTGCTTGAATAAAATCAAAAAGAGTATAATTTTGCACTTCCTTTGAGAAACCTGCCCTGGCGCAGGTTTCTTTTTCAAAGGGAGGTTCATTGTAATAATTGTCTTGGGGGGATACCAAAGCGGCCAACTGGGACGGACTGTAAATCCGTTGTCTTATGACTTCGCAGGTTCGAATCCTGCTCCCCCCACGGTGTCGACCAAAGCTTTAGTGTAGGTCGGCATTATATTGAAGTTTTGGTGTTGTACTTGTACGCCTTAATCAAAACTTTGATGCATAAGCGGGAGTAGCTCAGTTGGTAGAGCGACAGCCTTCCAAGCTGTAGGTCGCGGGTTCGAGCCTCGTCTCCCGCTCAACTTTTGAGTTCTCGGTTCAGAACTCTGATTTCAAAGTTGTTCAGGCAACTGAATTTCGAACTGAGAATTTTAAAGCCGAGATAGCTCAGGGGTAGAGCGCTTCCTTGGTAAGGAAGAGGTCGGGGGTTCAAATCCCCTTCTTGGCTCACGATAAAATTGGTGTTGTAAAAAAGAATAAATTATAAACTAAACTTAGGGATTTTCAAATATGGCTAAAGAAACCTTCGACCGCTCAAAACCCCACGTTAATATTGGAACAATCGGTCACGTTGACCACGGTAAGACAACCTTAACTGCGGCAATTTCTAAAGTATTGGCAGATAAAGGTCTTGCTGAAACTAGAGACTTTTCTTCTATCGATAATGCACCTGAAGAAAAAGAAAGAGGGATTACTATCAATACTTCTCACATTGAATACCAAACAGCAAACAGACACTATGCGCACGTTGACTGTCCAGGTCACGCGGATTACGTAAAAAACATGGTAACTGGAGCTGCACAGATGGACGGCGCTATTATCGTAGTTGCAGCTACTGACGGTCCTATGCCTCAAACAAGAGAGCATATACTGTTATCTCGTCAGGTAGGTGTGCCTGCACTGGTAGTATTTATGAACAAGGTTGACTTGGTTGATGATCCTGAGTTACTTGAGCTTGTTGAGATGGAAATCAGAGAATTGCTTTCTGATTATGATTTTCCAGGCGATGATATTCCTGTAATCCAGGGTTCTGCGTTGGGCGCTCTTAATGGAGAAGCTGAATGGGTAGCTAAAGTTGATGAATTAATGCAAGCTGTTGATGAATATATTCCAATTCCGGAGCGTCTTGTAGATAAAGATTTCTTAATGCCTGTTGAAGATGTATTCTCAATTACAGGTCGTGGTACAGTGGCTACAGGTAGAATCGAAAGAGGTGTAATAAACTCTGGCGACCCTGTTGATATTCTAGGTATGGGAGCTGAAAACCTCAAGTCTACTGTTACTGGTGTTGAAATGTTCAGAAAGATCTTGGATAGAGGTGAAGCTGGTGATAATGTAGGTCTTCTGCTTAGAGGTATCGAGAAAACTGACATCAAAAGAGGAATGGTGATTTGTAAACCAGGTTCTGTTACTCCTCATCAGAAATTTAAGGCTGAGGTATACGTTCTTTCAAAAGAAGAAGGTGGACGTCATACTCCATTCTTTAACAAGTATCGCCCTCAGTTTTACTTAAGAACAACTGACGTTACAGGAGAGATCATGTTACCAAGTGGTGTTGAAATGGTTATGCCTGGTGACAATGTATCTATAGAGGTTAACTTGATCAACAAAGTAGCCATGGAAAAAGGACTTAGGTTCGCTATCAGAGAAGGTGGTAGAACGGTAGGTTCCGGACAGGTTACTGAGATCTTAGATTAAGCGTCAATAAATTCTAGTTTAAAGCGTTCTGATTTTTCGGAACGCTTTTTTTTCTAAAAAATTTACACTACCTTTGCAGACCATTTTGGACTGGAAGGCACGAGTTTCGGCAAAAAAGTTCAAAAAAAGAACGGCTGGAGGAGGTTAAGAGATTGATTTTAACTCGTGTAAGTAGTTACGGGTGTAGCTCAATTGGTAGAGTAGCGGTCTCCAAAACCGTTGGCTGGGAGTTCGAGTCTCTCCACCCGTGCAAAAAAATAAATTGTAGAAATGCAAAAATTGAAATCGTTCGTTCTGGATTCGTATGATGAGATGAAAAATAAAGTCTCATGGCCGAAATACAGTCAATTGCAAAATAGTTCAATTCTGGTTTTAATAGCCTCTTTGATTTTTGCATTAATCATTGGTGCGATGGACTACGTTTTTCAAAACGGCATGGATTTATTTTACAAAGAATTTTAACCTGCTGAGCTGTGAGTGAACTGAATTGGTACGTCGTTAGAGTTGTCAGTGGGCAGGAAAAAAAGGTTAAAGCTTATCTTGAAACAGAGGTGGACAGGGAAGGTTTGACCGAATTTATTCCTCAGGTGCTTATACCTTCTGAGAAGGTGTATGAAATGAGGAATGGAAAGAAAAGAGTACGTGAACGTAACTTCTTTCCAGGATACGTATTGGTTTCGGCAGATCTGAGTAATGGAGAGGCCAATCACCTTGTGACAAGCATACCTGGTGTAATAGGTTTTTTGGGTAACAATGGAACAGGTTCATCAAAAGAGCCGGTTGCATTGAGGCAATCGGAGATAAATCGGATTCTAGGTAAGGTAGATGAGATCGATGAATTCGAGGAAAAACTGGATACGCCTTATATCGTGGGTGAGTCTGTAAAGGTAATGGATGGTCCGTTCAGTGGATTTTCCGGAACTGTCGAGGAAGTATTTGAAGAGCGTAAAAAGCTCAACGTTATGGTAAAGATATTCGGTAGGAATACCCCTGTTGAATTGAATTATATGCAAGTAGAAAAATTAGATTAAGAGATGGCTAAGGAAATTAGTGGATACCTGAAATTACAAATACGTGGAGGAGCGGCGAACCCTTCACCTCCTGTAGGTCCTGCACTGGGTAGTAAAGGGCTTAACATTATGGATTTCTGTAAGCAGTTCAATGCTAGGACTCAGGAAAAACAAGGCCAGGTATTACCGGTATTAATTACTATTTATACTGACAAGTCTTTTGACTTTGTGATCAAAACCCCTCCCGCCGCTGTGATGGTGCTGGAAGCTTCAAAGAAGAAGAAAGGATCTGCAGAGCCTAACCGAAATAAAGTAGGTAGCGTTACGTGGGACCAGGTGAAAACAATAGCTGAAACTAAAATGCAGGATCTCAATGCATTTAAAATCGAATCTGCGATGAAGATGGTTGCAGGGACGGCAAGAAGTATGGGAATAAAAGTAACAGGTACAGCTCCTTGGGGCAACTAAGTATAGTTCGATGGGAAAACTAACAAAAAATCAAAAAGCTGCTGCTGAAAAGCTAGATTCTGCAAAGGAATATTCTATTGAGGAGGCATCTGCTCTATTAAAAGAAGTCACTTTTTCAAAATTTGATGCATCTGTAGATATAGACATTCGTTTGGGTGTAGATCCTAAAAAAGCAGATCAAATGGTGCGTGGTGTAGTTACACTTCCGCACGGAACAGGAAAAGACTTAACCGTCTTGGTGCTTTGTACTCCAGATAAGGAACAAGAGGCAAAGGACGCAGGAGCGGATCATGTAGGGTTAGATGACTACATTCAGAAGATAGAAAAGGGCTGGACGGATATAGATGTTATTATCACTATGCCTACAGTTATGGCTAAGGTTGGTCGTTTGGGAAGAGTATTAGGACCTCGTGGTTTAATGCCTAATCCTAAATCTGGTACAGTCACCCTTGACGTGGCAAAAGCGGTTAAAGAGATCAAGGCTGGTAAGATTGATTTTAAGGTAGATAAATTTGGTATTATTCATACGAGTGTGGGTAAAGCCTCTTTTTCGCCGGATAAATTTCAAGAAAATATCATGGAGATGGTACAGATAGTGTCTAAGCTAAAGCCTTCTTCTGCGAAAGGGACCTACTTTAAAAGTATCAACGTATCCACAACTATGAGTCCTTCAATTACGATAGATAAAAGTTCAATTTCAGGCATATAATTATGACAAGGCAAGAAAAAGCGACGATAATAGATGAACTAAGGTACAAATTAGGTAATAATAACCATTTTTATCTAACGGATGCATCTGGTCTTACTGTAGCAGAGATCAATGCCTTTAGAAAACTATGTTTTGAGAAAGGACTAGAATATAAAGTGTATAAAAATACACTTATAAAAAAGGCTCTTGATGCCGTTGATAGTGATTTTTCTGATCTAGACCCAGCATTGAAAGGTCATTCGGGAGTAATTTTTGTTGAAGAAACAGCAAATCTTCCGGCAAAGACAATAAGAGACTACAGAAAGAAACAAGGTGGTGAAAAGCCACTTTTAAAGGCTGCTTCCATTGAAAATGATATCTTCCTTGGTGAAGAACACTTGAAAACATTGAGTGAACTCAAGTCTAAAAATGAGTTACTTGGTGAGGTTATTGGTTTACTTCAGTCACCTGCGAAAAACGTTATTTCTGCTCTCCAAAGTGGAAAGAACAATATTGGAGGCCTGATAAAAGCACTAGCCGAGAGAGAAAATTAATTTGAACAAAAAACGACTATTTAAATAAAACGAAAATGGCAGACGTTAAAGCAATCGGAGATCAACTTGTTGAACTAACAGTTAAAGAGGTAAACGAGCTTGCAGAATACTTGAAGGAAACCCACGGCATTGAGCCAGCTGCTGCTGCTGCAGTTGCTGTAGCTGCACCTGCGGGTGGTGGTGAAGGTGGCGATGCTGGAGCTGAGAAGACAGAATTTGATGTTATTCTTAAAGCAGCCGGTGGCGCTAAGCTTGCAGTAGTTAAACTGGTAAAAGAACTTACTGGTCTTGGACTTAAAGAAGCAAAAGAAATGGTAGATGGCGCTCCTAAGGCCATCAAAGAAGGTATAGCTAAAGATGAAGCTGAAGGCCTCAAAAAACAGCTTGAAGAAGCTGGGGCTGAAGTAGAATTAAAGTAAGCCTTGACGACATTTTGAGTCGTCAAAAAAACTAGACCCTTATCTCGGTGGTTTTGCTGTCGAGATAATTAGGGTCTTTTGCTGTTTGTAGTCATTTACTACGCGGCACGTTTTACACCTAGTTGAAACAAAAATTTTAAAGCTTTGGCTAATATAGTAGAAAACTCAAGAATTAGTTTTTCGTCCATAACAAAGGTGATCGACTATCCGGATTTTCTTGATATCCAACTTCAATCATTTAAGGACTTTTTTCAATTAGAAACCCCTGCTGAGAAAAGAGAGCAAGAAGGCCTCTTTAAGGTGTTTTCTGAAAATTTTCCAATATCAGATTCGAGAGAGAATTTTGTTCTCGAATTCATTGACTACATCGTTGATCCTCCAAAATATTCTGTTGATGAATGTATTGATAGGGGTCTAACGTATTCCGTTCCTCTGAAGGCAAAATTAAAATTGACTTGTAATGACGAGGATAATGAGGATTTTGAAACAATAGAACAAGAGGTGTTCTTAGGAAATATCCCCTACATGACTAAAAAGGGATCATTTGTTATCAATGGCGCCGAAAGAGTTATCGTTTCACAGCTGCACAGATCCCCTGGAGTTTTCTTCGCCCAAAGCAAACATACCAATGGTACTAAGCTTTATTCTGCCAGAATTATACCTTTTAAGGGGTCTTGGATTGAGTTTGCTACGGATGTAAACAACGTAATGTATGCTTATATCGATCGTAAGAAAAAGTTTCCGGTAACCACTCTTTTAAGGGCAATTGGCTATGGTACGGATAAAGATATTCTTGATCTTTTTGGTCTGTCTGAAGAGGTAAAGGCTACTAAAAAAGACTTGAAAGGAGTTAGTGGAAGAAAACTGGCGGCCAGGGTACTAAGAACGTGGACTGAAGATTTCGTTGATGAAGACACCGGCGAGGTTGTTTCTATCGATAGAAACGAAGTGCTTCTTGAAAGAGATCACATAATAACAGACGAGGACGTTGAAATCATTGTCGATTCGGGAACAAAATCGATTATTCTTCATCGGGATGACGTAAATGTTACCGACTATACCATCATATTCAATACTCTTTCTAAAGATAATTCGAACTCCGATAAAGAAGCCGTAGAGCAGATTTATCGTCAGTTAAGGAATACAGAGGCGCCAGATGAGCAGACGGCCAGAGATATTATTCAGAGTTTGTTTTTTAGTGAAAAACGCTACGATCTTGGTGAAGTTGGTAGATATAGAATCAACAAAAAGTTGGGGCTTGATCTGGATACGGATCAGAGAGTATTAACTACCGAAGATATCATCCTTATTGTGAAGTACCTGATTGGATTGATCAACTCAAAGGCTGTGGTTGATGATATTGATCACTTAAGTAATAGAAGGGTTAGGACCGTAGGTGAACAACTTTATACTCAATTTGGCGTGGGTCTTGCAAGAATGGCAAGAACGATCAAAGAGAGAATGAACGTAAGAGATAATGAAGACTTTAAGCCCGTTGATTTGATCAATGCCAGAACGCTTTCTTCAGTTATCAATTCATTCTTCGGAACCAACCAACTTTCTCAGTTTATGGATCAGACAAATCCACTTGCTGAGATTACTCATAAACGCAGAATGTCTGCTCTTGGACCCGGTGGCCTCTCAAGAGAGCGAGCTGGTTTTGAGGTACGTGACGTTCATTACACTCACTATGGCAGACTATGTACCATTGAGACGCCGGAAGGTCCCAACATCGGTTTGATATCTTCACTTTGTGTTCATGCTAAGGTGAACCATATGGGCTTTATTGAGACTCCATATAGAGAAGTAAGTAGTGGTAAGGTGGATATGACGGGCAATGTAAAGTACCTAACCGCCGAAGAGGAAGATACTCACAATATTGCACAAGCAAATGCTCCTTTGAGCGATAAGGGTGATTTTGAAAATGAGCGGGTGAAAGCTCGTTTTGAGGGTGATTTCCCTGTAGTTGAACCAACTGAGGTGAAATACATGGATGTGGCTCCTAACCAAATTGTGTCGGTAGCAGCTTCTATGATTCCTTTCTTGGAACATGACGATGCGAACCGTGCGTTGATGGGATCAAACATGCAGCGTCAAGCGGTTCCGTTGATGAAGCCGCAAGCTCCAATCGTGGGCACTGGTTTAGAAGGACGTGTTGCACTTGATTCCCGGTCATTGGTATTGGCTGAAGGAGAAGGCGTTGTTGAATTTGTTGATGCCACACGCATAGTAATTAAATATGATATGGGTGAGGATGATCTTCTGATTTCATTTGATGAGGATACCCGTTCATACGACCTGATCAAATTCAGAAGAACTAACCAGGATACTTGCATTAACTTGACTCCTATAGTTAAAAAAGGAGATAGAGTAATAAAGAATCAACCTTTGGTTGAGGGTTATGCTACTGCCGGTGGTGAACTTGCTCTTGGAAGAAACCTTCGTGTAGCCTACATGCCATGGCAAGGCTACAATTTTGAGGATGCTATTGTTATTTCCGAGAAGGTAGTCAGAGATGATGTATATACTTCAATACATATTGATGAATTCGAATTAGAGGTACGAGATACTAAGCGTGGCGAGGAAGAATTAACTTCAGAAATACCTAACGTGAGTGAGGAGGCTGTTCGTCATCTGGATGAGAACGGAATAATAAGAACTGGCGCTGAGGTAAGAGAAGGAGATATCTTAATCGGTAAGATTACTCCTAAAGGAGAAACTGATCCTACTCCGGAAGAAAAACTCTTAAGAGCAATCTTTGGAGATAAGGCTGGTGACGTGAAAGATGCGTCATTAAAGGCTCCACCATCTTTGAGAGGCGTAGTTATTGATACTAAGCTTTTCTCTAGACCTAAAAAAGACAAGGAACTACGTGCTAAATCTAAAAAAGAAGTAGAAATCCTAAAATCTAAATATAGTAAGCAGCTTTTGGAACTAAGAAGTCAAATGATTGAAAAGCTTACTAAGCTGATTGCTGGAAAATCAAGTCAAGGCATCAAACATAAATTTGGTGATGAAATGATAAGCAAAGGGGTTAAGTTCAGCGCTAAAAATATTGAAGAGAACTTATTCCCTGCCAAGAACATCTACAAAGACGAGAGTACCTATAATGTACCAGAGGAAGTCAACCTTATTTCTGATGTTAATCTAGATAATTGGACTACTGATGAAAAGATAAATGAACTGGTATTTAAATTAGTTAAGAGCTATAACATAAAGAGGAACGAGATCGCCGGAGACTTCAAGCGTGAGAGGTTTACACTTGAAGTGGGCGACGAGCTTCCTGCAGGAATCGTTCAGCTGGCTAAAGTTTATATTGCCAAAAAGCGCAAGCTGAAAGTAGGTGATAAAATGGCTGGTCGTCATGGAAATAAAGGTGTAGTGGCCAGAATTGTTCGTGAGGAAGACATGCCATTCCTTGAAGATGGAAGACCAGTTGATATTTGCCTGAACCCACTAGGTGTACCATCAAGGATGAATCTTGGTCAAATTTATGAAACCGTACTTGGGTGGGCAGGACTTGAACTTGGCAGAACATATGCCACGCCTATTTTCGATGGAGCTTCCATGGACGAGGTTGCTGGCGAACTCAAGGAAGCTGGACTACCAGAATATGGAAGAGCGTACCTATATGATGGCTTGACTGGTCAGAAGTTTGATCAGCCGGTTACTGTAGGGGTGGCTTACATGCTGAAATTGGGCCACTTGGTAGACGACAAAATGCATGCAAGGTCTATCGGACCATACTCTTTGATTACGCAACAACCTCTAGGTGGTAAGGCACAATTTGGAGGTCAGCGATTTGGAGAGATGGAAGTTTGGGCGCTTGAAGCCTTTGGAGCATCGAACGTACTTCAGGAAATCTTGACCATTAAGTCAGATGACGTGATTGGTAGGGCTAAAGCGTATGAGGCAATTGTGAAAGGTGAAAATATGAGAAAACCCAATATTCCTGAATCCTTCAACGTATTGGTTCATGAACTACGTGGCCTGGCACTTGAAATTACATTAGATTAAAATGAAGTTTCGGCTTCGGCCGGACCTCTGGATATTTTAAAATATAAATTATGTCGTTCAGAAAAAACAAGAAGTTAAATAACGATTTTTCTAAAGTTACGATCAGTCTTGCATCTCCTGAATCCATTTTGGAAAGCTCACATGGAGAGGTAACGCAGCCTGAAACCATAAACTATCGGACATATAAACCAGAAATGGGAGGACTATTCTGCGAAAGAATATTCGGCCCTGTTAAAGACTGGGAATGCCATTGTGGTAAATACAAACGAATCCGTTATAAGGGTATCATTTGTGACCGTTGTGGTGTTGAAGTTACAGAGAAGAAGGTACGTAGAGAGCGTATGGGCCATATTGAGCTTGTGGTTCCCGTAGCTCATATTTGGTACTTCAAATCACTGCCCAACAAGATAGGGTACCTTCTTGGTCTGCCAACTAAAAAACTTGATCAAATCATTTATTACGAGAGGTACGCTGTTATTCAGCCAGGTATCAAAGAAGAGGACGGCCTGGCCTATATGGACTTTCTGACAGAAGATGAATACCTGGATATAGTCGATAAGCTTCCGAGAGAAAATCAGCTTCTTGATGATGACGATCCGAATAAGTTCATAGCCAAAATGGGAGCTGAAGCTTTAGAAATGCTTTTGGCTCGCATTGACTTGGATACTTTGTCTTATGATTTACGTCATCAGGCGGCTACTGATACCTCACAACAGCGTAAAGCTGAGGCATTGAAGCGATTGAAGGTTGTAGAAGCTTTTCGCGATGCAAAAACGAGAATTGAGAACCGTCCTGAATGGATGGTAATTAAGATGGTACCGGTAATTCCTCCCGAATTGCGACCTTTAGTACCTCTCGATGGTGGTCGTTTTGCTACTTCTGATTTGAATGACCTTTATAGACGAGTGATCATTAGAAACAATCGTCTTAAGAGGTTAATTGATATAAAGGCTCCGGAAGTTATTCTTAGAAATGAAAAGCGTATGCTTCAGGAAGCTGTGGATTCACTTTTCGATAACTCAAGGAAAGTGAATGCGGTACGTTCTGATGGAAACAGAGCTCTTAAGTCTTTAAGTGATATGCTTAAAGGTAAGCAAGGCCGTTTCCGTCAAAACCTTTTAGGTAAAAGGGTTGATTATTCCGGTCGTTCAGTGATCGTTGTTGGTCCTGAACTTAAATTGCACGAATGCGGCCTGCCAAAAGATATGGCAGCTGAGCTTTTCAAGCCGTTTATTATCAGGAAGCTAATAGAACGTGGTATTGTAAAAACGGTTAAGTCTGCTAAGAAAATCGTTGACCGTAAGGATCCTGTCGTTTGGGATATTCTTGAAAACGTATTAAAAGGACATCCAGTACTATTAAATAGGGCTCCTACGCTTCACAGGTTAGGTATTCAGGCATTTCAGCCAAAACTTATAGAAGGTAAAGCTATTCAATTACACCCTCTTGTATGTACAGCCTTTAATGCCGACTTTGATGGCGACCAGATGGCGGTTCATGTACCACTTGGTCAGGAAGCGGTATTAGAAGCTTCGATGTTAATGCTTTCATCGCACAACATACTTAACCCTGCAAATGGTGCCCCTATTACAGTTCCTTCTCAGGATATGGTATTAGGGTTATACTATGTTACAAAAGGAAGGAGAGGTACCAAGGAATCTCCGGTTCAGGGAGAAGGAAGAATGTTTTACAACGCTGATGAGGTAGTTATTGCGTTGAACGAAGGAAAACTTTCTAAGCATGCCTACATAAAAGTAAGAACCCAAATCAGAACGGAGGAAGGTGAGCTTGAGACGAAAGTTATAGAAACGGTAGCTGGTAGAGTACTTTTTAATCAGCATGTACCGAAAGAGGTTGGATTTGTGGATGAACTTCTTACTAAAAAGAAACTTCAGACTATTATATCGGATGATTTCAAAATCACCGGTGTGGCCAGAACGGCTCACTTCTTAGACGATAATAAAGAACTTGGTTTCCAATCCGCGTACAAAGGAGGGCTATCTATGGGCTTGAATGATGTGGAAGTTCCACCGGAAAAAGAAAAACTGGTAGCTCAGGCAAAAGAGGAAGTTGACGCTGTTTGGAATAACTACCTTATGGGTCTTATCACGGACAATGAACGATATAATCAGGTAATTGATATCTGGACTAGAATCAATACTCAACTTACCAACACGTTGATGACACGGTTGGAAGATGATGACCAGGGCTTCAATTCCATTTATATGATGATGCACTCAGGTGCGAGAGGTTCGCGAGAGCAGATTCGTCAATTGGGTGGAATGAGAGGATTGATGGCTAAACCACAAAAGAACCTTGCTGGTTCGGTGGGATCAATTATTGAAAACCCAATCCTTTCTAACTTTAAAGAAGGTCTGGATGTTCTTGAGTACTTTATTTCAACTCACGGTGCACGTAAAGGTCTGGCTGATACAGCATTAAAAACTGCTGATGCCGGATATTTAACGAGAAGACTCGTGGATGTGGCTCAAGACCTTGTGATCACAGAGGATGATTGTGGAACCCTGCGTGGTTTGACAGTCTCAGCCTTAAAAGATAATGAAGACATAGTAGAGCCATTATCAGAAAGAATATTAGGACGTGTTTCTGTCCATGACGTTTACGATCCTATCTCAGATGAATTGATCTGTGCTTCCGGTGATGAAATCACTGAAGATATTGCCAAGCGCATTGATGAGACAAGCATAGAGGAGGTTGAAATACGTTCTTTATTGACTTGCGAGACTAAGCAAGGTGGTTGTGCGAAATGCTATGGTAGAAACTTATCTACAGGTAAAATGGTGCACGCCGGCGAGGCTGTTGGTGTAATAGCCGCACAGTCAATTGGTGAACCTGGTACTCAGTTAACACTAAGAACATTCCACGTGGGTGGTACAGCTTCAAATATTGCTGTTGACGCAAGTATTTTAGCCAAATTTGATGGTTTTATTGAGTTTGAAGGTGTTCGTACCATTAGCACAATTAATTCTGAAGGTGAGAATGTTGAAGTAATAATGGGAAGAACTGGAGAGGTGAAAATTATTGACTCCAAGAAAAAACAAGTTCTTATCTCTAACCATGTCCCATATGGTTCATTTTTAACGGTAAAAGAAGGGCAGAAGATTTCTAAAGGAGATCAGATGTGTTTCTGGGATCCTTACAATGCGGTAATTCTTTCTGAGTTTGACGGTACTATTGAATTCGACTCTATCATAGAAGGAATTACATATAAGGAAGAGTCAGATGAGCAAACAGGCCACAGAGAGAAGGTAATCACGGATACTAAGGATAAAACCAAAAACCCTGCAATCGTTGTAAACGCGAAGGATACGTCTAAGGGATACAACATACCGGTGGGCGCCCACCTTGCAGTGGAGGAAGGAAAGAAGATCAAAGCGGGACAAATTCTTGCCAAGATTCCTAGAACAATGGGTAAGTCAAGGGATATTACAGGAGGTCTTCCAAGAGTTACAGAACTATTCGAAGCTAGAAACCCCTCTAACCCTGCGGTAGTAAGTGAGATTGATGGTGTTGTAACCTATGGAGGAATTAAGAGAGGGAACAGAGAGATTTTTATTGAGTCTAAGGACGGAGTAAAGAAAAGGTATCTGGTATCTCTTTCAAAACACATCCTTGTCCAGGATAATGACTTTGTAAGAGCCGGTTATCCATTATCAGATGGTGCCATCACTCCGTCTGATATCTTGGCTATTAAAGGCCCAACGGCTGTACAAGAATATCTCGTGAATGAAATTCAGGAAGTATATCGTCTTCAGGGTGTAAAAATTAATGATAAACACATCGAAGGTATTGTTAGTCAGATGATGCAGAAAGTTCAAATTCTTGATTCAGGAGACACTAGTTTCTTGGTAGGTGAGAATGTGGACAAATTTGTATTCGCTGAAGAGAATGATCTGGTTCTTGATAAAAAGGTAGTTACTGATGCAGGTGATTCGGAATTTTTGAAGCCTGGTCAAATTATATCGGCAAGGGAACTTAGAGATGAGAACTCTACTTTGAAAAGGAAGGACCTCAAAATAGTAGAGGTAAGAGACGCGATGCCTGCGGTTTCAAAGCCGACACTGCAAGGTATAACTCAAGCCTCATTGAAGACAGAAAGTTTCTTGTCTGCTGCATCTTTCCAGGAAACTACTAAAGTATTGAGTGAAGCTGCCATTCGTGGTAAAGCGGACCAACTGCTTGGATTGAAAGAAAATGTTATCGTAGGTCATTTAATTCCAGCCGGTACAGGTCAACGCAGATTTAATAATCTAATCGTTGGATCTCATGAGGAATATGATAGCCTGGTAGCAGCAACTGAGGAGCCAAGTACAAGTCGTGAATTACAAGAGGAGAATTAATGGCTGACGAGAAAATCGATAAGAAGCCTGGTCAAAATCAGATTAATATTGAATTATCTGAGGAAATAGCTGAAGGTGAATATGCCAACCTGGCTATGATCGCGCATTCTAATAGTGAGTTTGTTATTGATTTTATCAGGTTGATGCCTGGTGTGCCCAAAGCTAAAGTGAAATCACGTATTGTGATTACACCTGAGCATGCTAAACGATTGTTGGGAGCATTAAATGATAATATTCAAAAGTACGAGGATACATTTGGGCCTATTAAAAAAACCGATGAGGCGCCTAAGTTTCCTATTAATTTCGGTGGTACAATTGGCGAAGCTTGATCAAAGAAACCACAATTCAGATTGTGATTTCTTTTTTTAATAATATAACCCTTCATAATTGAAGGGTTTTGTTTGTTTAGAATATGGCTTTTAATATCTTTGCAGTCCGAATTTTGAAAAGGATAAAATAAAAGAAAAAATATAGATGCCTACTATACAGCAATTGGTAAGAAAGGGTAGAAAAAACTTGGTTTCCAAGTCGAAATCACCTGCTTTGGATTCTTGCCCCCTAAGAAGAGGGGTTTGCACCAGAGTTTACACTACAACACCGAAAAAACCTAACTCAGCTATGAGAAAAGTAGCTCGTGTCAGGCTTACAAACGGTAAGGAGGTAAATGCTTATATACCGGGTGAAGGCCATAATCTTCAAGAGCACTCTATCGTACTGATAAGAGGAGGAAGAGTTAAAGATTTACCGGGTGTTAGATATCACATAATCCGTGGCGCTCTGGATACAGCAGGAGTTAATGGTAGGTTACAAAGAAGATCGAAGTACGGAGCCAAGAGGCCTAAAAAATAAACGCGTAAAGTAGAATGAGAAAAGCTAAACCTAAAAAAAGGTATATTCTTCCTGACCCTAAATTCGGTGATACCTTGGTGACTAAGTTTGTGAACTACCTTATGGTAGACGGTAAGAAAAGTATTGCATATAATATTTTTTATCAAGCGATCGATATTGTAGAAGGTAAGTCTGAGGAGAGTGGCCTTGAAACTTGGAAGAAAGCATTGAATAATGTGATGCCTTCTGTTGAGGTAAAGAGTAGAAGAGTAGGGGGCGCTACATTCCAGGTTCCTTTAGAAGTTCGACCTGACAGAAAAATCACACTTGGTATTAAGTGGATGATCCGCTATGCCCGGCTAAGAGGGGAAAAAACGATGAAAGATCGTTTGGCAGGTGAAATACTTGCAGCTGCTAAGGGTGAAGGTGCGGCCATCAAGAAAAAAGACGATACGCATAGAATGGCTGAGGCAAACAAGGCATTCTCTCATTTTAGATTCTAATAATCACAGACAATGGCTAAAAGAGACTTAAAATATACGCGTAATATAGGTATTGCCGCGCATATTGACGCTGGTAAAACTACCACTACCGAGCGAATTCTGTATTATACTGGGATGAGCCATAAAATTGGAGAAGTTCATGATGGTGCGGCTACCATGGACTGGATGGAGCAGGAGCAGGAGAGGGGCATTACCATTACTTCAGCTGCTACTACTGTTTTCTGGCCGTATAAAGAGAACGATTATCACATCAATATTATTGACACTCCGGGCCACGTTGACTTTACTGTAGAGGTAAACCGTTCTCTTCGTGTACTTGATGGGTTGGTATTTTTGTTTAGCGCCGTTGATGGTGTTGAACCTCAATCTGAGACCAACTGGAGACTTGCTGATAACTATAAAGTAGCAAGGATCGGTTTTGTCAATAAAATGGACAGAGCCGGCGCGGATTTCCTTAATGTCTGCAAGCAGGTAAAAGAAATGTTGGGCACCAAAGCAGTTCCTTTGCAGTTACCAATAGGCGCTGAAGATAATTTCAAGGGTGTCGTTGATTTGGTTGAGAATAAAGCTCTTGTTTGGAATGAGGAAGATAAAGGTATGACCTTTGAAGAGGTTGAAATACCAGCTGATATGGTTGACGAGGTGAATGAGTATCGTGAGAAGCTTGTTGAGTCTGTGGCCGAGTATGATGACGGATTGATGGAAAAGTATTTCGAAGATCCTGATTCAATTACAAAAGACGAGATAATCGAAGCGCTTAGAGCCGCTACAATTGACTTGGCATTTGTGCCGATGCTATGTGGTTCGGCCTTTAAGAATAAGGGCGTTCAAACGATGCTCGACTATGTGATGGAATTACTTCCTTCACCACTAGACAGAGACAACATACCAGGTACTGACTTAGCTACTGAAGAAAAAGTGAGCCTAGCTCCGGATCCGGCGGCTCCATTTGCAGCTTTGGCATTTAAGATTGCAACGGATCCATTTGTCGGTCGTCTGTGCTTCATACGTTCATATTCAGGTATGCTTGATTCAGGTTCTTATGTCTTTAACTCAAGAACTGAAAAGAAAGAACGTATCTCGCGTATTTTCCAAATGCATGCTAACAAGCAAAATCAAATTGATCAATTACATTGTGGTGATATAGGCGCTGTAGTTGGATTTAAGGATATCAAAACTGGAGATACGCTTTGTGACGAAAAAAATAAGGTCGTACTTGAGTCAATGATCTTCCCGGATCCTGTTATTGGTTATGCTATTGAGCCAAAGACCCAGGCTGATGTAGATAAACTTGGAATGGGTATTGCTAAATTGATAGAGGAAGACCCTACACTCCAAGTTGAGACAGATCATGATACCGGGCAGACTATTCTTAAGGGAATGGGTGAACTTCACCTAGATATTATTATTGATCGTTTAAAGAGAGAGTTCAAAGTAGAGATTAATCAGGGAGCCCCTCAGGTTGCATATAAAGAGGCGCTTAGAAAAACTATTGAACATAAAGAGGTATACAAAAAGCAGTCTGGAGGTAGAGGTAAATTTGCTGATATTGTATTCGAAATTGGTCCTAAAGATGAAGATTTTGAAGGTTCAGGATTGCAATTCCAAAATGACATTGTAGGTGGCGTAATCCCTAAAGAATTCATTCCTGCAGTTCAAAAAGGATTTGATCAGGCGATGACAAATGGACCTTTAGCAGGTTACCCGATTGACCATATGAAGGTTCGATTGTATCATGGTTCTTTCCATGATGTGGATTCGGATTCATTGTCATTCGAATTAGCTGCCAGAATAGGCTTTAAGGAAGCTGCAAAAAAATCCAGCCCTGTCCTTTTAGAGCCTGTTATGGCTGTTGAGGTTGTGACCCCTGATGAATACACTGGGTCAGTTACTGGTGACTTGAACAAGCGTAGAGGTATTATGAAAGGTATGGATACCAGAGGCGTAGCTCAGGTAATTAAATGTGACGTCCCCTTATCAGAGCTTTTTGGATATGTAACGGATTTAAGAACAATAACTTCAGGGCGTGCTACTGCGTCACTAACGTTCTCGCATTATGATCCGGTTCCTCAAAATATAGCAGAAACAGTTATTTCTAGTGTAAAGGGCCAGCCCGCTTAATATTTTAGACATGAATCAAAAAATAAGAATAAAACTTAAGTCGTACGATCACAATTTGGTAGATAAGTCTTCAGAAAAGATCGTGAGAGCGGTTAAAACAACGGGCGCTGTGGTTAGTGGTCCCATACCATTGCCAACTGTGAAAGAGAAATTTACTGTACTGCGTTCTCCACATGTGAATAAAAAGTCAAGAGAGCAATTTCAGTTATGCACCTACAAGAGGTTGGTAGACATTTACTCAAATAGTACTAAAACTGTAGATGCATTGATGAAACTTGAATTGCCAAGTGGTGTTGATGTTGAGATCAAAGTTTGATTGGAACTTACAGCTATATATCAAAAGCCTTTAGTGATAACTAAAGGCTTTTTTTTTAGCATTACTTCTGTAAAAAAATTATTTTAAGGAATAATAATCTCATACCAATAAATAATACATATGCCTAAGTTATACGATGAAGTACCGTCCTTAGATTTAAATGATTTTGTGAATGGAAACGATGAAGTTCGAGCTTCATTTGTCCAGAACTTAGGTGATGCATATAATAGTATTGGCTTTGTGGCCATAAAAAATCACTACCTTACCAATGAGCTTTCAGAGAAGTTATATGAGGCCGTAAAGTCTTTTTTTAGCCTCGAAGAAAATCTCAAGGCAAAATATGAGATTGAAGGTCTCTCAGGACAACGCGGTTATATAGGTAAGGGGAAAGAACATGCCAAGGGCCGAACAGTAGGTGATTTGAAGGAGTTTTTTCACGTTGGACAAGAGGTTACCGATAATGACCTGATTAAAGAGGAGTACCCTGATAATGTGTGGGTAGATGAGGTTCCTGAATTGAAAGAAATAGGGCTCGACGTTTATAGACGATTGGAAAAAACAGGAATCGAAATGTTAAAAGCCATCGCTCTTTATTTGAGTTTATCAGAAGATTACTTTAATGATAAAGTAAGAAACGGAAATAGTATACTACGACCAATCCATTATTTTCCAATTGAAAATGTGGATGTTATCCCTGATGACGCTGTGAGAGCGGCAGAGCATGGTGATATCAATTTGATAACTTTATTGATGGGTGCAAGTGCCGACGGGCTCCAGGTTTTGCGCAAGGACGGTAAATGGATTCCTATAACGGCATTACCTAACCAACTTGTTGTCAATGTCGGCGATATGCTTGAGAGGCTCACAAATAGCAAGTTAAAGTCTACTATTCATCGTGTGGTAAACCCGCCTAAAGAATTGCTAGGAACCTCAAGATACTCAATACCTTTTTTTATGCACCCCAGATCTGAAATGAAGCTTGACTGCCTCCCTGAGTGCATTGATGAAGAAAATCCAAAAAAGTTTGAAGATACTACTGCGGGTGAATTTCTTAACCAACGACTCGCAGAAATAGGACTTAAGAAATAGTATCGCATGTTCAAACGGGTACGATATTACATTTTTCTTAAAGATGTTTTTATCCTATCAGTTTCAGCTTTTGGAGGACCCCAAGCGCATTTCGCTATGTTTTTGGATGTGTTGGTTCAAAAGCGTAGCTATCTCTCTGAAGAGGATTTAATTGAGCTTACAGCGCTTTGCCAGATCCTTCCTGGCCCCACTTCTACTCAAACCATTACTGCCATTGGCTATAAGCTGGGAGGTCCTAATCTGGCTTACTTAACCCTACTGATATGGATGTTACCCGCAGTCATAACTATGACAACGGCTGGAATTGTTTTTAGCAATCTTGATGAAAAGGATGTTTCAATTGAATTTACCCGTTATATTCAGCCGATGGCAGTTGGTTTTGTGAGTTATGCAGCGTTAAAAATGGGACTTAAGGTGATAAAGACTAAAACTGCTGTTGCTATCATGATTATGTCGGCTGTGGGTTCGTTTTTGCTAAAATCACCCTATCTATTTCCACTACTGCTGATTATAAGTGGGGGTATCACCGGTTTGAAGTATAACGCACAACCCATTGAAGAAAAGGATAGGGTGCACATCCAGTGGTCAAATTTTATTCTGTGGGCTCTGGTGTTCATTAGCGCTGCAGTTCTGGGGGCTTTAACAAGGGATAAACCTGGGCTTTTGCCATTTAGATTATTCGAAAACTTCTATAGAAGTGGGTCCTTAATTTTTGGAGGTGGGCAGGTGCTGATCCCATTCCTTTATACGGAATTTGTTCAATTTAAAGGCTATCTAAGTTCTGAAGAATTTCTTTCCGGGTATGCCATCATGCAATCTCTTCCGGGGCCGGTTTTTTCGTTTTGTGCTTATATCGGTTCCTTATCAATGAGAGCCTTTGGTATTGGAGGTGAAGTTGCAGGTGGTTTTGTTGCGGCGGTTGGTATTTTCTTACCGGGCACATTCTTGATCTTTTTTGTTATTCGTTTTTGGGAGCAATTAAAAAAGTATAGGATTATTAAAGCCTCATTGGAAGGAGTTAATGCAGCCAGTACAGGAATGGTAATTGCAGCAGCAGTTCTCATGTTCATGCCACTTGATAGAACAGTTCAGGATGTCTTTATGGTACTGGGCACATTTTGCATGCTAAACTTCACTAAAATACCATCTCCGTTGCTAATCGTAGGAGGCTTAATAGCTGGATTTATAATTTAGGATTAAGCCGATTTTAAGCAAATAAAAAAGGCTTAACATTGTTAGCGTCAAGCCTTTTAATTATTAATCATTTTTGCTTTCTTATCCTAACTTAAATGTAATAGGAAGTATAATTCTTTGTTTTACTGGTTTACCACGTTGCTTTGGTGGACTCCACTTAGCAGCACCTTGAATTACCCTAACGGCTTCTTCATCACATCCGGCGCCTATCCCTTTTACAGCCTGTACATCTGTTAATGAACCATCTTTATCCACAACAAATTGTACATATACCTTGCCCTCAATTCCCATCCTTCTGGCTTG
The DNA here is from genome assembly GCA_937899105.1 of uncultured Flammeovirgaceae bacterium. GTDB lineage: Bacteria > Bacteroidota > Bacteroidia > Cytophagales > Cyclobacteriaceae > Fulvivirga. The sequence continues at coordinate 18,714 of CALBPF010000051.1, read as the reverse complement.
CGCAGGATATTTCATTTTTTTGGCTACATAATCATAGAATGCCTGATAACCGCCAGGAGGCATCGCGGGATCTTCAACAATCTGGAATATTTCGTCTGCAACCTCTTCTTCAGGAGCTTCTTCAACAATAATATCTTCTATAACTTCATCTTCTGTCACTTCTACATCAAGATCTACTTCAATTTCTTCCTCAATTTCCTCTTCATCCGGGACTTCAATTATCTCCGGTTGCTGAATTTTTGGTGGTGGTGGTGGTGGCTGTTCCGTAGGTGGTATTTCCAATAGGTCCTCGAAGTCATCTTGTACCTGGCCAAGATCAACCAAAGAGCCATCATCATATTTACGGTATTCGAAAGCGAATACAACGATAAGCATTGAAGCAAAGAGCCCTATGTTGAAAAATAAGCTTCCTTTCTTGCCTAAATCTGCTTTTTCAGTTTTTTTGGATTCCATTAGGGATGGGTTTATTACGTATACTTATTGAAGTAATAGTAAATATACAAAAGTTATAGTATAATAGTTCATCGTCTCCAAAGGTTGTTTTGTAAGTAAAATAAACCCACGCCACATAAGGCGCCTGCAATATTCGCCACGGCGTCATAAGCCTCCATACCTCGGTCAGGAATGAACTCTTGGGCATATTCTATCATAAACCCGTAAAGAACAGCGCTTACAGATCCGATGAGAATATATTTTTCCTTTGATCTAGTCTTTGATTTGAGATACAGACCTGTTATTAACAAATAGGATTGTATAAGGAAGATACCTGCATGACCCAACTTATCGTAATCGAAAATTGAAAGATTGGGTACTGACTTTCCAGGGGTAAGTGTAAGTACTAGGATCAATAGCGCCCAAAGTATGGCACCGGTCAAATACTTATTCAAAAATCAAACGCCCACGAGCTTTTTATAATCCTCTGAGGAAATTAATTCATCAAAATCCGCTCCGTCAGCCAATTGAATTTTAATCATCCAGCCTTTATCATAAGGATCTTCATTGACGACTTCAGGCGACGATTCAAGCTCAGAATTAAATTCAGAAACGGTACCACTTATTGGCATAAACAGATCAGATACTGTCTTAACAGCTTCAACGGTTCCAAAAACCTCGCCTTGATCTATGGTTTCTCCTTCGCTTTCAATTTCAACATATACAATATCGCCCAATTCACCTTGTGCAAAGTCGGTAATACCCACTGTAGCTATGTTTCCATCTATTTTGATCCATTCATGATCTTTTGTGTATTTAAGGTTCTCAGGTACATTCATAGGATTATATTTTGAAGCCAAAAATACATGGTTTTTTTAACTCGGAAAATTTTATTGTGCTAAACTGAATCTTACTTGAACACCCAGCCTCGTAGTGGCCCTGCGGAATGAGGTAGATATTTTAGGTTCGTTAATATTTCGTTCAAAATAAAATTGCAGATTCAATTTTTCGTTAAGTACGTAACTAACGTTGGGTCTGAACTGAATATTTAAAGCGCCATTTGTGACGGTATTGATCTCGTCTATTCTTCGCTGTATGGTTTCAGTGTCACGAATTGTGAAGTTCATTCTAAATGTGAGGTCGTTTTTTAATGTAATTACTCTGCCCTGAGATTTAAAAGGGAGCCTGAAATTGGCCTTGGTGAAACCCATTTCTAACACCACATCATTGCTATTTACCTCAGTGACTTGTGCGTTATTAATGTTTAGCGCAATATCACGCTTGGTTTTATACTCTACTTTAGCGGTAAGCCTACTTTTGGTTCTTACACTTATGCCGATTAAAGGACTAAACTGCTCGCTGATCATTACCTGACTTATGTTATAAATTGGGATCAAATTACCGTCATTATTAGGGTCACTGGCAAAAACACTGGTATTGTACTCATCCAGCCCATTCGTTAGTTCTAATCCATTTTCATATTCCAGGTTACTATTATAGTTGGTTACAGAATAGCTTGATTGATATGCGTGAGTAATACTAACCGATTGAAACTTTTCCTGAAGGGCAGGTATTTTTCCTAAACCGGCAAAATCGATTCTCCAGTTTGGAATAGGAGTTTTAGGGAAAGGACTTAAACTTATATCACTGGCATCTTTACCGGAGTACGCCGCAATAAAAGCTGGTATCAGTATGTCTTGTGAGTTTGTATCATATTCAGGATTGATTTCTCTGAATCTTGATAAAATTTCCAATCTGTTACGCTCAAAGTCCTCAAAAACAGGCGAGTTGTTGTCGTCATCACTTCCTTTAAAAGCAGTTGCTATCGTTAAGAATGATATATTGTAGGCTCCCGACCTTGACGGATTTAATGAGCGAAATTCGCCGAGATCCTCGTCGAAACGAAAGATTTCTTCAAAAGCAGAATTTTTTGTTTTTTTTGCGCTGAGTTGAACCTTAAAATCTTTGAAGGGTTCAAGATCCGCCCTAATATCTATTGTTTCCGTTTCCGTTTGAGTAAATGGGGCGGTAAGATTTGGATTTGTACTTAGTAGATTTTTACTCGCCAGACGATTTCGAATATCAGGATTTTGGGAACCTAAAATAAAACCCCAGCCAGGCTCATTAAAGCTACTGTCCATACCGAATAAATACACACGTGGCGTAAAACCGTTCAGTATAGTACCTTCCCTAAGTGAGTAGGTAGCATTTACGGACCGGAAGGACATCAGGAACTTGAGGAAACCCTTGGCTAATTTGTTTTCTCTAGTTTTGGTTGTGACGGTATCGGCTGGAGTGTTTTGCCTTAAGCTGCTTCTACGAGTATTCCTGGGAGGTGAATTGATTTTCTTCAGGAACCCTACTTTATTATACAATTTTACCAAATCAAGTTTCCCACTTATTGAATTATCTCTGCTGTTTTGAATTGTATTTCCAAAGCCCAGGCTGTCGGCCAGGTTTTGGTCAGAGTAGAATGGTCCTGCAGTCCAGGCATAACTTACTTGATAACGATAGTCACTGCTGATCCAATCGGTTAAAGGTATCTTATCTAATGGAAGCCGATAATTAGCGTTGATGGATTGATTGAAATTCTTCATACGTCCCAGGCTCTTCAGGTTAGACCATATTGAATCCCGGTATTGACTTCTGGAAATAAACCGTAATGAATCTGAAGGCTCCAGGCTTTCACCACCAAACGGGCTGCTATTAGGTTCGTCAATTATTGCCTCCGCTCTTGCCGCATAGTCAATAGATATACTTTTTGTCAGATCCCAACGAACATTGTAATTTCTATTAAATGTGAAAAATTTCTCGAAATTTTCAAGATTACCGTTATTATCGTTTCTATAAATACGCTGAACAAGTTGTCTATCTAAATCCCAGCGCACTGAAATATTGGTGGGTATCGGATTAATGTTAAATTCCTTTAGCAATTTGAGGTACTTCTTATCAAGTAGTTTCGAGTTTTTGAAAGGTTCCCAGGGCTCATTTGTAGGGCTATAATTATAAGCTATTGAACCGGACTGATTTTCTCTCAGAAAACGTTGAAGGTTGAAATTTGTCTGAAGTACTTCGCTGAAAGAGTAAGAAAAGCTGAAGTTTTCAAAGTCATAGATGTGCTTTTTTGCGTCTTCTTTAACCTTTACCTTCCTGACATTTATAAAATTAATGCTTCTTCTTGTCTCAGTGTCCGTTACGATATCCTCATATTCATCTCTTTCCTCCTGTGTTTCGAATGATTGGAGTGCGGCTTCAACTGTTATGTCTGGATTGGCCGGGTCAAAACGTGGTTTTATGGTTGTCTTCTGATAGCTAACAAACATAGGCACTTTTAAGCCCAGGCGCTCAGGGAGAAGTTTGTCCAAAGTGATATTCGCAGAAATATCATAAGAAGTGGTTTCTTCCCTGGTTCGCTCAGCAATTCTGGACTGAATACCCCCAAAACCAAAGGTAGTATGCCTGACGGTCGCTGTAATATTGGCCAGGTCGGCAAGCTTTGCGTTTAGAGTTGCGTTAGTTGCCCACCCTTTAGTTCGATCGAAATCTGTAACTCTCAATTCATTTGCCCATACACATGCGGATTGAGGTCTGCCATCTGCGGACTTGGGATTTCTAACTCCTATGGTCAGCCATTCTACCGCGCTTAAATCAGGATTACCCCGGAGCCTGATTCTGTGCTTCCCTACCACTTTGGAGCTATCTCTTGGGAAAATAAGTCTTTTGTTTAAACCAAGCCGGTCTCTCTCACTTTTAAGTGCGTAAAGCTGATTAATGTCGAGATCGATTTCATTGCTATCAGGCCAAATTTCGGATACTACCTCAGATCCTGGAGGCGTTATTTTTAATGGGATTTCGATTTCATAATAGTTTGAATCTACATCAGTACCCAGGCGTAAAAAAGCGGTAACCTCCCCATCTTCTTCGGCCGTTTGGCTGTCAGCGTGTAGAAACATTTTAATACGACCATAATTGATTAAATCCAACCCAACCTGTTTTACTACGGCTCTTGCTTGCCCGTCATCAATGTCTTCTACACATACCTGTAGTGATTGCTCATTAAGCCTTCTTTCCACGGCGGAAGTATTATCTCTATCCCTGTCAAAGCCTGGAGGAAGCACATAAGGCGATTGAGTGTCTGTTCCGGCTCCGTTTTCCTCAATGTTTACCACGGAAACAGTAAAATCGTCGGGAACGGCATCTCTATCTCCACGTGCGTCAAAATTTGCTTCTTCAAATCTTCCCGGGTCCCTTCTCCAGCGGCTGGCTACAAATCTGAAGTTAGCTAAACGTAATACTACAGGCTCTTCAAAATCAGTCATATACATACGCATATAGCGGATACTTTTAAAGCCTGAAATATTTCCAAAGCGTGCATCAAATTGGCGAATGGGGATCCTAAATAAATACCAGGTCACCTGGTCTCCACTAGTGAGATCTGTATCTGCTGTGATCTGATCCACCACGTATTTGTTGTTTGACAGTTCTCCGGGCTCTAGATCCACTTTGTATTCATAGAATTCTTCCAACTCACTAAGTGTATTGTCATCATTGAGGTCTTCGTTGTCAGGTAAAGTGGTGCCTGAAGGTGTGAAGAGAGAGTTTTGACTTGTGACCACCGGAGAATTATCTTCCAATCCATTGAAGTTTTTATAACGCTCAAGGATGCCGGCATTTCTCTCATCCAGGTCATCGCCAAGAAAATAAGTGAAATCGTCCGCCGAAGGATCATCGAAATTAGTGTTAAAAAAAACTTGCTCATCGGCATTATTCAATCCGTCAAGGCCAATGTCCTGATTGTCTCGTGCAGATTCTGAATTATCAAATGCATTTGTCAAGAAGGGTTCACGAGTGACGAAACCCCACTCAGTGCTATCTACAGCTTCGCGGTTACTTGCAACACCGTTAGGTGGCAACCCGTTCTCAAATCCATGCCTGTTGTCTGGGATTACGTCTTCTGATATACTACCCAAATTGAAATACAAATCTCCGCCTCTTGTAGTTCCGGGATTTCCGGAGATATTCACGTTTGGGCTCCCTGGGTTTGAAAGCTGTAAAAACGGATCCATCATCCAGAATTCAATATACTCAACATTTGCCTTGTCAAAATCCACCTCAGACCGGATGGCATTTGTGATACCGCCCCAGTTCTGCTTTGGGTTTGTAGTTAGCAACATTCCATCTGCTGAAGTTTGAGACGTGTAGTTGTACTGACCTCTTTCGTTTGGATAATAGGCAAGATCGAATATTTGCTGAAAGTTTATAATGTTAGGATCTAACCCGGGAAATATTTCCTGTGGTGTGACTGCCCTCACAAAATGATTGTCTAATTCTTCATCAGTAATAACATCTGGAGTTCTTCTGTCATTTCTATAGAAGAGATTATCTATTTGGTACCAGGCTAATTTTGCTCTAAAATCATTTTCACTTCGTACACCCCCAGTTCCATGAAAGTTCGGTTTGAAACGAACATCTGGCGTTGAAGCTAATCGCCAGTTGGCAGGGTTGTTCAAGGAAAACGGAGTTGCCGAGTTTTCAAAATCGTCAATATATGAAGTGCCTTCTCCGTCTACAATGTTAGAAGTACCTGGAATTAACTGTGCAAATTCCGCATTGAAATTAATAGTTGAAGGTTCTTTGGTCTGAAGCAAGGGTAACTTATCAAGCATTTTGGTAATAAACCTTGATTCTTTTTGCAAGTTGATATCGAATCCGTACTTGGTATTTCTGGTTGGTTCATTTCCTACACTAATTCTTGTAATCAAAGGCCGTTCATTAAGCCTTAAAATAGTAGCTCCTTAATTTATATCATCGTTAACCTTATAGTCGAACCGGGCGCCTAAAAGCGTTCTTGATTGAAAATTGAATAGATCAGCTTTTTCATAAGAAATAGTGATCTTCTTGCCGGAGTTTAAAACACCTTCATTAATGATACTGACCTTCCCGAAGGTGTAATCCACGCGGTAATCTGTATTCTCCACCAATGGAGATCCTCCTGCAAAAACACGAACTGAACCTTCGGCAATGTTAAACCCGGGAATTACAATCTCATTGGAAGAGCCGGATTGAAAAGACCCCTGAATGAAATATTTATTTTTACTAGAAACCAGTTGGGCATCAATTAATGTCCTATTATATAATTCGTCGTATGAATACTTGGCTATTAGATCTTCTTCTCGGGGGTCGTCGTTGAATTCATTGGTCAGGGCATCGCTAAAAGGACGAAGAAAAGGAAAAATGACAACACCTGTTTCCGTGTCAATAGTTATATCTTCAACAAAGTCAAAGTTTCCATCGCGTTGAGGGTCATTGTTTGGGTTAAGCTTATCTAATCCTAATATTTCAATAAGCGGTTTTGTGCTGGCTGTGACTCCTTCCTGTAATTGCGGATTGTCGATTCCGGTGTTATCGTCTCTGTATATGACCCGTAATTGAAAACCTTCGGGATTAATGTTGGATGCGTTAAGCGCATAAATATTTTTCATCATCAACTCCCAGGTGGGGACCCTTATCTCAGGTAGTGAATTGTCATTGGGATCCAAAGAAGCATCAATTCGGATTTGCCTAGGGCGCAACAATTTTAAGAACACTACCTTGTCTTCTTCCAGTGTGGTATAATCCCTGGATAACTCACCTACTGTGTAGGACTGTCCATTGAAGCTATATTGATAAGATACCGCCAACGCTTCGTCATTTTGGAGTTTTCTAAATAAGGATATATACCCAAGTTTTGAGTTGATGGTGTATTCGTTAAAGTCCAGTTTTCTTGCACTTGTGATCTTTTCAAAATCGAGACCTTCCTGCAGACCTTGATTTTCAAGAAAATTATTTATCTGGTCGGAATTTCGCTGGGTACTGCTTTGTTCAGGAAGTATCTGGCCTGGTCCGTCAAAAAGGTTATTGGCTTCGTTGCTATTGGTAGTCTGACCTGTGTTTGGAGTAACTACGGCATCTCTAAAAATATTTTCAGAATCAGGTTCGGCTAAATCCATTAACCCAACAACATCCCTAAGCGTTTCTGTATCATTATTTCGGTTTACTACATATACTTCAACATTAGTAACATTTACTCCGGAGCTAATTAAAGGAACACCCGCTACCCAACTTTCATAATTTTCTCGGAAAAAATGTCCCAGAAAAAAGTGACGATTTTCGTCATAGTTCGAGGCCAATACCTCGAATTCTCTTCCTTGTGCACCTCCGCCTTCAATTTCAATCGTCTCTGATTTACCTCGTTGTGTTGAAGCGACAGTAGTTACGAAAAGATCTCCAAATTGAAGTTGGGCTTTTACGCCAAACAAGTTTTGAGCGCCTGTAATTAAACTATTGTTCAGCGGTAAACTGACATTACCTATTTCCAGTTTTTGAAGAATATCCTCTTCAAAGCCGGTATATTCTACTTTCAGATTGTTTTCAAAGTCGAATGAGTTGTTATTGTCAAAATTGGCTGTAACTTGTAACTTCTCACCAATTTTACCGGTCACGTTCATACTGATTTGCTGGTCAAATTCAAAGCCTCCGTTTCTCTGCTGACGAATAGGTATTTGGGGATTATTTATTCTTTGCCATCTACCGCCAAAATCAAGAGTTACAAAACCTCGGGGAATGATTTCTACATAAGTACCTCCAAAAATTCTATCAAATATGGGGCTAATATAAATGGGTGGGATAAGGCTTCTTCCACTCACAGCACTTTCTCCATCTAATCCGGCGCTTCTATTCTTCCAGTAGTCTTTAAGCATTTGACGCTCCTGGTATTGCTTAAACTCCTCAAAACTCATCGAAGAAGTAGGACGGTAATTCAGATCACCTATTTTTTCGTAGATAGTGTAATTTAAGCCTGTGTCAATGGCAACGTCAAGCTTCAGACTCGCCGGGTCTTTTAGCAGTAGAGGTGACTTACTTAAATTATTGCTAAACGGATCACCAAGTCGATCTTTAGGTTCGAATATAGGTTTTCTTGAAGGTTCATAGGGTTTATCTACGGTATCTGCTTCCGTTGTATCTGGCAGTGGGTAGAACGAAGAAAGATCGACATCCGTTAAGCGCTGTGACCGAGGGCTCACGGTAAATGCAAGGCCTATGCAGCCTACGCAAACAGCAATAAATGCCCATAAAGAATAATTGAATCTACGGAATGTCAAAACGTAAAAAAATTATCACGCGTTTTTGAGGGCAAGCTTGATCAATTCCTCCAATGTAATTGTATTTCCTGAATTTTTCAGGATGCCATCAATACTTTTTTCGGCCGCGTTTTTATTGATTCCCAACGTTACCAAAGCAGATAACGCTTCACTCTTCACCGTATTGCGCGGGGTAGAAACGATTTCTTTTCCCGCAGTTTCAAAGCCCTCTTTTCTAATTTTATCTTTGAGTTCCAGGATTACTCTTTGAGCGGTTTTAGCGCCTACTCCCTTAACACTTTGGATGGTTTTTACCTCTTCATTGGCAATCGCTTCTTTTAGTTCTTTGCTTGATAACGAAGATTGAATCATTAATCCGATACTCGGCCCTATACCTGAAATAGAAATAAGGTGCATGAACATGCCTTTTTCACTTTCATCACTAAACCCATACAATGTGTGCGAGTCTTCTTTTACATGCAAGTATGTATGAATTAAGGTGTTCTCCTTGTCTTTCAGGTGACTGTAGGTTGATAAGGATATATTAACGTGATATCCTATTCCACCCACATCAAGCAAAATATGGGTTGGCTCTTTTAAAACTAACTTACCTTTTAAATATGCGATCATTTGCTTTTCTTCTTGTCAAATGTTTGCGCATCTACGACAGCGATGGCTGCCATATTCACTATATCGCGAATAGAACTGCCAAGCTGTAAGATGTGTACCGGCTTTTTCATACCTAAAAGAATAGGGCCTATGGCCTCTGCTCCACCAATTTCCATGACCAGTTTATAGGCGATGTTTCCGGAAGCCAAATCAGGAAAAATAAGGGTATTGGCTCCTTTATCGGCCAGGTTGCTAAAGGGATAATTCTCCTTTTGAATACTCGTATTAAGAGCTACATTAGCTTGAATATCACCGTCGATTATAAGAGTGGGATTCCTTTCCTGAGCAATCTGGACTGCCGTTCGGGCTTTATCGGGAACATAGCCTTTAGATGTTCCAAAGTTAGAGTAAGAAAGAACGGCCATCCTTGGTTCAATATCAAAAAACTTTACCCCCCGTGCTGTCATTTGTATAATGTCAGCCAGTTCTTCCGGGTTTGGATGTACATTAACGGTAGTATCTGAAAAGAAGAATGTGCCATTTTTATTCATAATAATGTACATTCCTGCTACACGGCGATGTTCCTCACTCGTACCGATGACCTGTAGTGCAGGTAAGATAGTTTTGGGGTAATCTTTGGTGAGCCCTGAAATAAAGGCATCCGCCTCTCCTTTTTCCACCATCATACAGCCAAAATAATTTCTCTCTCGCATCAACTTGACAGCATCATATTTAGTGAGGCCTTTTCTTTTGCGCTTTTCGTAAAGAGCATCAGCATAAATATGAATTCTGTCGTTTTCATCATAATTATCAATAATCTGGCATTCGGTTAATTCTAAATTGTGCTCTTCAACCAGCGACTGGATGACATCTTTTCTCCCTAGTAGGATAGGTTTTGCAATACCTTCATCTTGTATAGTTTGTGCCGCTTTTAGTATTTTTAGATCATGAGCCTCGGCAAAAACTACGCGTTTTGGATTTTTCCGGGCTCTACTGATCACCCTGGACATTAACTTTTCGTCAATACCTATTCGCTTTTGCAGTTCAACATGATAATTTACCCAGTCTGATATGTGATTTTTAGCCACACCAGTAACCATTGCTGCTTTAGCTACAGCCGGGGAAATTGTGGTTATTAATCTTGGGTCAAGGGGTTTGGGTATCAGGTAATCTCTACCGAATTGGATGGTGCTGTCACCATATGCCTTGTTTACCATTTCTGGAACAGGTTGTTTAGCTAAATCTGCCAGCGCTCTTACTGCCGCTAGTTTCATTTCTTCATTAATGCTAGTGGCTCTTACATCTAATGCACCCCTGAAGATATAGGGAAAGCCAAGCACGTTATTTACTTGGTTTGGGTGATCTGACCTTCCTGTGGCCATTATTATATCTTCTCGGGTATCCATGGCAATGTCATAGGCTATTTCCGGATTTGGATTAGCAAGAGCAAACACAATGGGTTTATCAGCCATTGTTCGAATGTCTTCAGGGTCTAGGATATCAGCTACTGAAAGTCCAAGAAAAAAATCAGAGCCCTTAATGGCCTCTTTGAGGTCGGTCAAATCTAGATTCGTTGCAAACTCACTTTTCACGGAGTCCAAATTATCACGATCACTTCGGATAACACCCTTACTATCACACATGATAATATTCTCCTTTTTAGCTCCTAAAGAGCAATATAATTTAGTGCAGGCAATGGCTGCAGCTCCGGCTCCATTTACTACTATTATAATATCTTCGATCTTCTTTTCAACAAGCTCAAGAGCATTTAGTAGCGCTGCCGCCGAGATAATGGCCGTGCCATGTTGATCGTCATGCATAATGGGAATGTCCATTTTCTCGCGAAGCTCACTTTCTATTTTAAAGCTCTCCGGCGCCTTAATGTCCTCGAGATTAATACCGCCAAATGTTGGCTCAAGGGATTTAACTATAGCAATGAATTTATCGGGATCTTCTTCATTGATCTCGATATCAAACACGTCAATTCCTGCAAACTTTTTAAACAATACGCCTTTTCCCTCCATCACAGGTTTAGATGCTTCAGCTCCAATATTTCCAAGACCCAAAACGGCCGTACCATTGGATATGACTCCAACAAGATTTCCTTTTGAAGTGTATTTATATACATCTTCTTTATTCTCAGCAATATCCTTACAAGGTTCAGCTACACCTGGGGAATATGCCAAGGCTAAATCTAACTGAGAGCTGAGGGCCTTGGTAGGTACAACCTCAATTTTTCCAGGTTGCCCTTGTTGGTGATAGTTAAGTGCGTCTTGTTTTCTTATTTTTATTGACATAATTCTTCCTAAAAATCAATCGGCTAAAATAAGAAATGCAGGCCAGTATCCTGCCTGTTTCACAAGAAGTTGGGTAGGTTATGAGCCGAATTGGTTGGAAGTTCGGAATGTAGATAAAATCACTTCCATTTCTCTCATAAATTCTCTTTGGTTTTTTCCCGGACTGTATACAAAACCTTCCACATAGTACAGTCTACCTAGCTCTTCGTCTACGAGAGCATATCCTACAAATGGGCCACCCATAGATATATTAGCCGTTTTCCAAAGACCTCTCATTTCCACGGCGTAGCTACCATTGAATGTGATTACCTCTGTTACTACCGGTATATAAGGAACCTTCGTCTCTGTTAAAATATGAGTATCCGGATAGTCCGGATCTTCAAAAAGTTGTTCACGCGCAACGGAATCGCGAAAGGCTATAAGATTATCTTTTTCAAATTGGGTTTGAGACTTATAATCCTTGTAGGTGATGAAAACATTTTTATCACTTTCATCATTTATTTGCCTGAACCATACAAAACCATTTTCGTTAACCACTTGCTGGTATCCAAAAGGTAAGGTCATAGAACAGTTGTGATCTTTTCTTAACAGATCACGAAGTCCAACAGGAATTTTAGCCTTATACAAACCTGCTTTCAAGCGTTCATTTTCTGCTTGATTGAAGTAGGTCTGAATTAGCTCTTTGTTGGCCTTCACTTTTTCTGTTAAAGCTTTTTCTGTACTGCTAAATAGGTACATTATATTCTGACCTTTGGCATATTCATCTTTAACCGTATGCACAAAAATATCAGGGTCTTTCTTGATGCGCTCAATAGACGATTCAGTGAAGTAGCTTTTCAGGGCTCTGGTTTCAGCCGACCTGCTGTCCAAAGCCATCACAAAAACTAAATTTTTTACCCCTTTTAGCAGGTCGTTTAATTTCCTTGGGTCAACTCGATTTACCTTAAAAAGATATTCCTCCCGTGGTAGGCCGCTAACTTCTTCCCTAAAGGTTTCTTTTAGAGCCTTTCCCAGCTCTCCCGCCCAGTGTGCAGAGTCTGTTACTATGATCATTTCACCAGCTCTTCCGGTTGCTTTAGGCAGTAATCTGCTATTACTATCTCCACTTTTATCGCCGGTGCATGAAATTATAATAGTCGAAACAAGAATGAAAAGGACTGATAACCTGGAGCTCATAAATATTTATTTTTCATAATTCGATCAAACCTAAAAGTCACTAATAATGTATGGAAAAGCTTTGAAAAAGAAGTTTAGGTGCCAATAATAAGCTTCTGACCCGGTTTGATTTTATTATTATTCAGCTTGTTCAACTGTTTTATTTTTTCAATACTTAATCCTTCAAACATTCTTGATATATCCCAAAGTGTATCCCCCGGGCGTACGGTATACGTTTGCTTTCCGGCCAGTACTATCGTCGGCTTCTTTTTTTTAGCCGATGCCTTGGGGGCTCGGTAATTATTTCTTTGCCAAATACTTAAGCGTTGCCCTATTCTAATGGTATTCCCTCTTATATTATTCCATTTTTTTAAATCTGAAACTCTTACACCGTAGCGTTGGGCAATAGTGCCGAGAACATCTCCACTTCTTACTCTGTGTACTAATTTATTACGGTCATAGGTACTACCAACACTATTTCTGGCAAGGTATTCTAACTTTTTCTTTCCTACCTTTCCAGCGCTGTCTAGAATCGAGGTTCTTTCTTTTGCCAATAAAATTTTAGCATCTGCAGGTATTCGAAGTATTCGTGCTTTTCCGGATTCAGGCAGTACACCCTGTTTGAGCCCGGGGTTAAGTTTTTTTAAATCATGTTCGCAGATACCTATCTGATTGGCCAGCGTTTCCAGGTGCACATACGACTTCAATAATAATGTATCGGATTCAACCGCATATTCTACTCCATTTTCATAAAAATTGTGTTCTTCTGCATAATTCATAACATAGATCATTGCTACAAACTGTGGTAAGTAACTCCTTGTTTCGCGATATAAATGCGGATATATCTCCCAGAATTTCTTCTTATAACCGGACCTCCTTATGGCTTTCCTAACGTTGCCAGGTCCGGTATTATAGGCAGCTATGGCTAGTTCCCAATCGCCAAACATACCGTAGAGTTGCTTTAAAAATTTACAGGCGGCTTCAGTGGATTTTTCCGGATCCATGCGCTCATCCGAGTACCAATCTTGGTGCAGGCCATATTGACGGCCTGTGTAAGCCATAAATTGCCATAAACCTACAGCTCTGGCTCTGGAAACTGCTTTTGGGTTTAATCCTGACTCGATTATCGATAAATATTTTAATTCATCAGGGAGCCGGTACTTTTTCAAGTATTTCTCGAACAGAGGAAAGTACAAATTTTTCCTTCTAAGCATCATTTTTGTATACTCTCTGTCTTTTACGGCAAAATAATTGATAAAAGCATGGACCCGTGTGTTAAAATTTAAAGGGATTTCTTTTTGAATGCAGCTCAACCGATCAGCTGTCAGGTCATAGTCGAGTTCTCCTGGTATATACTCGTATGCCGACTGATTTATTTCTTATTTTATGTTAGTAAGTTTGGTGTTGGTCGAATCAGAATCCGCCCCATGGAGAAGCCTGAAACAAGTTAAAAAAATGAGTGTAAATAAAAATTTCATTTATCTAAGTTTAAAAAATAGCTGGAAAACTCAAGTAAGTTGGCCTCTTTAAAATCATTTGCCATCACCTGAAGTCCAATAGGCATATTCTTAGAACAATAGCCACATGGTAGCGATATCGCCGGTAAACCTGCTACCGATGCCTGTACTGTATATAGATCTGCCAGGTACATTTCCAAAGGATCACTTGTATTACCTATCTTAAACGCTGTAGAAGGCGTAGTTGGTGTTAAGATAAAGTCATATTTGTTTAAAATACGTTTAGTTTCTTTACGAATCAAGCTTCTCACTTTCTGTGCTTTAGTGTAGTATGCATCGTAGTAATTGGCGCTAAGAACAAATGTTCCCAGCATGATTCTACGCTTTACCTCCTCACCAAACCCTTCTGTCCGGCTTTTTTTGTATAGGGAATGAACGTCGGTAGTCATCTTACTGCGGTAACCATATCTAACACCGTCGTAGCGTGATAGATTAGAGCTGGCTTCTGCCCAGGTGAGGATATAGTAAGTAGGGAGTACATATTCAAGGAATGGAAAATCTACTTCTTCAACAATATGTCCTTCTTTTTTAAGTATTTCAATTTGGGTCTTAAAATTGGTCTTAACATCACTAGAAATGCCTTCACTCTCTAAAGTTTCTTTAATATAAGCTAATTTATATTTAACGCCGTTTGCTGATTTTATAGTATAAGCCGGCACTTCCCTTTTGGAGACCGTACTATCGAAATCATCCGTTCCTGCAATTGCTTCAAGAACCGTTGATAAGGAATCTATTTCTTTTGAAAAAATACCTACGCAGTCAAATGAAGATGCGTAGGCGACTAGTCCATGGCGAGATATTCTGGAATAGGTAGGTTTGAGACCTAAAATACCGCAAAAAGCAGCTGGTTGTCTTACTGAACCTCCTGTGTCCGAGCCCAGCGCTACTAAGCACATATTCATTTGAACACTTACAGCCGCCCCCCCAGATGAGCCACCGGGTACACGATCCGAGTCCAAACCATTCTTAACAGGACCAAAGGCAGAATTTTCATTGCTACTGCCCATGGCAAATTCATCGCAATTGGTTCGCCCTATAATTATTGCATCTTCAGCGATTAATCGATCAATAACCGTAGCATTAAATTGGGACTCAAAATCACCAAGGATCTCGCCGCTGCATTGGAGAACATGATCTTTGTAGCAGAAGACGTCTTTTATGGTGATCACCATACCTGCAAGTTTGCCTGCTTTGTTTTGATTTAATCTGGCGTCAATAGATCTGGCTCGGGCGACCGCTTCCTCTGCATATACCTCTGTTATGGCATTTAAATACTGGTATTTGTAGATATTATCGAGATAATCCTCAACAAGTTGTTTACAGCTGATAGACCCATTAAGCAAATCCTTGCGGATGAGATCTAATGAAGTATACATGTTAAATTGTGAGGTAGACTACTTTTTTACAGTCTCATCCGTCGAGCTGGAAGACTCTTCAATGTCTTTTTTTATTTCCTTAGTGGCATCCTTGAACTCGCGTATACCACGTCCTAAACCTCTTGCCAATTCAGGAATTTTCTTTGCCCCAAAGAAAATCAGAACTACTAATATTATTATGATCCATTCCCAACCTCCTGGCATTCCTATAGCGAACAAGCTATGCATATTTGTAGTATTAGATGGTATTGTACTTTCTTAAATCTATGTAAAGATAGATATTAATTGATCAACCAGAAAAGAAGATGTTTAAGCAGTAAAAATAATCGCTGAACGGCAAGTTAGCTTTGACCACGGAGCCACTGTTGGGGATCCAAAGGCTTTTCATTTTTTCTAATTTCAAATTTAAGTTCTGAGACGCCTTCTTGATTTGTAAGAACAGTGCCTAATTCTTGCCCTGTTATGATTTGCTGACCTCTTTTTACGAATACATCCTTCATACCGGCATAAACGGTAAAATAGTCTCCATGGCTTACCAATAATGTGTTTCCTAAATACTTTATAAACGCCACTTGGCTTACTACTCCATCAAAAATTGATTTCACGGTTTCATTCTGAGTTGTTTGAATCTGAATACCAGTATTTTCAAGTACAATACGCTTCAATACAGGGTGATTCTGTCTACCAAACTTTTGTGCTACAAAACCTTTAACCGGCCAAGGCAGCTTAGATTTATTCTCTGCAAAATTGTTGGATAATCTCAGGGTCGCTTCGCTATCTTTTTTTTCTGCCAGCCTGGATTTTTCCATTTCTTCTTTGATGATATCATTGATATATTTTTCAAGTTTAGCCACTGCGGTTCGTCGGTTTTCCAAATCTGACAAGAGTTTTTTCTCCTCTTTCTGGAGGTTGGCCACAAGCTTATTTTTTGAGTCTTTAAGCTGGCTTAAACTTTTTCCTTCCTTTAGTTGCTCGGCCAGTAAGATATTCTTTTCAGACATCCTGCTTTGAATGATTGTGATCTGGCTGGTAAGGGTTTCTTGTACTTTTTCAATCTGTTCTGTTTGTTTTTGTCTGGCTTCACCATATTGCTCCATATATTTCAATCGCATTAAAAATTGATTGAAAGATGATGCCGAAAATAAAAAAGTAAGTTTATTGAAACCTTGGTTTGCCTTATATGCAGAATAGACCATAGCGCCATATTCCTCTTTCAACTTTAAGACATCTTCTTCCAGAGTGTTAATGATCAGATTATTTTCATCGATCTCACCATTGAGTAAAACCACTTCCTTGCGTATAGAACCTATTAAAGCTTCTTGGGTCTTAATTCTTTGGCTTAATGCATTAAGCTGTCCAATTGTATTCTGTTTTTGACTTTTTGTTTCAGCAAGAATTTTTTCAGCCTCTTGAATTTTTTTTAGATTCTCCTGCTTTTCTTTTTGAAGTTGTACCTTCGTTTTTTGAGCAAAAAGTGTGGTAGAGCCAGCTGAAATGAAAAAGAAGAAAAGAATAGGCAAGAGTCTACCTACGAACATATTTTTTTGGAATATTGAATGGGAATCTGAGTTCTTTGTCTTCAATTTCTGCCTTGTTATATTCGAATTCAATAAGCGTGTTTAGCGTTTTATTATCAGCCTTGTAAAATAATGAAATAACCGCTGAAAACGGAAAAGCCTGATTTTCGACCATCTGAAAGTCGTAATAGTTAATGGTGGCAGAATTCTTTGATTCATTTTCGATCATATGAACACGTTCGACTTTCATCGTCTGAGGGTTAACGAAATTATCAATGACCACAGAGCCTGAATTCTGTTTAAGAATGAAAAAATCATCAGTTTTTTCCACGTTGTCCTCTTTACCGTTTACCTGAACAAGATTGCCCATAGCAGCTGACTGAATGGATTCAAAATCAATGTTGATATTAAATTGTTTACTTAGAGAATCGTACTCGTAGACATAATATTCTTTTTTGAACAGATTGACAATGGTTACAGAGTCCTTATTTATAAGACATCTTGCTCCCTGAATACCAACCGCCGAGAAGGCTATCCAGATGACACTGTCCTTTTTCATCCTTACATTGGCCTTTGCTTTAATATCTAACTCACTGTCCTTATAATTTATTTTAGCCTTACCTGAAAAATAGTCGAAATCCACTTGTTTAACAGCCAGCGTATTAGAATCATCTACAACTCCAATACCTGTGATTTTTTTACTACAAGCGCCTAAAGTTAGTAATAGCGAAAAGGCAATAAGAGTCGAATACTTGTTAATCATTCAATTTACGATGAGCTATTTTTTGATCAATAAGTTCTGCATTCGGGTTCATACCTTTTGCAATTTTCCAATTCTTTACAGCTGCATCAACATCGCCCAGTTTAAAAAGTATATCGCCAAAGTGCTCGTAGTGAATAGCCGATACGTTGTCAGGATCTTTATCGAATGCCCGCTGCATTACTTTTTTAGCCTCTTTGTACTTCCCTGTCATGAATAGAACCCATGCGTAAGTATCAATGTAGGTAGCATTTTCAGGATTATTTTTAACTACGCGCTCCGCCATTTTTTCAGCTTTTTCTAGCTTTTCTTTCCTTAGGGCCAGGTAGTAACTATAATTATTCAGTATGCCATCATTGTCTGGATCAAAGTCCAGTGCTGCTTCATACGCGAGATCAGACTTTTCATACTCTTTGGTGCCATTATATGCATCGCCCAGCATACCGTTAAATGCGCCAACAAGACCAAGGTTTGCCGAGGACAACCGTTTACCTTGCTCCAAATTAACTATGGCTTCTTCATAATTTCTTTTTTGGAGATTAGCAACACCATTATAGTAAAAAAAGGCGCTTTGATTAGGAAAGAGTTCGAGTGCTTGCTCAGAAAAATAAATAACACTATCAATTTTATTTGCATCGAAGGTGAGTTGGATTACGTTTTGCCAAACAGTGAAATTGGATTGATCATAGTTAAGACCTTTAATGTATTGTTGCCGGGCCTCTTCTGACCTTCCTAACGCCTGCAATATATCACCATACATGGCATACGCGCCAGCTTCTTCATTATGTAATTCAATTATTTTTTTTGAAAGACTTACTCCTTGTTTTTCCAGCTGACTTTGACTCAGGTAAGATATGTACTCGGCTAATATTTGAATTTTACCTTCATAACTTAACTCACTATTACCAAAGGCTATTTCTAACTCTTTTAG
>CALBPF010000050.1 GCA_937899105.1 uncultured Flammeovirgaceae bacterium | reverse complement strand
TTTCAAGAACCGATGAGGAAGGAGTGTAGGTCAGAAGCCGTTTATGGTAGTGACCCTTTTCATAATCAAACGTGTTTCCATCGTCATAGTAGAGTTCAAAGCTGTTGCTGAGCTCACCCTGGTAAACATGTAATTCCAAAATTTCTCCCAACTGGGAGGTGTTAAGGCCGACTTCCGGTACCATGGGTAGAATAGCCGATTCCTTAATGTAAATTGGGATAATTTCAATTGAAGCTTCCACCAGTTTTTCACTATTACCGTTCTCAGGTTCGTCGGTAAAGAAGTTATACCATTTTCCTTCCGGCAAATAGACCTTGGCGAATTCCTTTGTGCTTTCTACAGGAATGACCAGTATAGAAGGGCCAAATAAAAATTGTTGTTGATATGCCTTCTCGTATACCTGAGAAGCTTCGGGATAATTGATTGCCAACGTTCTGGCAATAGGCATTCCGGTTTGTGAGGACTCATAAAAACAGGAATAGAGATAGGGCATAAGCAGGTATCTGAGACGAATGAAGTTGCGGGATATTTCCTCAACTTCTTCTCCGTAGGACCAGGGTTCAGAATCACGACTATTTACCATACTATGTCCCCGGAAAAATGGAGTAAAGGCGCCTACTTGGATCCATCTCGCAAAGAGGTATTCGGAGGCGTTGCCTACAAAGCCGCCGACATCGTACCCGGCAAAGGTAATTCCTGCTAAACCCATACTATTCACAAGCCGAATGCCTAGCATTAGGTGCTCATCGCTGGCTACATTATCGCCCGTCCAAACCGCGGCATACCTTTGGATGCCTGAAAAGCCAGCTCTTGTTAAATTGAAAGGTCGTTTTCCATTCAGCAATGCTTTAGCGCCATCATAGGTACTCTTGGACATGAGCATGCCATAAACGTTCCTGGCTTCCCGGGTTGTAGTCCTGTTTCCGTCAAACTCAAATTCTATCAGCTCCGGTAGTGCATTACCCCAGGTAGCGATTTCATTCATATCATTCCAGAAGCCATCAATTTCAATGTCGGTGTAGATATGGAGTTTATTCTTCCACCACTCCCGGGCCTTGCTATCTGTAAAATCCGGAAAGTGGCACCACCCGGGCCAAACTTCTCCTGAATAATAGGTTCCATCAGGATATTTAACAAATACGTCGTCCTCCAGACCTGACTCGTAAGGTTCATACCCTTCTTCAATTTTAATTCCCGGATCACACATCACCACCACATGAAAGCCCTTTTCCCTTAACGCATGGATCATTTCTTTTGGATTTTTGAAATGCTCCTTGTCCCAGGTGAATATCTTGAAGTTTTCCATGTAATGAATGTCAAGCACAATTACATCTCCCGGAATTTGTTTCTCCTGAAACGTATTGGCAAGACTTAAGACTTCTTTATCGGGGTAGTAACTGTATCTACATTGCTGATAGCCAATGCTCCAGATAGGAGGGAGCGGCATTCTTCCGGTCAGAGCTGTGTAATGTTCTATTACTTCAGCTATCGTTTCTCCATAAATAAAGTAATAATTAAGGTCGCCACTGTCCACTGAAAAACTTGAAAAGCGATCATTTGACGCCCCAAAGTTGAAATTGGACCTGTAAGAATTATCTAAAAAAATACCATAATATAAACCCGAATGAAGACCTATGTAGAAAGGCGTAGAGCAGTAAAGGGGGTCGGTTCCTTTGTCGTAGGCGTATTGGTCGGTATTCCAGTGTTGGTAAGCTTTTCCTCTTCTGTTAAGTGGGCCTGTCTTTTCACCCAATCCAATGAACTTTTCGTCTTTCTGGAGTACTTTGTAGTTAGTTATCTGTTCGCCTATCCATGAAATACCAAAACCTTCATCATCAGCATTGATAACTTCTCCAGCGAAGTTTAAAAATCTAAAAGTAGAACTGTCTTTGGAAAATTCTACTTTAACACTCTCCGTACTGAACAGGAGATGACTTTTTGACTCGTCTTTTTGCAGGTCGCCGGATGGGTCCAGTTCTACCGCATAGGAATGATAATGAGCCACGTCGCGAAAGGCATGAACACGTATTATTTTATCTGAATAACTTGTTATATGAACCTGGGCAAAACTTGTTTTAATAGCAAAGCCATTAGCTATGGTCTCTACTTGCTGAAATGAACCCAAGCGCTGGCTTACATTTCTGGATGATTTTGTCATTAATGAGATGCGATTCTATGTGCTTTATAATGAAAATTGGATGCTAGTATAAATGTTAAGTCTGGTAAGTCAAGAGCTGGAGACAAAAAATAGTAAACCTAATTCAAAGCAGGTATCTATTTACGCAACGAGGATTTACGGATTATAAGGTTAGTTTCCAGTGTTTTGGTAGTTGGTTCAATTACTTCATCCTCTGAAGCTTCTATTTCTTTTATTAATAAACGCGCGGCTTCCTGACCAATTTCAAAACCTCTCTGATCCACGGTGCTCAAGGCAGGTTCTGTCAGTTCTGTGAATCGCCAGTTGCTGAAGCCAACGATGCCGAAATCTTGAGGGATTTTTAAACCCTTGTCTTTAGCGCTCATCATTGCTCCAATCGCAGAAACATCATTATTGGCAAAAACAGCCTCTGGCGGGTCAGACAATTCAAGTAATTCATCCATCAAGCCTTTTGCATGCTTTTCGTCGTCTACTAAATTTTCATAAGCTACATAACGTTCTTCGTATGCTATCCCGTTTTCCTCAAGTGCAGCTTTATAGCCCTCTAACCTTTCTTTACCTATCGTTAGACTCTTGCCTCCGGCAAGGTGCGCTATTTTTTTATATCCTTGATCAATCAGATGCTTGGTGGCTGTGTACGCGGCGTTAAAATCATTAACCACAACCTTGCTTGTATTTAGTGCGGGGCAAACCCTATCAAAAAATACCATTGGAATACCCCTTGAATAAAGCGATTCAAAATGTGCAAAGTCGGTGGTTTCTTTGGACATGGAGATAAGTATTCCATCCACTCTATTATTGAAAAGGGCTCTGGTATCCATGACCTCTTTTTCATAAGACTCATTACTTTGAGAAACAATAACACTATAACCTGCACCGTAGGCTATGTCCTCAATTCCGCTAATGACAGTAGAGAAGAACCAATGCACCACTTGAGGAATGATAACGCCTATGGTATTGCTTTTACTATGCCTTAAACTAAGAGCAATACTGTTAGGTTGGTAGTTAAGTTTTTCGGCCAGTTCAGTAACCACTCTTTTCGTCTCAGGGCTTATATCAGGGTGGTCTTTAAGCGCTCTGGATACGGTAGAAGGAGAGATGCCTAACTCACGAGCGATGTCCTTAATGGTAACTTGACTACTTTTCATTTTACTAAATTAACAGATTGATCAGCAAGGCCTTGATTATTTAATTAAATTTTGATTCTTCCTCATTATACCGCTCACAGTAAGTTGTCAATTTTTAATTTTTAAAAACAAATGTGGGCATTGAACGGACTATCATTAGTTTTGTTTTGAATGAAAATAAGATACAGGCAGTTTATGAAAAACATACACAGCTCAAACAATTTTATCTATTTCTTGCTGTTGGCAGCTTCGATAATCATATTAGATACCTCTTGTTCAAGAATAAGCGAAAGCCAGAATAAAGTTGAAGCAAATGAATTAGAGACCCTTTTTAACAAGGTAGAACCCCTGAAAAGTGGTATTCACTTTGTCAATACTATTAACGAAAGCCCACAGTTAAATTATTACACCTATAAGCACATGTATATTGGCGCCGGAGCAGCTGCGGGAGACTTCAATAATGATGGCCTGGAAGATGTCTACATGGTGGGTAACATGTCGCCAAATAAACTATATCTAAATAAGGGCGACTTGAAGTTTGAAGATATAACTGCAGCAGCCGGAGTAGAAGGAAGTCAAGGGTTTTATATGGGCGTGACATTAGTGGATATCAATGCCGATGGCTGGCTGGATATTTACTTGTGTAAATCCGGCAAGTACAGGGATTCACGAGCCAGAGAGAATGTTCTTTTTATTAATAATGGGGACCTTACCTTCTCAGAGCGAGCCGCTGATTATGGCCTTAATAACAGTCAATACTCAGTTCAGTCATCATTTTTTGACTATGATATGGATGGCGACCTCGATATGTTTCTGGTCAACACTCCGGTTAATTTCGATATTTCTGAAAAAGTCTTTGTGTTGGATTTTATATATCAAAATCCTGAATTCAGAAAAGCCGGAGGAAATGATAAGCTTTATAGAAATGACAATGGGAAATACATAGACGTAACAGAAAACTCAGGTATATTGGCGGACTTCGGCTTTGGACTGAGTGTCTCAACCACAGATTTCAATCAAGATGGATGGCCTGACATTTTTATAGCTAATGATTTTGTGGCCCCAGACTACCTGTATATAAATAATCAGGACGGTACCTTTTCTGAAAAAAGCAATGTTTTTTTTAGGCATACCTCATTTTACAGCATGGGGTCCGATGCCGTGGATATGAATAATGATGGGCATGCCGATCTCATGGTGGTAGACATGAACCCATCGGATTACGTACGTTCTAAAACTACCATGCAAATGATGGATCGAAAGCTATTTAACAACATGCTCAACGCTGGTTATAATAGCATATTCATGCATAATATGGTTCATATGAACACTGGAATGGGTTCATTCAGCGAGGTAGGAAATTTGACTGGCATGGCCAATACGGATTGGAGTTGGTCTGTACTGGCAGCGGATTTTGACCTTGACGGTTGGAAAGATGTACATATTTCGAATGGCATTTACCGGGATGTACTTGATCGTGATAAGCGAAACGCTGTTAAAAACTTTAATGAAGGAAATAAGCCAAGAATGACACCGCAGGAGGTGTTTGCCTACCTGCAATCTTTCCCGTCTGTGAAACTTTCGAATTACTCATTTAAAAATAAAAATGGCCTTGAATACGACGAAGTCGGATCCAAATGGGGTTTAGATGAAAAAGCCTTTTCAAATGGTGTGGCTATGGCCGATTTTGATAATGATGGAGATATTGATCTCCTGGTAAACAACCTGATGGATACAGCCTTTTTATATGAAAATAATGCTATTCAACAGGGATCAAATTACCTCAAGGTTAAACTAAATGGGAGTCAGGAAAATCCTGAGGCTTTAGGGGCTATGGTCACGATTTATTCTAATGCCCATCAAAATACTTATTTAATAAATAGGACGCGCGGTTACCTTTCCGGTTCATCTGTGATCGCACATTTTGGCTTGTTGCAACAAAAAACCGTTGATAGCTTAAAAGTGGTCTGGCCCGATGGAAGGATCTCCTTTTTGAATGATATCGAGTCAAATCAACTGCTGACAGTTGATTACGCCGATAGTGATGATGCTAGTTCCGGAGCTAAAAACCCGGCTAAATATTTGCTTGTGGACCGAACGAAGTTATTACAACCTAATTTTACACATAGAGAAAACGATTATGACGACTATGAACGTCAGGTTTTACTTCCATATAGTTATTCACGTCTTGGGCCATATGTATCCGTAGGTGATATGAATGGCGATGGTATGGATGATTTTTATGTAGGTGGAGCCTCCGGGCAACCCGGCGCTGTATATCTCCAAAATAGTACAGGCAGTTTTCTTAAGACAGAACAAACCCTCTTAGAAAAAGACGCTGGCCATGAAGACATGAAATCTGCCCTATTCGACTACGATAATGATGGCGACCTGGATCTATACGTATCGAGTGGAGGTTATGAATTTGAAGTGGGTACCGAAGCCTTGCAGGATAGATTGTATATGAATGATGGTAGTGGGGTTTTTATCAGCAAGGCGGAGCTCCCTGATCTGAAAACTTCGAACAGTCTTGTTTTACCCCATGATTATGATGGAGATGGTGACATCGACTTATTTGTTGGCGGTAGAATATTGCCAGGGGCCTACCCATTTGAGCCCAAGAGCTATTTACTTGAAAATAGAGATGGAGCTTATACTGATGTCATCCACTCTGTAGTTCCTGATCTTGAGTATATCGGTATGATTACGGATGGTGAATGGGTAGACATTGACGGAGATGAAAAAGAAGAGTTGGTGGTCGTTGGCGAGTGGATGTCAATAAACATATTTCAGGTAAATTCAGATAAACTTGTCAGTGTTACTAGCGATTATAATTTGGAGACTCAAAAGGGATGGTGGCAATCCGTGAAAGTGATCAATAAAAATGACGGTTTTGACATTGTGGCTGGAAATATTGGAAGAAATATTAAGCATAAAGCCAGTGATGAAAAACCGTTTCACGTTTATGCCTCAGATTTTGATAAAAACAATTCTGTCGATATAATTCTTGCCAAATATTATAAGGATAAGCAGGTGCCTGTACGGGGAAAAGATTGTACAACCGAGCAGATGCCTTTCATAGCAGAAAAGTTTGAAACCTTTGACGAGTTTGCCAGTACAGATGTTCAAAATATGCTAGGTGAATCGATCAAGGAAGCCAAGCATTTTGAAATAACAACTTTTGCTTCAAAGGTATTTAGTTTTTCGGCTGGAAGTAATGAGCCGGAAGTAAAAGACTTACCCATTCAGGCCCAGGTATCTTCCATCAACCGGATTTTGAATTTTGATGTGAATGAAGATCAGAGTGAAGACTTGGTTATTGCTGGAAACCTATTTCAAACTGAAGTTGAAACTACACACCAGGATGCAGGTACAGGACTTATACTTGTCAATAATGATGACAAAGGATTCAAAAGTATTAACTCGGCATCCTCAGGTTTTTACGTTCCTGTGGATGTCAAAGACATGAAGTTATTGGAGCGTACCTATACTAAAGAACGATATGTTATTGTCACATCCAATGACGGTTTTATCCAGTTGTTCGGAGCGAACCCATAGCCTCTAAAATACCTCCATTGCTTATGTGTTAAAAACACGCACACTGGGGGATATAATTAAGCTCTACCGCAAACGTTTGCGAAGTCGTTTTCGTTAATTTATGGCCGAAAAAAGATGCTTTTGACAGCATTAATCACTATTATTGAAAATTAAGTTCGGTAGGTGAAATAACTACATTCTTATATTATTCAATTTAAATCAACCTTTATGAAGAAGTTTTTACTAGTATTAACGTTGATGACTCTGGTCTGCGGCCATGCTATTCTGGCTCAGAGCACTGTGACCGGAAAGGTTACCGATGCATCTGATGGGAGTGGACTACCAGGGGTTAACGTTGTTGAAAAAGGTACTACAAATGGTACTGTAACTGATTTTGATGGTAATTATACCCTGTCTGTCGGTGATGGAGCTACTTTAATATTCTCTTTTGTGGGATATACTAATCAGGAGATGGTGGTAGGTAATCGTAGTGTGATCGATGTTGGATTGGCTACAGATGTTACTCAGTTATCTGAGGTTGTGGTTGTAGGGTACGGTACTCAAGAGAAAAAAGAAATTACCAGCGCCGTGGCTAGTTTAAGCACTGAGGATTTTAACGCAGGTAACGTGACTGATCCAGGTCAACTTATCGCTGGAAAAGTTGCGGGTCTTTCAATTGTTACTCCTGGTGGCGATCCAAATGCTTCGCCAACGATCAGACTTCGTGGCTTATCTACGTTCGGGGCTAATAGCTCTCCGCTAGTAGTGGTAGATGGTGTAATTGGTGCAAGTTTAGATAATATAGATCCAAATGATATTGAAACAATCGATGTTCTGAAGGACGGTTCAGCAGCAGCCATCTATGGAGCCAGAGGATCAAGTGGTGTCATTCTGGTAACAACTAAGACAGCAGGCAAGGGTGAGGCAGCTACTAATATTACTTACAATGGTTTCATTACTATTGACGAAGTAGCGAATAAAATAGACGTGCTTTCCGCCGATGAGTATGTTGCTAACGGCGGAACAGATTTTGGCAACGACACAGATTGGTTCGAGGAATTGACACAAACAGGTGTTTCTTATACCAGTAACCTTTCTATATCCGGCGCTTTAGGTCCGTCAACCAGTTACAGAGCTTCAGTAAATTATAGAAATAATGAAGGAATTGTAAAGGGTTCTACTTTTGAGAGATTAAACACACGCTTAAACGTGCAACACAGCGCTGTCGATGGAAGGTTGAGGTTTAACATCAACGCATCCGTAAATAACCGTGATCAGGAATCAATTAATTTAGAAGCTTTTCGATATGCTACAATTTATAACCCAACGGCTCCAATATTTGAGAGCGACGTTACCGGATCAACCTTGGAAGATGAATCTGCTGATGACAGAGCCACAAGGCTATTGAATGCAGATCAAAATTTCGACGGTTATTTCCAGCGGGATTTGTTTGATTTCTTTAATCCGGTTGCATTAGCCGAGCAGCAGACTTTCGAAAATCAACGAAGAAATTTCTTAAGCAGCTTTAGGGTTGAATATGATGTTCTTGACGAACTTACTGTTGGAGTAAGTTATTCTCAAGAACGATTCGAGGACCAGGAGCGTCAATTTTGGAGCTCTTTTGATGCTCAAACAGGAAGAGGTCAGCAAGGCCTTGCACAACGGCAATCCACCAATAATTTCACTGAAATATTAAGTGGAACAGCTAATTATACGAGAGAGTTGACTGAAGGTCTAGACGCTAGCTTTCTAGTTGGCGCTGAAACTCAAAGAAGAAACAATGAAAACTTTGGAGTTAGGGTAAGGCAGTTTTTATTAGATGACCAGTCTTTTGATAATCTTGGTTTTGGAGCGATACGCGAAGGTAATCAAACCAATGCTTTCAGTGGAAGAACCAAGGACGAGTTAAATTCAGTATTCGCTCGTGTGAATCTGACATATAATAATTTTTTATTCTTCTCAGGAAGTATTCGTAGGGAGAGCTTCAGTGGTTTTGGTGAAGATGAGAAATCCGGGACTTTTCCCGCGGTTTCACTCGGAGCAGAGCTTACCGAAATAGTAGATTTAGGTCCGTTCGATGGTCTTAAGTTGAGAGCTTCATTTGGAGTTACTGGTAACTTACCCCCTCAGCCAAATCTGGCGATTGCTACATTCACCCCGGGTAATCGAATAGATCTTGATGGAGACCCGCTTACCAGAGGCGATATATACACTAGTTTCGTACAGAGTAGAGATCCCAATCCCGGACTGAAATGGGAAGAAAAAACTGAAATTAATGTAGGTGTGGATTTCAGCCTCTTTGAAGGTAAGTTGACAGGTTCAATGGATTATTATACCAGAGATATTGAAGACCTTTTATTTAATATCTCATTAGAAAGAGGCAATCCGAATCCTTTCGGAGCAACCAACTCGGATGGTTCTACTTTATTTAATGTAGCAGGAAATGCCTGGGCCAACATTGGAGACCTTTCAGCGGCAGGATTTGAGTTTGCCGCGGCTTATAACGGGTTGGAGTTTGCGGGAATTTCATGGACTCCGGCCATCAATTTTACCATCTATGATAAAACGGTTATTGAAAGCCTATCAGTGGGTGATTTAGGTTTGGCAGATATCAGGTTGGCAACTCCGGGTTCGCCAGGGCAAAACAATAATGAAATTATAAGGAATGAAGTAGGAGAGACCATTGGTAACATGTTCGGTCCTCGATTCTTAGGTGTAGATGAGCTGGGTAATTATGTGCTTTCTACCGATGATCCGGATGAATTCGAGAATATCGGAAATGGGCTTCCTGATGGTGAGTTTGGATTTGCTAACACGTTCGCCTACAAAAACTGGGATTTGAGCTTTTTCTTAAGAGGTGTTTTTGGTCATGATCTTTATAATTCCTATCGAGGGTTCTATGAAAATAGAGACGAGCCTTCAAATACTTGGAACAGTGTAATCACTGATAAGACAGATGTTAGGATAACTGATACGCCTACATTCTCTGACCTATATGTAGAAGATGCTACCTTCGTTCGTTTGGATAACGCCCAGATAGGATATAGGGTACCTATTCAAAGTGATGTGTTTTCTAACTTGAGAATTTACGCGGCAGGTCAAAATCTGTTTACCATAACAGATTATGAAGGTATCGATCCGGAAGTTAGATACACTGACTCGGAAGATACGAATAGTTTTACAGCAGGCTTAGCTCCTGGTATTGAGCGCAGAGGTACGTACGCTACTACCCGCTCTTACACTATTGGTTTAACAGTGAACATTAAATAATAAACGGATGTTTAGAAATTTTTATAGTAAAGTGGTTGTAGCGCTCAGTCTAATCGTAGTCGTGAGCGCATGTGATGATCCTGAGCAAGAGTTATTCTCTGAACTCGATCAGGATGCGGTGTTGAGTTCTACAGATCCTGATGTATTATCCGTGTTGGCGGCAGGAGCTTATACTCCTATAATTGGTGCGTGGGGTGGACATAATTCAATTTGGTCGCTTCATGAGGTTTCTTCGGATGAAATGGTAATAGCTCAGAAAGGTGCGGACTGGGAAGATGGTGGTCAGTGGATTAGAGTTCATCAACATGAATATAACCCCACTGAACAATCCGTACAAAACGGATGGGACTATTGTTTTGGCGCCATTGGTACAATAAACAATTTGATCAATCAATTTTCAGGGAATGAGGCTTTAGTGGCTGAATTCAAGGCGCTGAGAGGCTTAGTTTATTTATGGCTACTAGATGCATATGGCAACGTGCCAATTATTGAAGAGGACTCTGACGACTCTACCCCAGAAGCAAGTCCAAGGGCAGATGTCTTTGCTTTTGTGGAGTCAAGTTTATTGGATAACCTTGACCAACTTGAGCGTTCGGCTACATATGCCAGGATGAATTATTACGTGGCAAGAACAGCTCTTGCCAAATTATACCTAAACGCGGATATCTATACCGGTACTACCAACGTTCCTGGCGCAGGCTCCGCACGGTGGAGTGATGTTGTTATCCAAGCAGATTCAGTGATTGAGGCTGGTATTTATTCATTAGAGTCCAACTTTTTTAGCAATTTCGCTACTATAAATGCTACTGCTGAGAATATTTTCGTCTTGAATTATGACACGGATAATGCCGGAGGATTTAACCTGCCTCAAATGACACTGCATTATTCTAGTCAGGCAACTTATGACCTGCAGGAGCAGCCTTGGAATGGATACGCGTCGCTAGAGGAGTTTTATAATGCGTTTGATGACAATGATGCTAGAATAGAGTCTTTCTTGGAAGGAGATCAATTTGCTCTTGACGGAACCGGGTTAGAAGATTTAAGTTTTGAGGATGATGACCCAAATGGTGCACCGCTGACCTTTACCCCATTTATAACAGAGCTGGCTCCGAATGCACTACGTCAGGAAGGTGTAAGAGTAGGTAAATTTGAGTTTGCCATAGGAAATGGCCAAAGTCTTAGCAATGACTTCCCCATTTTCCGATATTCGGATGTTTTACTCATGAAAGCAGAAGCCTTATGGAGACTAGATAATGGTAGTGGTGAAGCGTTGGATTTGGTCAATATGGTAAGGGCCAGAGCAGGAGTGAGTCCGCTAACAGGTCTCACAGCTGACGAACTATTGGCTGAAAGAGGAAGAGAGTTTTTCGCTGAAGGTTGGAGGCGATCTGACCTGATCAGATTTGGTAAATTCAACGATCCATGGTGGGAAAAGGAAATGTCTACTGCGGACAAAAATATTTTTCCTATTCCACAATCTGCCAGAGATAATAATCCTTCACTCGCACAAAATCCAGGATACAGCGAAGGAGGTTGATTTAGTATTGAATTTTATTTCAAAGAAAGCATGTCTGAACATGCTTTCTTTTTTTATGTCCACTCCAAAAATGAAATCTAGGGCGGTAATTGTTCTGGTATTTTTCTTTGTTTCGTGTCAATCAGGAAACAAAAATACTTTTGACCTGCTTGAAGCATCTGAAACCTCTATACTTTTCAGCAACGATTTGCAGCATTCCGAGCAATTCAACACCTACACGTATCGAAATTTTTACAATGGCGCAGGTGTCGCTACCGGTGATATCAATAATGATGGCCTGATAGATTTATATTTTACCGGTAATCAGGTAGATAACAGGTTGTACCTGAATAAGGGGAATTTCCAATTTAAAGATATTACTGAGCAAGCGGGAGTTTCTTGCCCTGGCGTATGGTCCACCGGTGTAAGCATGGCCGATGTTAATGGTGATGGCTGGCTTGATATTTATGTATGTAAATCCGGACCTCAGGAAGGTTCAAATAGATTTAACGAATTGTTCATCAATAACGGTGATTTGACTTTCACCGAAAAGTCCAGCGAGTATCGTTTGAATGATATTGGGCTGTCTAATCATGCGGTGTTTTTCGATTATGACAGAGATAATGACCTTGATTTTTATCTCCTCAATAACTCTGGGAGATCAGTCGGTATATATGACTTATGGGAGGGGCAGCGTGAGGTTAGAGATACGCTTGGTGGCAATAAGTTATATCGGAACGATGGGCAATACTTTACGGATGTGAGCGAAGAGGCAGGTATTTATGGAAGTTCAATTGGTTTTGGTCTTGGTGTTACTGCCAGTGATATTAATGGTGATGGTTGGCCTGATCTGTTTGTGTCTAATGACTTTTTTGAGCGCGATTATTTGTACATAAATCAGATGGACGGCTCTTTCAAAGAATCTATGACTGCTGTAATGACGGAAACCAGCCTTGGCTCTATGGGAGCTGATATTGCCGATATAAATAACGATCTTAAACCCGATATTTTCGTTTCAGAGATGCTACCGGAATCATGGGAAAGAGCTAAATCCAAATCTACTTTTGAAGACTGGGATAAGCATCAGGCCAATATAAAAAATGGCTTCCATCGACAATATTCACGAAATGTACTCCAGTTAAATAGGGGCAGGCAATCCGGTGACGCGAAGCCTTATTTTAGTGATATATCCCGATTGACCAACCTACATGCTACTGACTGGAGCTGGGGCGCATTGATATTTGATTATGACAACGATGGCAATAAAGATGTCTACGTGGCCAATGGAATTGTTAAAGATCTTATTGATCAGGATTACATAAACTTTCGTGCCAACAGTAGCCTTGAATTTTCAAAGTACAAAAAGGATAGTCTTCTACTTACAAAACTTATCGAGAGTATACCGTCTCAGCCTATTCCAAACTACTTATTTAAGAATGAAGGTAAGCTAAGTTTTACAAACGTTACTGAGGATGCCGGGCTATCAGAACCCACATTTTCAAACGGAGCAATATACGCTGATTTAGATAATGATGGCGATTTAGACTTGATAGTGAATAATATCAATCAACCTGCTCAGTTATTCCGTAATCTAACAAGCCAAGCTACTGAAAACACTTATTTAAATTTTAAGCTCATCGGTGATAATCGAAATACGTCTGGTATCGGAGCCAAAATCACGGTTTATGATTCTGCCGAGACTTTTTATATAGAACACTACCCTGTTAAGGGCTATATGTCATCAGTTGACCCGCGTCCACATTTAGGTCTAGGCAATCGAAACGAAGTTGATTCTGTCACAGTAGAGTGGCCAGACGGCAGATTTCAAAGTTTTGAAAATGTTCTAACTGGTCAAACATTACAAGTCGATCAGAAAGATGCCCATCTCAAAAAAAAGCCGGTTATCATCAGACAAACTTTGCTTAGGGAAACCTATCTAGGCGTTTCTATAAAACACACAGAGAATGATTTTGTGGATTTTAATCGGGATCGCCTGTTGTTTGAGATGTATTCCAATTTAGGTCCTAAGTTGGCTACTGGTGATTTAAATGGTGATGGTAGAGATGATTTGGTATTAGGAGGTGCGGTGGGTTTTTCAACGAGAATATTTCAGCAGACTGGACAAGCTACATTCGACGAAGTCCGTTTTGATATCATTTTAGATCATAGTGATTCAGAAGATTCTGAGCTTGCGGTGGCAGATATTGATGGTAATGGCTCTTTGGATATTTCAGTGGCTAGTGGAGGAAACGAATTTTCCAGAGGTGATTTTTCACTTCGTGATAGGGTCTATTTGTTTGGAATGGAAGATGGTATTCATTCACGAGAATTGCCAGCTATTACCAGCACCTCATTCATATGTCCTATCGATTTTGACAATGATGGCGATCTGGATTTAGTCACAGGAGATAGATTGCTTCCATTTGAGTACGGTCTCCCTGGTGCGCTGCATATGTATAAAAACGACGGCGCAGGAAATTTTGAAGAGGTTTCCAGAGAATTTCTAGGCGATTTTCAGACTATTGGACTTCTCACAGATGCCAAGGCCATCGATTACGATGGGGACAATGATATGGATCTTGTGATCGTTGGTGAGTGGATGCCCATTATTTTATTAGAGAATGTAAACGGACATTTTAAAATTGACTCCCTGTCCATTAGTAACAATTTTACCGGACATTGGAAGACTGTAGAAGTCGCAGACTTTAATGATGATGGTATCCCCGATTTGTTTGTTGGGAATTCCGGAGAAAATACAAGGTTAAAGGGATCGCCTGAGGAACCTCTCACCATGTATGTTGGCGATTTTGACGGAAATGGCAGATTGGAGCATATCACCTGCATATATGAAAACGGAAAGCAGGTTCCTATTCACCAAAGGCAGGATTTGATTAAGCAACTCCCCAATCTTGCCCGGAAATTCAATGACTACGCCTCTTACTCCAAAGCATCGATTTTTGACTTAATTGATAAATCAATTCTCGATACTGGTATCAAATTGGAAGCACAAACTTTATCATCAAAGCTTTATTTAAGTAACGGGCAGGGTACTTTTGAGCCCGTGAAAATGCCAATAGAACTGCAGTTTTCGAGTGTTTTTGCAGCAGATATTGTTGATGTCAATGCAGATGAATTAGTAGATTTGTTGGTCGGCGGTAATCAAAGTCGAATTAAGCCTGAATTTGGCGCTAACCTCGGAACTTACGGCC
Organism: uncultured Flammeovirgaceae bacterium; assembly: GCA_937899105.1. GTDB lineage: Bacteria > Bacteroidota > Bacteroidia > Cytophagales > Cyclobacteriaceae > Fulvivirga. Next base: position 35,919 of record CALBPF010000050.1, on the reverse strand, counting down.
AGGTTTTTATAAACAGAGGGGCTGAAGGTTTTGAGTTTCTTGATGCCGAGAAATCGGGATTATTGGTTAAGGGTGAAGTACGGGATATAGAACATATAAAAGTAGGTGATCGCGTGATTGTCCTTTTTGCTTTAAATAATGATGTATTGAAAGCCTATGAGGTTGGTAATTTTTAAAGTTATTGCTGTAGCTATATTTATAAGCCTTTTTTTAAACGCTTGTCAAAAATCGGAGTACGCGCGCAAACTTGAAGCGGGACTATCAAGTGGCGAAAGATATGATTCACTTTTTTTGAATCTTCATTTTGGAACCGAAGTCAAAGATTTTTTCGACATATGTTGGCAAATGAATAAAGAAGGCCTGGTTATCCAGGGACCGAGCAACCTTTCTGTTGAGTATAAACTGGATTCTGGTGAGCTCAAGCATCAGGCAATTATGAGATTCTATCCTGAGTTCCATAACTCAAAGATCTATCAAATGCCGATTAACTTTCTTTATAAAGGCTGGGCGCCTTGGACTAAACACCTGGCGGTCGATAGTCTCGAACTAGACGTTAAAAACCTTATGGAGAGGTGGTATGGTCCTGGTTTTGTATTGGCTGAAAATGATGACAAATCGCAGAAGCTTTGGGTTAAAGTTGATGGTAATCGAAGGATACGAATCTTTAAGAAGAGCATCAAAGAGGTGCGGGTGGACATTACCGATATGACGATCCTGGATGAAGCCCTTGAAGCAAAGGCAAAGAAAAAGAAAGAACGTGATCAAAAAAACAACAGTTAATATACTCTTCATTTTAGTTTTGTTTTGGGCTTGTCAAAGTGAGGAGGAGCCCATAAATACCCTTTTTACTAAGTTGGATGTCTCTTCTACCGGAGTGGATTTTGTTAACTCTTTAGAATTTGATTCAGCCTTTAATATCTACACTTACCGGAATTACTACAATGGAGGAGGTGTAGCGATAGGTGATATAAATAATGATGGGCTCGTAGATATTTATTTTTCAGCGAATCAAAAACCCAACCGGTTATTTCTTAATAAGGGCAATCTCAGGTTTGAAGACATAAGTAGTTCATCCGGAGTGCAAGGGGATAAAGCCTGGAGTACTGGTGTGGCAATGGCTGATGTGAATGGTGATGGTTGGTTAGATATTTACGTTTGTAATTCCGGTGATGTACAAGGCGACAACAAGCAAAATGAACTATTCATAAATAATGGTGATCTAACCTTCACGGAACGGGCTGAGGAATACGGATTGGCAGACAAAGGATTAAGTACCCACATTGCCTTTTTCGATTACGATAAGGACGGAGACTTGGATGCTTACCTTCTTAATAATTCTTTTAAGGCGATTGGTACATTCAACCAAATGAACAATGTTCGTGACGAAAGGGATAGCATTGGAGGCGATAAACTCTATAGAAATGATAACGGAAGCTTTACTGACGTCAGCGAATCTGCCGGGATTTACGGCAGTGTTATTGGTTTTGGACTTGGTGTAACTGTTGGGGATGTTAATCTGGATGGTTGGCAGGACATTTTTGTTTCTAATGATTTTTTTGAACGGGATTACCTGTACATAAATAATCAAGACGACACCTTTGATGAGGTCTTAGAGTCCAGAATGAATTCAATAAGCGCCGCTTCTATGGGGGCGGATATGGCAGATATTAACAACGATGGTTATCCTGAGATCTTTGTCACCGATATGCTGCCTGAGCCATTAAAACGACTAAAGCATGAAACAACCTTTGAAAATTGGGATAAGATTACCTACAACGTAAAGAACGGCTATCACTACCAGTATAACCGAAACATGCTTCACCTGAATAATGGCGATGGTACGTTTAGTGAAATAGCACGGCTTGCAGGTGTTGAGGCTACAGACTGGAGTTGGGGAGCCTTGTTTTTCGATGCAGATAATGATGGACTTAAAGACATCTTTGTTGCGAATGGCATTTATCAGGACATCACCGACCTGGACTATTTGAATTTTATTGCTGATGATGAGACAAAAGCAAAGATCATAACTGTAAATGGAGTTGATTATAACGCGTTAATTGATCCTATCCCTATTACTCCTATTCCCAATTATTTTTTCAAAAATGAAGGGAATCTACGATTCAGCAACTTTGCGGATCAGTGGGGTTTGTCCGAACCTGTACACTCAAATGGATCAGCTTATGGTGATTTGGATAACGACGGTGATTTGGATTTGGTGATAAACAATTTAAATACGGCATCCAGTATCTATAAAAATAATAGCGATCTTTCAACCAGCAACTACTTACGAATAAAACTGAGAGGTGAAGGGAAAAATACCCATGCCATTGGTACGAAGATAAAGGTAGTCTCGGGTACGGAGGTAATTTATGCTGAACAAATGCCAATACGAGGTTTTCAGTCATCCATTGATCCTACCATACTCATTGGCCTTGGAGAAATTCAAACTATCGATTCTTTGATAGTTATATGGCCTTCCTTCAAGGAGTCGGTTTTCCCAAATGTCCGGATAAATCAGACACTAGATATAAAAGAGGGTGGGGATTCCGTTAGAATGAATAAAAAAGAGTATCACCCCCTTTTCAAGGCGGTACCACCTCCGGATTTTACGCACAAAGAAAATAGTTTTGTCGATTTCGACAGAGACAGATTAACCTATCATATGCTTTCGACCCAGGGCCCAAAATTTGCGATCGGAGATATCAATAATGATGGCATGCCGGATATGTACGTTGGTGGGGCAAAGGGGCAGCCAGGCGCACTTTTAGTGCAAAGTGATCAGGGGTTTGAAGTTGATAATCAGACTTTTCTGAATTTCAAGAGACATGAAGATACAGATGCCATTTTCTTAGATGTGGACTCCGATGGTGATCAAGATTTATTCGTAACTAGCGGTGGTAATGAGTTTACGAGAGGAACTCCTGAGTTGCGAGACAGACTGTATATCAACGAAGGAGGTGGTGTTTTTTCATCCCGTGATTTGCCTTTCCTGAGATCAAATCTCTCCAACACCTCGACAGTTTCTGCTTCTGATATTGACGGAGATGGTGACTTGGATTTGTTTCTTGGATCAAGAACTAAGGTCTTCGAATATGGAATGTCTCCCGATAGTTACGTTTTGCTAAATGACGGCGCCGGTAACTTCGTTGACGGCACTGCGGATGTTGCGCCTGGGTTAAAAGAGTTTGGGATGATAAGTGACTCAGAATTCGTAGACATTGACGGTGATAATGATCACGACCTTGTCGTCTTGGGCGAGTGGTTGTCTCCTAAGATCTTTCTTAATGAAAGTGGATCTTTTAAAGAAGCTTCAACTTCTTTTGATTCTTTAAGTGGTTGGTGGAATACCGTAAAGTCAGCTGATCTGGATAATGACGGAGACAGCGATCTGATTTTCTTAAATCATGGATTGAATTCTCGCTTTGACGCAAGTTTTGACAAGTCTTTGCGTCTTTATGTCAATGATTTTGATGGAAACGGGACCATTGAACATATATTCTGTCAAAAAGAAGCTGATAAATATTATCCACTAACCCTAAAGCACGAACTAGTGGCTCAACTTCCCCAACTTAAAAAGACTTATCTCAAGTATCAGAGTTATAACGATAGGAGCATTGACCAAATATTTAAGCCAGAATTACTGGATCAGTCAGTAAAACATGAAGTTAATTTCCTGAGAGCGGTTGTTGCTATTAACAATGGCGATAGTTTTGAAATTAAAGAGTTGCCAATAGAAGCGCAGATGGCGCCCATGTTCGGTGTGGTGATTAATGATTTTGACAGAGACGATATTATGGACCTATTAATCGGTGGAAATTTTTTTGAAGCGAAACCCGAAGCCGGCAGATATGATGCATCTTATGGCCATTTATTAAAAGGCTTGGGCGATGGCTCGTTCGTTTCCATTGGTGCAAAACAATCGGGGTTTCAAGTTACTGGCCAGGTTCGTGACATCGCTGTAATTGGTCAAAAAGTTTTTGTTGCCAGAAACAACAACACCATGTTGTCATTTGCCTATTAGAATGCGTATTTCTGTTCTTTTTCTGACCGTCCTTGCACTATCATGCACTCGAGAGGAAACTGAGATAAAGACTAAGCTTTTTTCAGAAGTGAAGCCCATCGACTCGGGTATTGATTTTTCTAACGATCTCCAATCTAGTGCCGACTTCAACATACTGGAGTACCTTTATTTTTATAATGGCGCAGGTGTTGCTGTTGGTGATTTAAATAACGACAGCTTACCGGATATCTATTTTACAGCAAATCAAAAACCAAATAAACTGTATTTGAACCTGGGAGGTTTCCAGTTCAAAGACATTACGGAAGAAGCCAATGTGGCAGGTAAAGGCAACTGGTCTACGGGCGTGACCATGGCTGACGTTAATGGAGATGGCCTTTTAGATATCTACGTCTGCAATGTTTCGGGATATAAGGGCGCCCGAGGGCATAATGAGCTTTTCATAAATAACGGTGATCTAAGTTTTACGGAGTCATCTAAGGATTATGGATTAAACTTTTCAGGTTTTGCCACACAGGCTGTTTTTTTTGATTACGACCGCGACTCGGATTTGGATGTTTATCTTTTGAACCACTCGGTACATTCGGTTGACTCTTACGGAAGTGCTGAGAGGCGAGAATTCAAGGATGCCAGAGCAGGCGATCTGTTGCTTCAGAGTCAGGTAGCCCAAAGCGCTTCAAAATTTAAAGATGTAACCGCGACTTCAGGCATTTACAATAGTAAAATTGGTTACGGTTTAGGAGTTTCAGCAGCAGATGTCAATAATGATGGCTGGCCGGATATCTATGTTTCAAACGACTTCCATGAGAATGACTATCTCTACATCAATAACAAGGACGGTACATTTGTCGAATCGCTTGAGAAAATGATGTGACATAGCAGTCGCTACTCTATGGGTAACGATATCTCAGATGTCAATAATGATGGCTGGATGGATATATTCACCACCGACATGTTACCAGCGAATTCAGAAATATTGATGAAATCCGGAGGTGAGGACAAATCAGAGGTAAATGAAATAAAACTTAGTTATGGTTATGGTCATCAGCTTGCCAGAAATACACTCCAGTTGAATAGGGGCAATGATGTTTTTTCTGATATTGCTTTGCAAGCGGGTCTGTCAGCAACCGACTGGAGCTGGTCACCACTTTTAGCTGATTTTGATAACGATGGTTTTAAAGACCTCTTTATATCCAATGGTATTGTTAAACGACCCAACGACCTCGATTATATTCAGTACATTTCTAACCTTTCGGACTTCCGGTATACAGTAAATAACAAAGACAGTATAGATGCCGAGATGATCAAGCGCATGCCAGAACTCGAAATCCCCAATGAAGCTTTTAAAAATATTGATGGAATTACCTGGCAGCCGGTAAATGATGAATGGGGATTAAATCAGCCCTCGTACTCTAATGGAGCGGCATATGCTGACCTTGATAATGATGGAGATCTTGACCTTATCATAAACAATATAAATGCTGTAGCTTTTGTCTACAAGAATAACACTGAATCCAATGGCAATAATTATTTAAAGCTGTCCTTAATGGGAAACGGATATAATGTTCATTCAGTAGGCGCTAAAGTGGTGATTAAGAATGAAGAGGGCCAAATCACCTATCGGATCGGAGCTAGTAAAGGGTTTCAATCATCAGTTTCTCCTGATTTGACCATAGGATTAGGCGCCTGCAAGCTCATTGATACACTTGAGATTTATTGGCCCAATGGCCAATATCAGCTACTGGAAAATATAGAGGTTAATCAATGGCTGAGCATAAAAGAGCCAACGACGAGTAGTCCAAAGAACAATGAGTCGGCTAAAACCTATTTTGCCAGATCCGTATCTCCACTGGAATGGAAACATGAAGAAAATAACTATAATGATTTCAATGTAGATTATTTAAGGCCTTACAAATTATCAACTGGTGGTCCTGCGCTATCCGTTGGAGATGTGGATGAGAACGGATTAGATGATGTTTTTTTAGGTGGTGCAAAAGGACAATTATCCTCGTTTTTTCTTCAAAAAGGAAGTTACTTCGAACGTAAAGAGTTGGAATCAAGTCAAAGATTCGAAGATGTGGCTTCACTGCTACTGGATGTAGACAGAGATAACGACTTGGATTTAATTGTACTAAGTGCAGGTCATGAATACCCTTCGGGCCACCCATTACTTCAGGATCGATTATATCTGAATGAGGACGGTAATTTCATTTTAAATAATACATTTCCCGAGATAAGAGAGAATTCTACCTGTGTGGCGCCTTATGACTTTGATGACGATGGTGATCTTGACATTTTCATAGGATATGAGGGACCTTTCGGTGCATATGGTCAAAATGGAGGTGGCGTTCTATTACAGAATGATGGCAAAGGTGGCTTCAAAGATATAACCAATCAAATAGCCCCTGAATTAGCGGGTATTGGAATGGTTAAATCAGCTACCTGGATTGACTTCGACAACGACGGTGATTCAGATCTGATCTTGGCCGGACACTGGATGCCCATTACAACTTTTATCAATGACTCCGGCGCTTTCAGCGACCAGACTATAATAGCCAATAGCTCAGGGTTTTGGAATACGTTGCAAGCCTATGATCTTGATCAAGACGGAGATAAAGATCTGCTAGCAGGTAACATAGGCTCGAATAATAAGTTCTCGGCTTCACCGGAGTATCCATTAAAAATATATGTGGATGATTTCGATAAAAACGGGACTAAAGAGTCCATTATCATGCATCATATTGATGGCAGATATATTCCTTTATTTACCAAAGATGAATTAGAAAAGCAATTGGTGTCTATTAAACGTCGCTACACGAGCTATCAAAAGTTTGCCACAGATGTAATTGGAATATCTTCGCTGGTCAAACAAAGCGCAGAAACCATTGAAAAATCTGTTGAAGAGCTGCAGTCAATGATCTTCTTCAATGATGCTAATCAATATACAAGGGTACCCCTCCCGACGCAAATGCAATACTCAAATATCAACTCCATCTTGTTGACAGATCTTAATAAAGATGATTGGGTAGATATGATTACAATTGGTAATAACATCAATACTCATATTAACCTTGGGCGGTATGATGCGGATTTTGGTTCTACTGCTTTTTCAGTAGCGGGTAAGAGCTTTAATTACATTGATAATAATACCTCTGGCTTGTCCATAGTTGGGCAGGTAAGTAACTTTGATACTTTGACTATCAGCAAAGAAAAGTATCTTATTTTTACTTTGAACAACGATTCCATTCAACTGTACAAAATGAATTGATATGTGGAATAGTATATTTCTGATCCTTTTATTTATAACGTTAACGACTGCCAGTCAAAGTAAAGACTGGGTAATCTCAGCAACCAATATCGATCCAAATAACTACTTCGGAATTACCGTGGCCAACGGAATGGTAGGGTTAGTTTCTTCTCCTGAACCCATAAAAATCAAAGATATTGTTCTTAATGGAGTCTATGATAATTATCAAAGGGGTAGAGCTTCCAATATTCTCAAGAAGTTCAATCATTTGAATATTGATCTGTTAATTAACGGTGAGAAAATAACAAGTTCAACTATTTCAGATTACCGGCAGAGCTTAACTATGAAAGAGACTGTGTTGACTACATCACCTATAGCGCTTTCGAGGTTTGGTGGTTTAAAAATGACGAATACCGGTATCGTTCAGACAAAACAGCGGCTTCCCGGGAAATGGAAATCCCTTGAAATTAAAGGTTGGAAACAATTTATATGAAGAAATTTATATCACTTTTTATTAGTTTAACATTACTTGTTGCTTGCCAGGAAGCTAAAGAAACCGTTGAAATCGCACCCAATGAACTGCATGATAGCATGCAAAAGCTTACGGATGTTATTGTTCACGATATCTTTTCTCCACCGGTAGCCAGCAGGATTTATGCCTACCCGAGCATTGCGGTTTATGAAGTGCTGGCTCTCAAAGAACCTCGATATAAGTCATTTACAGGTCAGTTAATGGATTTTACCTCAATTCCGGAACCAAGCGGAAAGATCGATCATGATGTTGCTGCCATTGACGCTTTTTTAAAGATAGGACAAGCCCTGATTTTCTCAGAGGACAAGATGGATGAATACCGGGCTGCCTGGCATAAAGAAGTATTAGAATCAGGACTGGATAAGGAAGTTTTTGATAATTCGGTGGCCTATGCCGAACAGGTATATAATCATATCATGGCTTGGGCCGATAAAGATAACTACAAACAGACACGTACATTTCAGAAATTCACAGTAAGCGATGAAGATGCCCGGTGGCAACCTACTCCGCCCGGCTATATGGAAGCTATTGAACCACACTGGAATAAAATAAGGCCTTTTGTAATTGATTCGGCTAACCAGTTTGTCCCTGACAGACCTACCGATTTTGATGTTAGTGAAGGTAGCGCCTTTCATAAGGAAATAATGGAAGTATATGAAACGGTAAACAATCTGGATGAGGAACAAAAGGAAATAGCCAGCTTTTGGGACTGCAACCCGTATGTGATGAATGTACATGGTCATGTGATGTTTGCGACCAAAAAGATCACTCCAGGCGGGCACTGGATGGGGATAGCAAAAATTGCAAGTCAGCAATCCAAGGCTGATTTAATGAGGACCGCTTACACCTACGCACTAACATCTATTGCGCTTGCAGACGGCTTTATTAGTTGTTGGGATGAAAAATATAGAAGTAGCCTGATCCGTCCTGAAACGGTGATTAATAAATATATGGATGAAGAATGGTTACCGTTTTTACAGACACCTCCCTTCCCGGAATATACCAGTGGACATAGTGTGATATCAGGCGCTGCAGGAGAAGCGCTTACTTCAATATATGGTAATAACTTCAAATTCATTGACAGTACCGAGGTTCGATATGGACTGACGGCAAGAGAGTTTGAATCTTTTAGAGCCGCCTCTGATGAAGCGGCCATAAGCCGACTATACGGAGGCATACACTACATGCCTGCCATTACCAATGGGGTGACTCAGGGCAGAGCGCTGGGAAATTATATTATCGGAAAACTTGATATGATCAATGAGGAACAAGAGATTTCAAGCAAATAGATTAACATTTGCGCTTACTTTCGCTTTACTGTCCATACTATGGAGTTGTTCACTCCAGGTTGAGGATAAGAATACGGATTTTGATTATTACTCCTCCCAACTTTTTAAAGATGTTCAGCTAGCCGCCATCTTTCCGGATTCCAAGACATTTGTGGATTGCACCCCTAAACAGCCTTTAATTGATATCAATGCCAGATACATTGATCAAAAGAGTAACGACGGGTTTAACCTTAAGGAGTTTGTAGAGGCCAACTTTGAAATGCCGGTCAACCCGACAACAGGTTTTGTTTCCGATACTTCGAAAACCATGAGAGATCATATTGTAAGCCTTTGGCCGGTTCTTACCAGAACACCCGATCAAACTAATGAGTTGTCTTCCCTAATATCACTGCCTGGTGATTACATTGTTCCGGGTGGTCGCTTTCGTGAGATCTATTATTGGGACAGCTATTTTACTATGGAGGGCCTCATGGTTTCAGGGCAAGAGTCCATGGCAAAGAATATGGTAGATAACTTTTCGTATTTGATTGATACATTGAGTTTTATTCCTAACGGTAATAGAAATTACTACAACGGCAGATCCCAGCCACCGTTCTATGCTTTGATGGTTGACCGATTGGCTCAAGAGGATCGCGATCTTTTCATTTCTTACCTGCCTTATCTTGAGAGCGAATATGAGTTTTGGATGTCAGGAAGTGAAACCCTGTCGAACGAAACCAATGCGGTAAAACGCGTGGTAAGAATGGAAGATGGAAGCGCTTTAAATCGCTATTGGGACAATTATGCTTCTCCTCGTCCGGAGTCGTTTAAAGAAGATTACGAGCTTGCCGAGGAGCTGTCGGGAGACGCACAAATTAAAATGTACCGTGACTTGAGAGCAGGTGCAGAATCAGGATGGGACTATACCAGTCGTTGGTTTGCAGATGGGCAACGCCTGTCAACCATTCACACAACAGACATAATACCCGTCGACCTTAACTCACTGCTCTATTTTCTTGAACTGAAAATAGCGCAAGGATATAATTGGAAAGATGATTTAGAACAGGCCCAGGTATTTTTAGATAAAGCAGATCGACGCAAGCAGGCAATTTTGAAATATCTATGGGATGAAGAAGACAAGTTTTTCGTAGACTATGACTTTATTGCAGGGAAAAAGACCGGAGTACTCTCTTTAGCCGCTGCTTACCCGTTGTATTTTAAGATAGCAACTAAAGGACAGGCTAAATTAACTCTAGAAAGACTATCTGCTGATTTTTTGAAAGCCGGCGGTTTTGTTACCACCCTTAATGAAACAGGGCAACAGTGGGATTTTCCTAATGGCTGGGCCCCTTTACAATGGATCACTATTAATGCGTTCTATAACTACGGACAAGGTGAAGTGGGTAATGAGGCCGCCACAAAATGGGTAGCAAGAAATAGTACGGTGTACAAGACCACAGGTAAAATGATGGAGAAGTATGATGTTATAAATACAGAACTACTCGCTGGTGGTGGCGAATACCCTCTGCAAGATGGTTTTGGCTGGACAAATGGAGTAGCGCTTGCACTTCAAAAAATCCTTGACGAAAAAGCTGTTGTTGAGGAAATGACCGAGTAGTCGGAATCCAAAAGATGTAAACACAAATATCAAATAAGCTCTGTAATTCAATTAGAAAGATTATTCCTAATGCGCTAGCCTGTAACATGCAGCTTGAGGGTTGAAGCTCTTAGCTCGAAGCTTTCGGCTGTAACCGTTTACATCCTTCAAATCACGTTTTATGCTATGAAAAGCAGGCCATTCTTAGTATCATTAGAGGATGAATCCTTCGGTTTTTAAGCATATCTGCTTGAACGGCATGCGTCACCCTAAAACCATCAACCTAACCTAAACTTTATGGAAAGTATCGGTCTAAATGCTATAGACTTTATCATCATCATTGTTTATCTGATTGGTATCGTTTGGTACGGTATCAGAAAGGGTAAACAAGAGAATTCGGAAGACTATTTTCTGGCAGGCAGGGATATGACATGGCCCATTGTCGGAATATCCTTATTTGCCGCAAATATAGGAAGTAACACACTCATTGGCCTTACGGCAGATGCCTATCAAACCAATGTATCGGTGTATAACTACGAGTGGATGGCCGCTGTTGTACTTGTGTTTTTTGCTATATTTTTCCTTCCCTTTTATCTAAGGTCTAAGGTCTATACCATGCCTGAGTTTATTGAGCGAAGGTATGATTCTCGTTCAAGGTACCTTTTCTCAGGAATCACTATTGTTGGAAATGTGATTATTGATACCGCTTCCGGTCTTTACGCGGGTAATCTCATTCTTAAGATAATATTTCCTGAAGTAGATTCCTGGATAATTATCTCATTTCTGGCCTTTGCTGCAGCGGCTTATACCATACCTGGTGGATTATCTTCTGTGGTACATACTGAGGTCATTCAAGCAGTATTACTGGTTTTTGGCTCAATTCTTTTGACTTATTTCTGTTTTTCAGAAGTAGGAGGGTGGGAAGGTATGATCAATGGCCTGAATTCCATGAAAGACAGTGGAGCTCTTGATAAGACCCCTGACCAGATTATGAGCCTTGTTCGGCCGGCTGATGATTCTCATTTGCCCTGGACAGGTTTGTTGTTTGGTGTGCCGCTATTAGGTTTTTACTTTTGGGCAAATAACCAGTTTATGGTGCAGCGTGTTCTATCGGCAAAGGACCTAGATCATGGTCGATGGGGAGCCATTTTTGCCGGTCTTTTGAAGCTTCCTGTCCTTTTCTTCATGGTGCTTCCGGGAGTGGTAGCCATTGTATTGTTCTCAGATCTGGATATTTCTTTCATTAACTACACCTTTGATCGTAATGGCCAGGAGGTATTATGTTCTAATTTGAGCGATTGTCCCAATATGACATATCCTGTTTTGATCTATAAATTATTGCCTACAGGTGTCCTTGGCCTCGTTATAGCGGGATTACTGGCAGCTATGTCTTCAAGTATTTCGGCTACACTAAACTCCGCTTCTACCTTGATCACTATGGACTTTGTTTCTAAGATTAATCCAAATATCGGAAGTAAGTCCTTGGTACGGGCAGGTCAAATAGCAACAGTGATTTTAGTGATTCTTGCCGCGGCCTGGGCGCCTTTGATCGAAACGTTCAGCTCGGTATGGGAATACTTGCAAGTGGTACTGGGTTACATTGCCCCGCCAATTGTAGCAGTATTCCTGGTAGGCTTATTTTATAAAAGAGCAAACGGAAATGGAGCCTTTTACAGTTTCCTTTTTGGATATGGCCTGGTTATCGTCTTTGTGATTCTTAAATATTTTACTGAAGCGCCTCCCGAATGGACAAAAGTACATTTCTTATTACAGGTACCCATTCTAATGATATTATGTGCATTGGCGAATATAGTGATAAGCAACCTATCCGCAGCTCCAAGCCCTGAAAAGACAGAAGGGCTTATATGGACTACATCTTTGTATACGGCGGAGACAAAGGATCTAGAAGGCGCTCCGTGGTTTAAAAACTATCGGATACTATCAGTATTACTGCTGATCCTTACAGCAATTATAGTTATTTGGTACTGGTAAGATGAGCATCTATTTAGGAGAATTTTTAGGTACTATGATACTCATCATTTTGGGCGGTGGGGTAGTAGCTGGTGTACTTCTTACAGAAAGTAAAGGTTTTAACTCAGGTTGGCTTGTTATCACTACAGCGTGGGGCCTGGCCGTAACAATGGCTATTTATGCAGTGGGGGGTGTTAGTGGCGCCCATATTAATCCGGCTGTTACAATAAGTCTGGCCTACATAGGTCAATTTCCCTGGTCGCAAGTTCCAGGGTACATATTAGCACAAATTTTTGGAGCACTTACCGGAGCAGTAATTGTATGGCTGCACTATCTTCCCCATTGGAGGAAAACCCAGGACAAGGCAATTAAATTAGCCGTATTTTCTACGGCTCCGGCCATAAGAACTACAGCAGCAAATTTCGTTAGTGAAATGATAGCTACTGCTGTCCTTATTCTGGGTTTACTTTTTATTGGAGCGAACACATTTACAGAAGGCTTAAACCCTCTTGTGGTTGGTGGGCTTATTTTTGTAATTGGGATGGGCTTAGGAGGAACCACTGGCTATGCCATCAACCCGGCTCGTGATTTAGGACCGCGTATTGCTCATTTCTTACTTCCTATACCGGGTAAAGGAAAGTCGGACTGGGGATATGCCTGGATACCGGTGGTAGCTCCCGTGTTAGGAGGTTTTTTGGGCGCTTCCCTTTATCAAATTTTTTACAAACAAGATTATCAGATCCAGCACTACGTTGTCATAGGCATTGCCATAGTGGCTGTTGCCATTGCTGTGATCAGGGAATCAAAACATTCTGAAAATGAGTAAATATATTATAGCACTGGATCAGGGAACCACCAGTTCAAGGGCTGTTTTATTTGATACGGACGGCAAGCTCCTGGCGGTTGAACAGCAGGAGTTTACGCAGTTTTTTCCTAAACCGGGATGGGTAGAACATGATGCTAACGAGATATGGACCACCCAGGAAAAGGTATTACAGGACTTGATAAGAAAGAATAAGGTTAACGGAGGTGAAATAGCCGCGCTGGGCATCACTAATCAAAGGGAGACGGCTATTTTATGGGATAAGACCAGTGGCGAACCGGCTCATAAGGCTATTGTCTGGCAGGACAAACGGACTAGTGGTATGTGCGACCACTTAAAAAAAGCAGGCTATGAGGATCATGTCAAACAAACCACCGGACTTGTCATAGATGCCTATTTTTCAGGAACTAAAGTTAAATGGCTGCTCGATGAAGTAGATGCCGACCGAACCAAGGCCAAAAGTGGTGATTTGGTATTCGGAACGGTGGATTCATGGTTAGTGTACAAGCTAACAGGACAAAAAGAGCACGTTACAGAATACACCAATGCATCTCGTACATTACTATTCGATATATCTAAACTGGATTGGGATGATAAGATTCTCAATGTGTTAGACATCCCAAGGGAGATGTTACCCAAGGTGCAGGAAAGTGTAAGTCATTTTGGTCATTGGGAGTATGACGGGCATAAGATCCCCATAACCGGCATAGCAGGAGATCAACAAGCTGCATTATTTGGTCAAACTTGTTTTGAGAAAGGTACCGCAAAGAATACCTATGGCACGGGATGTTTTATGCTAATGAATACAGGGACGGAGTTGCAGCTCTCTGAGAATGGCTTGTTAACTACGATTGCCTATGGTATTAATGGCACTGTCAATTACGCATTGGAAGGAAGTATTTTCATCGCTGGTGCGGCCATTCAATGGCTGAGAGACGGTCTCAAATTGATTGAAAATGCTTCTGATACTGAAGCCATGGCGGAAGCTGTCAGGGATTCTCATGACGTGGTCGTGGTACCCGCCTTTGCAGGTCTTGGCGCTCCATACTGGGATATGTACGCAAGGGGTGCAATATTTGGTCTGACAAGAGATTCTAATGAAAATCATTTTGCTAAGGCCACATTAGATTCTTTGGCTTACCAAACCCGGGACATTCTTGAGGCGATGCAAAAGGACTCTGGCGCTGATCTCCGGTCTCTCAAGGTGGATGGTGGCGCGGTAGCCAATAACTATTTAATGCAGTTCCAATCAAATATTCTGGGTGTACCCGTGCTAAGGCCGGAAGTGACAGAATCTACGGCTCAAGGGGCCGCTTACATGGCCGGAATAGGAGCGGGTATTTGGGAATTAGAAGATTTGAAGGAGGTACAAAAAATTGAAAGAGAATTTACGCCGGAAATGGTTAAGAATGACCGTGATGAGTTATACGGTAATTGGAATAAAGCGGTAAAGAGAACAATGAATTGGATTGAGTAGGAATAGTGAAGAATGAGCAAATTATCAGCATTAGAAAGATAACATTCGGTCGAACAACTAAAGATTACAGAATTTGACCTGCTCGTCATAGGTGGAGGCATAACCGGGGCAGGAATTGCCCTGGACGCTGCGTCCCGTGGGTTGAAAACGGCGTTGGTGGAACGCGATGATTTCGCTTCAGGTACGAGCAGTAGATCTACAAAATTGATCCATGGGGGGCTTCGATACTTGAAGCAATTTGAGATAGCCCTGGTGCGTGAGGTAGGGCGAGAACGGGCGATTGTTCATAAGAATGCACCGCACTTGGTTCCCTCTGAGCGCATGCTGCTACCGCTCATTAAAGATGGTACTTTCGGGAAATTTACCACGAGTGTGGGCCTTATGGTTTATGACGTATTGGCGGGTGTGGAGAGTGCAGATCAACGAAAGATGCTAAGCAAGGAGGAAGCGTTTGAGAAAGAGCCCTTGCTTGACGAAAGTGTATTGGAAGGCGGAGGTATATATGCCGAGTATCGAACAGATGATGCCAGACTAACCATTGAAGTTATCAAGACCGCCATACAACATGGGGCCGACTGCCTCAATTATGTTTCAGCTATCGATTTTATCTATGACAATGGGAAGGTTGCCGGTGTCAAAGCCATGGATCACCTTGCTGAGAAAGACTTTGAAATAAAAGCAAAATATGTTACCAGCGCTGCGGGCCCATGGGTAGATGAGCTAAGAGATAAAAACCATTCCTTGAGTGGCAAGCGATTACACCTAACAAAGGGGGTTCATATTGTTGTTCCTAAGTCTAAATTCCCTCTTAGACAGGCTATCTATTTTGATGTACCTGATGGACGCATGATATTCGCCATTCCTCGCGGCCTGATCACCTATATAGGAACAACAGACACAGATTACACTGGAGATAAGAATCGCATACTCACAAACACTCAGGACATTAATTATCTTCTGGACGCTGCTAATAGCGCATTCCCCTCCATCAATTTAAAAATAAAAGACGTAGTCTCAAGTTGGGCAGGTGTAAGACCATTGATCCATGAGGAAGGTAAGTCCGCTTCTGAAATTTCGCGTAAGGATGAGATATTCGAATCAGAAACAGGTTTGTTGTCCATAGCAGGTGGTAAACTTACCGGCTTCCGTAAAATGGCTGAAAAAATAGTTGATGTAGTGGTTAAGTAGCTTAAAATGTCTCATCCTGAGACCTCATTGTCATCTTGTACCACCCACAAAATTGCTCTTACAGGAGGTGTATTTTCAGGGGCAAAAGAAGTGAAGGTTTTCAAATGCTCATTGGAAAAAAGATTACAGCAATATGGTTTTGACGAATACGTGGCTTTTTATCTGGTAAGCAACTATGGCAAGCAGGCAGATAGTATTCTTGCTATTTATGATAGCCTGGAAGACCATAACATTTATGAACGTTTCATAAAGGCTGAGTGTGAGTTTGATATTCAAAATGAAATGGTATACAATCTTAGGGACTTTTTTATCAGGCGTACGGGTAGATTATATTTTGATATTGACAGTGTCAAGTATTTACAAGATACCGTAGCAGATTATATGGCCAATAAATTCGGATGGTCGGAGGCTGTAAAGAACAAAGAACTGGATCTCTTACAGCAAGAGATCCTGGACGTTTCGAAGTTTGAAAATGTTCAATCCTAAAGCGCATAATCTACTCAAGGAAATTATTAACGATCTGCCTTCCGCCATTAGGCAAGATGAGGATTTTGTATTTCGTTTAGCTACTAATTTTTCAGGCCTCTACCAGCGTTTTCAGGACCTCTACGGTTCCAAACATTCTTTTGAAGGCGCTCTTGGGCAGCTTGTTACGGTTTTAGCAAATCAATATAATAACAGATCTGAAGGATTAAGACTAAAAGACCTCGAGCGTCAGGATGGGCAATGGTTTCTTTCAAATGAAGTCACGGGCATGATGTTGTATGTAGACCGCTTTAGTGATGACCTTAAGGGTTTATTGACCAAGATGGATTACCTGGAAGATCTTGGGATCAATTTGCTGCACCTCATGCCACTTTTGGAAGGGCCAAAAGAGAAAAATGATGGTGGTTATGCAGTAAGCGACTATTTCAAGATTGATAAACGCTTTGGTTCTAATAATGACTTTCATAAAGTAGTTCATGAAACACATAATCGCGAGATGTATGTTATGTGTGACTTAGTGATCAATCATACCTCTGAGGAGCATGAGTGGGCACAACTAGCGAAAAAGGGTGATCCGAAATATCAGGATTACTATTATATGTTCAATGACCGTACGGTACCTGATCTTTTCGAGCGATCGTTGCCCGAAGTTTTTCCGGAAAGCTCACCCGGGAACTTCACTTTTTCCGAAGAGATGGGCAAGTGGGTGATGACCGTTTTTAATGACTACCAGTGGGATCTGAATTACGGTAATCCTCAGGTGTTGATTGAAATGATCAATATTCTGCTCACTCAGGCCAACTGGGGCATTGATATTTTCCGCCTGGATGCGGTGGCATTTGTTTGGAAGAAACTGGGCGCCACAAGTCAGAATCTTCCCGAAGCTCATACCATATTACAGATATATAAAGCCTGCACTCAAATTGTAGCGCCTGGGGTCGCCTTATTGGCGGAGGCCATTGTAGCTCCTGACGAAATTGTGAAGTATTTCGGAACCAGCAATATTGCCGGTAATGAGTGTGATATTGCCTATCACGCTACCCTGATGGCTCTGCTTTGGGATAGTATTGCCACCCATAATTGCAAGGTGCTAACTAATGGACTGCAATCCATGCCATTTAAAGTACATGGCGCTACATGGATAAATTATGTACGTTGTCATGATGATATTGGCTTGGGATACAGCGACGAGGACATTTGGAGAGCAGGTTATAATCCACACGAGCATAGAAAATTTATTGTGAACTTCTTCACAGGCAGGTTCGATGGGACTTTTGCCAGCGGTATGCCCTTTATGTATAACCCGAAAAATGGTGATGCTCGCATTTCAGGGTCCCTTGCATCACTAGCGGGGCTTGAAAAAGCTATCGAAGAGGATGATATTGATAAGATTGACTTTGCTGTTAAGCGTATTTTGCTACTTCATGCTATAATCATATCGTACGGCGGGATCCCCATGCTTTACTACGGCGATGAAACAGGTACGGAAAATGATTATTCCTTTTTACAAGATGATAAGACAGCTGATGACAACAGATGGCTACACAGGCCAAAGATTGATTGGAAAAAGCAATTCGAAAATTTAAAAGACGAGAGAAACCCGAGAGCTATTATTTTTAAAGCGTTGAAAAAAATGATCCAAACTCGTAAATCTTCACCGGAATGGGCGGACCATAATTCATGCCGGATTTTAGATACAGGTAATGATCACGTATTAGCTTTTGAAAGGCGTCTAGGTGATAAAGTGACATTGACTCTTGCGAATTTTAAAGACTCAGATCAGTGGCTGCCTATTGATTGGGTGGCTGAGAATCGTTTGAATATTGATAATCTCTATGATAAATACACAGAAGAACATATCAACGGAATAAGCGGAGCGGTTACATTATCACCATATCAATTTATGTGGTTAACTGAAGAGTACTAGTGATTAAACCACAAAAGTCTTCAAGACTTTTGTAGTCTAAATGGCATTATGAAAACAAAAAATACGTGGTGGAAGGAGGGAGTAGTATACCAGATCTACCCCAGAAGTTTTAATGATTCTAACAACGATGGTATAGGAGATATCCGGGGTATCATTGAAAAACTCGATTACATTAAGTCGTTAGGGGTAGATATCATCTGGATTTGTCCTGTTTACAGGTCGCCAAATGATGATAACGGTTATGATGTGAGCGATTACCGAAACATCATCGATGAGTTTGGGACTATGGGAGATTTTGATGAATTGCTGAAAGGTATTCATGCTAGAGGAATGCGGTTGTTGATGGATCTGGTTGCTAATCATTCTTCTGATGAACACCACTGGTTCCAAGAAGCAAGGAAGTCCAAAGACAATCCCTATAGAGATTATTACTTTTGGAAGCGATCAAACAATGGATCATTGCCCACCAATTGGCCTTCCTTCTTTGGCGGCGATACCTGGGAGTATAATGCGGCTACGGAGGATTACTATTTGCACCTTTTTACTAAGAAACAGCCGGATCTAAACTGGGAGAGTCCAAAAGTCAGGCAAGAGATTTACGATATCATTAAGTTTTGGTTTGACAAAGGCATTGATGGATTTCGCATGGATGTCATCTCCCTAATATCTAAACGATTGGAATTTGAAAACACTCTCTCAGATGACTTAGGCGAAGTAGTGGAGCAATACTATGCTAACGGGCCTCGCATCCATGAGTACCTGCAAGAAATGAATCATGAAGTACTCAGCAAGTACGACATCATGACGGTTGGAGAGGGCCCGGGAATAACGTTGGAAAATGGGTTGGACTATGTGGCTGAAGACCGGAATGAGCTAAATATGATCTTTCACTTCGACCATATGTTCATGGATAACGGACCTGGAGGCCGCTTAGATCCTGTGGACTATGATCTGGTACAATTCAAAAAAGTTTTTTCCGATTGGGACCAAACATTAAAAGAGAAAGGCTGGAACGGTATTTTTCTTGGGAATCACGATTTCTCTCGAATGGTTTCCCGTTTTGGAAATGATAAAGAATATCATCAAGAATCGGCCAAATTATTGGCAATGCTGTTGCTTACTCTACGGGGGACTACATACATTTATCAGGGTGATGAAATAGGTATGACCAACGTTGCTTTTGATACCATTAGCGATTACCGCGATGTAGAGACTCTGCAGCTATGGAAAATGGCTAAAGAGGAAGGTCGGAACATGGATCAGGTCTTGACAGCGGTACATAGGCAAAGTCGAGATAACGCGAGAACACCAATGCAGTGGTCAAGCGCTGGAAATAGCGGTTTTTCAGATGCTGAACCCTGGATAAAAGTCAACTCTAATTACGATAGCATTAATGTAGCTGAGCAGGAGAAAGATGGAGGTTCTGTTTTGAGCTTTTACCGCAGTATGATAAAATACCGAAAAGCAAACAAGACGCTTGTCTACGGTGATTACAAATGCATTCATCCGGATCATGAGCAATTATACATGTTCGAACGATGGGATGAAGAATCAGGATTTATGGTGGTTCTTAATATGAGTAATGAGATGGTCGTTGTCGATGAACTGAATAACATTCAGGGGCGCATAGAGATTACCAACTATTCTCAAAGTAATACTGATAACCATCTCCGGCCTTGGGAAGCAAGACTTCATAAGTTGTGAGCCGATTACAGAATTTAAGATTAAACTACAAAAGTCTTCAAGACTTTTGTAGTTTGTATCCCAGGATTTAGAAATATGAACAATACAATATGGGGAATTGACCTCGGCGGAACAAAAATTGAAGGGGTTGTACTCGACTCTAATGACAATTCAGTCATATCCAGAACACGATTGGCTACGGAAGCTCATCAGGGTTATGAACATGTGCTACAGCGCATCAAGTTACTTATTGATCAAATAGCACATGATGTTGGTCATCACCCTATCAGGTTAGGGATAGGGACGCCAGGCGCCATAGATCCACATACCCATTTATTGAAAAACAGTAATTCTACCGCCCTTAATAAAAAGCCATTCAAAAAAGACCTTGAGCAAGTCCTAGGTATTCCAATTGAAATGGCTAATGATGCAAATTGTTTTGCTCTCGCAGAGGCAAGAATGGGCATTGTTCAGGATATTAACCCAAAAGCAAAGGTTGTTTTCGGTGTAATCATGGGCACCGGAGTAGGAGGAGGTGTGGTGGTAAATGGACAGGTTATCAACGGTAACCAGGGAATTGCCGGAGAGTGGGGGCATAATTTCCTCGATGATTCAGGAGGACAATGTTATTGTGGAAAAATAGGCTGTGTGGAACGTATAATTTCTGGGCCTTCGCTACAACGCTATTACCATGAGATCTCCGGTGAACAACTAGCGCTTAAAGAAATTATGCAGCTTTACCAGGAAAATAATGATTACGCCAAAAAAACTGTTGAACGTCTGATTCACTTTTTTGGTCTCGGTATTTCTTCCATTATTAATATACTCGACCCTGAGATCATAGTAATCGGAGGAGGAGTAGGAAATATTAACCTACTGTATACCAAAGGCGTAGAAGAGGCTGCCAAGTATACATTCAATACCCGCTTTGATACCAAGATTGTGAAACCCAAGCTGGGTGACAGTGCAGGAGTTTTTGGCGCTGCGTTTTTAGTAGCTTGAAAGTCATAAGCGTACTTCACTATACTGTAAAAGACAAGTCAATGTTGGTCGCTATTCTTCGGGAACCAAAGAAATCTCAAAATTTTCTCCCGGCTGTAGTACCTTACTTTGATCGAATAATTCTGTTTTCAATTCGGTTGAATTATTTCTATCACTTTTTATAGCAATACCTTCTTTATCAATTCTGATTTCAATTAAACAACCCTTGGTTACGAGTTTAAATGAAAGCCCTTCCCATTCTTCTGGCAGACGAGGTTCAAACTTTACACCATTTTCCGTAAGCTGAAAACCTCCAAAACCTTCTACTATAATTCTCCATACACCACCGGCGGCAGCGGTATGAATTCCTCCCAAGAATGACCCGCCGCTATTTACTTTTTTGCTGGCATTGTAAAGGTCAATGGTGGCCGACTCCATGAAGTAGCGATAAGCTTCTTCCTCATGACAGGCCTTACTCGCTACCAAGGCATGTACGCTTGGACTTAATGACGAACCGTGCTCTGTGCGTGGTTCATAGTACTCATAGTTGGCAGTAAGCACATCATTGGGGAATTCATCAAGGATGGCCAGTAGCTGAACTACGTCGGCCTGCTTAAGTACCTGCGTGTTTACGGCAATTCCATTGGGCCACCCCCAATATTCTCCTGGATCGATGAGTCTTTTTCTTAATTCATCAGGAGTAATTTCTTCCAGGTTAAAATATCCATCAAACTGCTCAATGATCCCTGTTTCAGGATCTGGCTCAGGCAAATAAATCTGGTCGACGATTTCTTGCCATATGTTTACCGAATCCCCTGATATCCCGATTTTTGAAGCCAAATCGTTAAATTCCTCAGGGTTATTAAGCTTCATCTTATCAAAGATATAGATAGCCTTCTCTAAGGCGTATTTGGTCAGGTAGTTGGTGTAGGCATTGTTGTCTACATTTTCGTGATATTCATCAGGTCCTAGTAGCCTGATGATTTCATACCTGTTTTTATCTTTTTTAAAATGTACTCTGGAAACCAAAAACTGAGCTATTTCAAAAGCTACTTCAGCGCCATGATCTACAATGAATAGCCAGTCTTCTGTGGCCTGGTAGTAAGTCCAAATGCCATATACAACATCGGGTGATATATGGATCTGCCAACAGTTGAAATGATTTCTTATCGGGCGCCCCGTGAGTACGTCGGTAAAGAAATAATCCGGAAATAGTTCATCACCGGTCTTGCCGCTTGTCCAGGCGTAGAATGCACCATCATAACCGAGTTTTTTTGCTTTTCTTCTAGCGCCATTTAAGGTGTCATGCCTGTAGGTAACCAGATTTCTTGCCAGATCAGGTTGGGTATAAATGAACATGGGCAGATTGAAGGTCTCCTGGTCCCAAAAGGCGGCGCCTTGGTATACCTGGCAAGATAGGCCCCGTGCTCCAATGGGTAGATTAGCGTGTTTTGGTGTCGCAATAATGGCCTGGTAAATGTTGAACCTCGCTAAAACCTGAGCCTCCAAATTGCCGGCGATTTGAATATCCGAAATTCTCCAAATCTCATCCCACTTTTGTTGGTGTACCGACTTTAGAGATGCATAACCTTGTTCAAGGCCATTTTTCACTTCCTCCTTGGCCATTTCCAGAAGATGTTCTATCTCATTGTTATGAGTAATTGACACGACTTTCTCGAAAAATACCTCTTCTTCAGATTCCAGTTCGAATACGTATTCGCGAAGTATTCTTTTGTCTTCTTCCAGGATACCAGATGACTTTGGAGAAGCCCCATTTAACTTAATGCCTTCTGTCACTACAACCTCCGTGCCTAGCTCAATGGTTTTCATTTTTAGACCAACTAAACCTTCATTGTCAAAGGGTTTGTACGATTTAAAGTGTTCACCATTAATGCTCCAAACTCGCCCGTCAATACCGGTTATTAACTTATAAGTACCTTTATTTAAAGCCTTAAATGAATAGCGCATCACCAATAGGTGGTGGTTGTCATAACTGGCAAACTTTTCGGTATTAAGTTCAACCTTCTTGCCAGCACCAGACTGCCAAACTACATTCCTTCTATTCGTGCCATACTTAAAGTTGAGTGCCCGATAATACGCTTTGGTTTCTCCGCTGAACGCAGATAACATCTCACCATCTACAAATAACTGTGTGAAAAGCGCATTGGGTACGTTGCACAACTCACTCCATTTGCTTCCTTCAGCCCTGTCCCAGGTATCCGTAACTACACAAGCTACATACTCTTTAGCTTCCCACTCTTCGAACGTCCCACGGTAACCCAGATAGCCGTTACCGATCATGAAGTTGCTGCCTGTAGTTATCAGTTGATCGGGGTTGAAAGCACTCTCAATAATTTCCCAATCCGTTTCCGTTCTTAGATTGTTTTTTAAGTCCATTTATGCATTTAGTATCGCCCAAAAATATATCAAACGACGGTAAGGATTGGTGGACCTTGACCTGTAAACGGTTACATTTAGGATATTGATTATTCAAAGAACTTAAATCACTAACTATGAATTCAAGTATTCAATCAAGCCTGTTTTAATACGCCCGTAGATTAACCTTTGCTCATTTTCATCTTCTTCCAGTAAAGTCATTCTAAAACCCAATAATTCACTCGCAAAAGCAGATATCGGTACTACACATACCCTTTTTACGGCCAGTAAGTAATAAACAAACCGCTGGTCAAGTGGCATGTGCGGAGTGATCCAATCTTGTAGAAGACGGCTTATTTCAGGATCATCGGTTTTCAGGTGTTGTTTATCATTCAACACGTCTTTTTTGAAAATAATGGTATTGTAGAAAGCGCCATTTGTTTGATTAAACTGAATTCCTTCTATATCAGAGAACAATTCATGAAGCAGCCGACTGCGCGCGCCGATCTTTTCGTTACCATTTGCTAGAAACTGTTTATATCTTTCATCTTGCATAACCGAAGGAATGGCGCGTTGTGGTAGCGTAGTGGAGCTCACCTCTATCATTTTAGCGTTATCGATAGTACGACAAAGTTTGTCGAAATCATGATCAGTATTTCGGTTGTAGTATTCGGCCCATCCACACCGCGCTCCAGGCCATGGAAACTCTTTTGAGATACCTTTTAATGAGATGCCCGGAACGTGGTCAATGATCTCAGCCATAAGCGCTGTTTTCGCTCCGTTGTAAATGATATTCTGATAAATTTCATCAAAAACAAGAAATAAATTAAACTCTTTGGCAATGCTTACAATTCGCTCTAAGATACTTCTTGGGTAAACCATTCCCGTAGGGTTGTCCGGATTGATCACTAGAATACCCACAATACTTGAATTGTACTTGACCTTCATATATAGGTCATCAAGATCCGGATACCAGGAATTTGATGGATCCAAATTGTAGGTGATAGGATGTGAATTAGCGTGAGCAGCCTCTGCGGATGAATGTGTTGAATAGGCGGGAGATGGACCTATTACCCTGGAAGTAGGTGTTAGAAACTGATACATTTTTGCAATAGCATCGCCCAGTCCGTTAAAGAAAGTAATGTCTTCCACATCAATTTGAGCGCCGCCTAATTGATTGGTTTGCTCTACAAGATATTCCCGTGTTTCCAACAAACCTTTTGAGTGGCTGTATCCATAGGTTTTATCTTCCTGAAGCAATTCAATGATCTTGTCTTTCATCCATATCGGAATGGTTTGGTTTTTTTGGATAGGGTCGCCAATATTTTCCCAATGTACTTTATGCCCCAGCGTTTCCAACTGCTCGGCTTTTCTTACGATTCCCCGTATCTCATAGGAGAGTTCGTCAGCGCCTTGTCGTAGTAGGTTTTGTCTCATCAAATTGCTTTCAGCCAATGAAGGTAGTAAGATTGCCAAAATCACAGAATGATTTATTGATATTTGCGCCAAATCATTCGTTCATTGACCACGTATCAAGAGATAATAGAATACCTGTATAGTCAACTTCCCATGTTTCAGCGGGTTGGCGATAGCGCTTTTCGAAAAGACCTTACCAATACGATCAAACTTTGTAAAGCGCTTAATTTTCCACAACACCAGTTTAAGTCTATCCATGTGGCCGGAACGAACGGCAAGGGTAGCTCTTCTCACATGCTGGCGGCTGTGCTTCAATATGCAGGTTATAAAACAGGCCTATATACCTCGCCACATCTTAAGAACTTTTCTGAAAGAATTCGAATAAACGGTGAACCGGTCGAACCACAGTTCGTGGTTGATTTTGTGAAAAAGATCAGACCACATATCGAAAAATTGGCGCCCTCTTTTTTTGAAATAACGGTGGCCATGGCCTTTGATTATTTTGCTCATCATCAAGTGGATATAGCGGTGATTGAGGTGGGAATGGGGGGGAGGCTTGATTCCACCAATGTGATCCTGCCGGAAGTAAGTTTAATCACGAATATTTCGATGGATCATAGCCAATGGCTTGGCGATACCATGGAGAAAATTGCAGGTGAGAAAGCGGGCATAATTAAGGAGTTTATCCCTGTAGTGATCAGTGAGCGTCAGCCTGGAATTGATCAGGTTTTTGAAAAAAAAGCTCTTGAGAATCAATCCGCCTTATACTTCGCTTCGGAAGATATTGTGCTTTCCGAAATTGACGGCCTTTACCAACTGCAGCTTGGAACAGGCAAAGTTTTGAGAATAGAAACTGATCTGAAAGGAAACTATCAGCAGTCCAATGTGTGTGGTGTTTTGAGGACTCTTGATATACTGGGTGACCGGGGTTTTGTCATCAAGGATCAACACATAGAAGATGGATTGGCTAATGTCGTTGAAACTACGGGTTTAAAAGGCCGGTGGCAGGTATTGAATGAAGCCCCCAAAGTCATTTGCGATGTAGGTCATAACGAAGCGGGTGTAGTTGAGAATATGACGCAACTTGAGCAACAGGTTTACGACCGGTTGATTATTATTTGGGGAGTCGTGAAGGATAAAGACCTATCAAAAATACTCGAGCTATTACCAAAAACGGCTATCTACTTTTTTTGTGAAGCCAGTATTCCAAGAGCTATGCCGGCAGAGGAGTTAGCTTTAGAGGCACGAATAATGGGTCTGAAAGGAGAGGTTGTTCATGATGTCAATGAAGCTCTGAGGCTGGCGATAAAATCAGCCTCAGAAAGAGACCTGATATTCATCGGCGGCAGCACATTTGTTGTGGCGGAGCTTGACAGCTTGTAGTTAGACTTTCGCAGTTACTACGCATGGCAATTTGTCTTCAGAACCAGCATGTATATACTACTGGAAGCGCCAGTCATATTCCTAAAGTTTTCAGTCTATTTAGACTACAAAAATTTTTAAAACTTTGTAGTCTAAACAATGGCTTTTGTAGTCTTGCAAAATGGCAAGAGGAAAGCTAAAACGATTTGCAGAAAATATGACCAGACACAACGTAATTGAGCCTGGTAAACCACTTTTTGAGACTATTAAGGGAAGTTGGAACAAGCATTTTAATAATGAAAACCCCATTAGCCTTGAGCTGACGTGCGGCAGGGGGGAATATACCATAGGACTGGCTCGTTTGTTTCCAGACAGAAATTATATTGGTATTGATGTTAAGGGTGACCGCATATGGAAGGGCGCTGGAATTGCCCTTGAGGAAGGCCTGGATAATGTTGCTTTTCTAAGGATTCATCTGCTTGAGCTAGCCAGGTTTTTTGAGGCCAATGAAGTGGACGAAATTTGGATCACCTTTCCCGATCCCAGGCCGAAAGACAGAGATGAAAAGCGGAGAGTCACCCACACACGTTACTTTGATATTTATAAGTCAATCCTTAGAAAGAACGGATGGATACGGTTGAAAACGGACGATACAGGTTTGTTCGAGTATACACTGGAAGCGCTGAAAGGCCGTAAAGATATTATTGATCTGGCGTATACCTCTGATCTATACCATTCTGACCTGCGACCAGAGTGCCATGAGATCAGGACTAAGTACGAAGAAAAGTTTAGCGCTGAAGGGCATGATATAAAGTATCTCAAATTTCGGTTTGCCTAAGAATTTCGATTAACTTTACACAACCTACATGAGGGAGTTGTTTTTTAAACCTAACATTAAAAACAATACCGAGTGAAGCTTTCTTTCTAAGCCAGGCCTCACCCGTCCGATGGCGGGCCTCGTTTAGTCAGGATAACAGTGGAAGGCTGAAATTGGGAGCAGCTCAAATCCTTGTATTTCAGGGGTTTAAAAATGCCTTCATGTGGGTTTTATTTTAACGTTATATATTAATCTTCATGATTGATATCGTTTTATTTAATTCCACCCCTAGAACATTCCACTTTATCGACTATCTTCGAGCAAAAGTTCATACAAAAGATTTTCTTATCATGAAAGGTGGAGGGATATGGCCCTATGAAGCCTTGGCAACCATCCGCCAGCTCGCGGAAAGGTGCCAAATCCAGCTCCGGCGTGACGGAGGAAGATAAGTCAGAAATAGCCTCATTATAAGCTCTGCTGATTTATCGGGAGAGCTTTTTTTATGAGCAAGACTAGAGGTAGTGGCTAGGCCAATCAGAGTCGTCTGACCACTCAAAGTGTGGTGAATAATGAAGAATAAAATAAATTCATTTATGCGTTTAAGCGGTTTGGAGCCATTGGTTGTAACACCTGAATCTAACTTCGTAAATGTTGGAGAGCGTACAAATGTAACCGGCTCCAGGAAATTCTTGCGTTTGATTAAGGAAGGTAATCTTGAAGAGGCATTGGAAGTAGCGCGTGAACAGGTAGAAGGCGGAGCGCAGATCATCGATGTAAATATGGATGAGGGCATGCTTGACGGTAAGCAGGCCATGATGGAATTTCTAAATTTAATGGCGTCTGAGCCGGATATTTCGCGCATTCCAGTGATGGTGGATTCCTCCAAATGGGAGATTATTGAGGCCGGACTTAAATGCTTACAGGGCAAAGGAATTGTAAATTCAATAAGTCTCAAAGCAGGAGAAGAAGAATTTATCCGTCAGGCTAAAATTATCAAAAGGTATGGAGCGGCTGTTGTCGTAATGGCTTTTGATGAGAAGGGGCAAGCCGACTCTTATGAGCGTAGAATTGAAATATGTAAAAGATCATACAGGGTACTCGTTGATACCGTTCATTTCAATCCTAATGATATCATTTTCGACCCAAATATCTTTCCGGTGGCTACAGGTATGGAAGAACATCGCACGAATGCGCTGGACTTTTTTAGAGCTACAAAGTGGATCCGTGAAAACCTTCCGGGAGCGCATATAAGCGGTGGAGTCAGCAATGTTTCCTTTTCTTTTCGTGGCAATAACGCCGTTCGCGAGGCCATGCACTCAGCTTTCTTGTACCATGGGATCCAAAACGGGATGGATATGGGAATTGTGAACCCCAGCATGCTGGAGGTTTATGATGAAATTCCTAAGGACTTACTCGAATATGTAGAAGATGTGTTGCTGGACCGCAGAGACGATGCCACCGAACGCCTCCTTGACTTTGCTGAAAGTTTTAAAGGCGATACCAAAGTAAAGCAAAAAGACGATGCCTGGCGCCAAGGTACGGTGCAGAAAAGACTTTCTCATGCCCTGGTAAAAGGAATTGTTGATCACATTGAAACGGATACGGAAGAAGCCCGCCAACAATACGAAAGGCCGCTTCACGTAATTGAAGGGCCGTTAATGGACGGCATGAATGTAGTTGGCGACCTGTTTGGCTCGGGTAAAATGTTTCTACCACAAGTCGTAAAAAGTGCAAGAGTAATGAAAAAGGCGGTGGCCTATTTAGAACCTTTTTTAGAGGAAGAGAAAAAGCAAAATAAGGATACCAGTTCAAGCGCTAAAGTGCTTTTGGCCACCGTAAAAGGCGATGTTCACGACATAGGAAAAAACATTGTTGGAGTTGTATTAGCATGCAACAATTATGATATAGTCGACCTGGGTGTTATGGTACCCCCGGAAAAGATTCTCGATGCCGCAGAACAGGAAGGAGTAGCAGCCATTGGCCTAAGTGGCTTGATAACGCCATCGTTAGATGAGATGGTTTATGTTGCCCAGGAGATGGAGAAGCGCAATATGACGGTCCCATTATTAATTGGCGGCGCTACTACATCTCGCATTCATACCGCCGTCAAAATTGATCCTAATTATAGTGGCGCTGTCATCCATGTGCTGGATGCCTCGAGAAGTGTCCCTGTAATGGGAGAGCTTTTAGGCGAGGATACAAAAGATAAATTCCATGAGAATACTAAAATTGAGTATAATCAGCTCAGAGAAGGTCACTCAAGCCGCAGTAGTGAGAAGAAATATATTCCTTATCAAGCGGCGAAGACGAATAAGGTGCTGATTAACTGGGAAGGATATGTGCCGCCAAAACCCAAAGTTGAAGGCGTAAAAGTTTTTGAGGATTACCCGCTTAGCGCCATTAGAGAACACATCGACTGGACTCCCTTTTTCCAAACCTGGATGCTAAAAGGGAGGTTTCCTAAAATATTAGAGGACGAGGTTATCGGTGATGAGGCCAGGAAGCTTTACGACGATGCCAATGATATGCTTGATGAGATCATAGAGAAAAAAAGCTTGTCTGCCAAAGCAGTTATTGGGTTGTTCCCGGCTAATTCATCAGATGACGATGTGGTTATCAATGGCGCTGATACCACTTTTCATTTCTTAAGGCAACAGGGTAAAAAGGGAAAAAATATTGCAAATGTTTCTTTAGCTGATTACATAGCGCCAAAAAGTTGTGGTATTACAGATTATTTGGGGGGGTTTGCAGTTACGGCCGGTATTGGTATTGAAAAGTTAGTTAAGCGTTTTGAAAAGGAGCATGATGACTATAAAATTATCATGGTAAAGGCTTTGGCAGACCGTCTGGCAGAAGCTTTTGCAGAGCTTATGCATAAGAATATTAGAAAAGAATTCTGGGGATATGCAAAATCCGAATCGTTTGATAATGAAGAACTGATTCGTGAAAAGTATTCTGGTATTCGACCCGCACCAGGCTATCCCGCATGTCCCGATCATACGGAAAAGCGTTTGCTCTTCGATTTGCTTGAAGTGGAAAAACACGTCGGTATTAGCCTAACGGAATCCTTTGCCATGTATCCTGCGGCTTCGGTCAGCGGCTTTTATTTCTCACATCCTCAGTCCAAATATTTTGGATTAGGGAAAATAGAGAAGGATCAGGTCGAAGATTATGCTAAGAGAAAGGAAATGGAAGTGGAAGTAATTGAGAAGTGGTTAGCGCCGAATTTAGCTTATAAGTAGTGTTGGTGTTTGGCTGTGTTGAAGTGTTACGTTTTGATGCCATTTTATTAGTAAAATTGAACGGTTTGAGGATTTGAACTGCTGGAAGAAAGCCCGAGAGCTGGTATTTTTAATTTGTAGGAAAGAAGAACTAAAACGGGACAATGATCTTGTAAAACAATTAAAGAGCGCTGCACTTAGTGTTATGAATAACATAGCCGAAGGGTTTGGAAGAATATCCGATAAGGAGTTTATTCGATTTCTTGATTTTTCAGAGGGCTCGGCACAAGAAGTTAGAAGCATAACCTATGTACTGATTGATTTAAACTATATCGATGAAAAGGAATTCCGTCTCCTACAAACCAAAGTAGAGTCGACTAGAAATTTAGTATTAGGCCTAATTAAATATTTAAGAAATAAGAACAAATAGGTGCATAATTAGCAGGGCGACTTTAACACCAATTGCACCTCAACACGTTAATACGTTATAAAATGAAAGTAACCGAACATCTAAAAAAAGCAAAAGGCACATTATTCTCGTTTGAAATATTGCCGCCATTGAAAGGAGAGAATATCAAAAACCTTTTCAGCCATATAGACCCATTGATGGAGTTCAAGCCTCCATTTATTGATGTGACTTATCATAGAGAAGAGTTTGTCTACAAAAACCGTGAAAATGGCTTACTTGAAAAGAAATCGATTCGCAAGCGACCGGGGACTGTAGGTATTTGTGCGGCCATTGAAAACCGTTATGAGGTAGACGCCGTGCCCCATATCATTTGCGGTGGTTTCAATAGGGAGGAAACGGAAAATGCACTCATCGATCTTGATTTTCTAGGTATTGATAATGTATTGGTGCTGCAAGGCGATGCCAAGAAAAACGAGGCGATGTTCATACCCGAATCTGACGGCCACAAATATGCCAGTGATCTTTTAGGTCAGGTAATAAATATGAACAACGGCAAATACCTGGATGAGGAAATACACGAACCTGCCCCTACTGATTTTTGTATAGGCATAGCGGGATACCCTGAAAAGCACTTTACCGCACCCAACCTAAAAACGGATATGAAGTACCTGAAGATGAAGGTAGATAATGGTGCGGGTTACATTGTTACTCAGATGTTTTTTGACAACAGTAAGTACTTTGAATTTGTAGATAAGTGCCGAGCGGCAGATATCAATGTACCTATTATACCAGGAATTAAACCCATTACCACAAAGAAGCAGACTACTGTGCTGCCGCGGTTCTTCCATATTGATCTACCCGAAGACTTAGCTGATGAAATAGACAACGCCGCTGACAACAAAGCCGCCAAACAAATAGGTGTGGAGTGGTGCATAAAGCAGTCGAAAGAACTGATGAACAAAGGCGTGCCCGTACTGCACTACTATTCTATGGGCAAGTCTGATCCGGTGTACAAGATAGCGAAGGAGTTATTCTAGACAATTCCCGGGCTCCGAAATAATTCAACGTGACCTGAATCTGGGATGAAAGAAGTGTGCCGAATTATGCCCGGGGTCTTGTGGTCCACTTCCGTTCATAAAGAAAAAATATCGATTCTAATAGAGGCTCTGTTGAAAAAAATAGACCTACCAATTTTGCACTATTCCAATATAGTCAATGAATTCCTTGTTTAATTCAATGCAAGCGAATGTAAGTTTTGTTAGATATATTGACAAATTAGTTAAGACCCTATTCTTTTTGAAGAATACCAATTGTATTCAGACTGATTTATGACATTTTGTCAATGTACTTTAACCAAGTTTTTTAGATTTTTTTGAATGTATTTCCGTATTATTTTCACCACTCTAATTAATACAGTATTATGACCCTTCATGATTTTGATATCAACTATCAGTAGAAAAGATCAGAGTCTCAAGCCATGAGACTCTGATGTCATAAAATTGTCCTATATCATAAAATTGAATACTAAATAATTATCGAATGAAAGTTCTATGTTTTGTCTTTTTTAGTTTAATCGTTACTTCTTTTACCGCTGCACAAAACAGCTATCCTGAGTCAGACCCTATTTCTACCTACCCTACAGGCCTGTACTATCAGCATGGACCAGGGGCTAGTAACACGGTTGGATGGACATACCCTTACGGCACAAAACTAACTGTACATCATTCTATTTCGAGAAATTTTGAAATTGGAACTGAAGATAAAGATGCCCGGCTTGTTTTTAGGCAATGGAGCCAAAACTTGAATGATTGGACGCCATGGCGCACTATAATGGATCTCACCAACCCAATTCCGGATTTCATAATGAAAAATGGCACAGCAAAAACGCTTCATTTAAGGATTGACGGAAATGGAAACGCTTATGTGAATAATATGAATGACTTTGTGGGCAACGGATCTTCAGCGAATGGGATGCTGACTTTTACAGGCCAGTCCATGCTCCGGTTTAATACTGGTAATGTAAACTCAAGCGGTACTGAAAGGATGCGTATTGAATCCAATGGCAACGTCCTCATCGGCAAAACCTCCCAATCTAACACTTCCTACAAGCTCGATGTAGCCGGCAAAGTCAGAGCGAACGAAATAGTGCTGAATACGAATGGCGCTGACTATGTATTTGGAGAAGATTACAAGCTCAAAAGCTTGGATGAAGTAGAAACATTCATTAATGAAAACAATCATTTACCGGGCATTCCTTCAGCCGCAGAAATGCAGGGGCAGGGGATGTCTGTAGGGGAGTTGAATACGAAGCTTTTGGAGAAGATCGAGGAGTTAACACTCCACACGATAAATCAGCAAAAGGAAATTGAACAATTGAAAGCAGAAAAAGATGCCCTTAAGTCTGTTTTAAAGTTTGAAATCAAAGAGCTTCGTCTATCCATATATAAATTAAGTAAACCATCAAACAAGTAGAAAATGAACCATTATTCCTCATTTAAAACACACCTAGCTAAAGTATCCTTGACTTGTATTTGTTTTTTCTTGGTGCTTTGGTCCACTGCACAAATCAACGAAGATCAATCCACGGGAAATGTGGCAATAGGAGGTGATGTAGACAATAACTTTAAGTTAACCGTTGATGGCAGGATGCAAATTACTGGCGAGTTACTTTCCACGGAAACGCATTTTACTTTTGCGAATTGAAGCGGCCATGGAGCTGTTAACTGGGGTGGCGCTGGCGTTTGTGATATGCATTTTAGAACCCTTTCTGTTCTTGGAAACAGATCAACTTACAGCACTCGAATGATTATACTAAATGATGGTAAAATAGGCATCGGAACTACATCCCCGAACGCTAAACTTGACGTAAGTGGTAACATAAGAAGTACCTCAGGTTTGATAACAGCCTTGAATCCATCCAATTCAGATGCAACCCTGAGTCTGTCTTGGCTGAATGATGTGGCCAGAATCAGAGTAGGGGGATCGGGTAATGGTGCAGGCAGTGGTTTTGATATTCAAGGACCAGGTAATGCTTCACTACTACGTGTAAAAGGTAATGGCAATGTTTTGATAGGTAAATCAAGTCAAACAGATGATGCGTACAAGCTTGACGTAGAAGGTAAGGTTAAAACCTCTAGCGAAATACATTGGGGGAATACAGGCGCAGCCCTCACTAGGAATCAAGGAGCCGCCATTGAGCTGCGCGGCTCAGGTACACCTTTCATTGATTTTTCAAATGATACTTCTACAGATTACGATGCAAGGTTTATTTTAAGGGCGAATGATCGGGTTGAGTTTGCCGGTGCAAACCTGCTCATTGGTAAGTCTACCCAATCCAATACTTCCTACAAGCTCGATGTAGCCGGCAAAGTCAGAGCCGATGAAATTGTAGTGAATACCACCGGTGCAGACTATGTATTTGAAGAAGATTACAAGCTCAAAAGCCTTGATGAAGTAGAAACATTCATTAATCAAAATAAACATTTATCGGGCATTCCTTCAGCCGCAGAAATGCAGGCGCAGGGGATGTCTGTTGGGGAGTTGAATACGAAGCTTTTGGAGAAGATTGAGGAACTAACACTTCATATGATAAATCAGCAAAAGGAAATTGAACAATTGAAGGCAGAAAAAGCCTCCCTCCAGGAAGGTTTAGAGGGTAAAATGCAAGAAATGGAGAAGACAATTGACAGTTTGATAAAAGCAAAATCTAATGAGTAAAATTTTCATGACAATCTCTATGGTATTTTGGGCAAGCCTACAGGTCTATTCTCAACAATGGAACCCAACATCCGATAATAGTAGTACAGGTAGCCTGACGGTCGGTTCAACTACTAGTAGTAGCTATTCAAAAATAGTACTAAGAGGTCCTAATTCACCCACTGGAATAAATAGCAAACGGGACTTCATATTTGATTTTGCTGCTGCCGGAGAGGCCTTTATAAGGTCTTACCGAGGCAGTTCCTGGGATACCTATTTGCAATTCATGACCAGTGCTTATTCCAATACGGGAGGAGCACCGAGTGTAAGAATGCATATTAACGGAGACGGAAAAGTAGGGATTGGAACTATAGCACCATCTTCTCAGCTCGATGTGCTAGGAGATTTAAAGGTAACAGCAACAAGTCTTTCAGCGGGAACCTCTGCACTTCAAATAAATAATACCTGGGCTAACAATAGCAACGATTTTGAAATGAACAGACCATTAACTATCGCTAGAAGTGCAAGTGATAATGAAGCCATGAATATTTATGTTCAGGACGCATCAACACTCTTTACTTATAAGAATGATGAAGCTCAAAGCAGGATACATTTCAGAATGATCAATACGGATACCGAAAGTGGCGGTGGAGCCAATGCTAATGACAATTATGTGATGTCCATTAAGGGAGATCAACATGGGGGATCTGTCAGTATTGGCTTGACACCAACACCCGCAGGATACCAATTCAGTGTTGACGGGAAGGCCATTATGGAAGAAGTGGTGGTTAAGCTTGCTTCCAACTGGCCGGACTATGTCTTTAGTGAGGAGTACTTACTAGAAGCGCTTGAATCGGTTGAACAGTTCATTAAAAAAAACAAACACCTTCCTAATATTCCCTCATCTACAGCGATGGCCAAATCAGACGGAATTTCTTTGGGTGAAATGAACACCAGATTACTGGAGAAAATTGAAGAACTGATGCTATACACCATAAACCAAGAAAAGGAAATAAAACAATTGAAGTCGGAGCAAGCCTCTTACGCTGATTTGGAGAGCAGGTTGGAGGAGTTGACGCTTTCAATGGTGGAATTGAAAAAAGAAAATCAAGAATTAAATAGGAGAATTAAAACCATAGAAAATGAGTAGAAATAAGATCTATCTAAGTTTACTATTACTGTTGTGGGTGAGTTCATCTTATGGCCAAGCTACTGTAGATCAACGAGTTGTCCCGCCCTCTCCAAATTCATCGGCCCTAATTTGATCGGCGAATACTGCCGTGCATGAATTCAGTGGCACAGCAGCGGTTAATATTCCCTTGGCTTCTCTACCTGCTAAGTCCATTAACATACCTGTGTCACTGAATTATTTAGCTACTGGGATAAAAGTGCAAGAAGTAGCGACTAGTGTGGGCTTAGGTTGG
>CALBPF010000049.1 GCA_937899105.1 uncultured Flammeovirgaceae bacterium | reverse complement strand
TGCGGTTTTGGAAATTATAGTAGTCCATAATTAAATCACCTTATTCTGAGCCATGATACGTCAGGAAAAAATAAAGCAACACAAAACTGAACATATAATGAGAAATAAGAAGGTTTTAAACCTTGTTCATTTTGTAGGTGATTTAACTTTTTTTAAATCTAGCCTCTCATAGGGATAAATCACGCAATAATAAATACCGTAATATGGTTGGTCAATGATTTTTTTTCATCACTTAAAGAGATTTACATATTCTTAAAACTTCTATTATGATAGAATATTATTTTGCTCAAAATATCTTACTCAAAATAATATGTCGAATATTAACTTATTTATGTTCTTTATTTACAGTTTTTAATGTTTTAGCAAAATTTTATTTTGATAAAAACAAACATCGCTTAAATTGTGTCATAAATTTTTGTTTAACCTAAAGTAAACTATATGAAAAAGTTTTTACTAAGCTTTATGGTGCTTGTTTTTGCATTTATGCAGGTGCGAGCACAAGTGAGAACGGTAGCAGGTAAAGTAACTTCCTCAGAGGACGGTACTGCTTTACCTGGTGTTAGTGTTCTAGTGAAGGGAACATCAAGTGGGTCGGTAACCGATATTGATGGAAACTATTCAGTAACGATTCCAGATGGTTCCGGTACCCTGATTTTTTCATTTATAGGGCTTGCGACAAAAGAAGTTGAAGTCGGTTCCCAGTCTGTGGTTAATGTTGATATGGCCACGGATGCCAAGCAGTTATCTGAGGTAATTGTAGTTGGTTATGGAACACAGCGTAAGGAGGAATTGACAGGTTCCTTAAATGTGATTGATGCAACTAAGCTTGAACAGATTCCAACTTCAACTTTCCAGGATGCGTTGCAAGGTACTTCCGGGCTTCAAGTGGTTTCTAATGATGGCGCTCCTGGTGCGGCAGTTTCGGTAAGGGTGCGCGGTATTGGTTCCATTACAGCCTCCAATGAACCACTATATGTAATTGACGGCATGCCAGTGTCTCAGGGGAGTATTTCCCAAACAGATTTCGGTAACGGCGGAAGAAGCTCTAACGTGTTGGCATCACTTAATCCTAACGATATTGAGAGTTTAGTAGTACTAAAAGATGCCGCCGCTCTGGCAATTTTCGGATCACGAGGTGCGAATGGAGTGGTCTTGATAAATACAAAATGTGGAAAAAAAGGAAAGGCTAAAGTTGATTTAAAATTACAATATGGTTTTTCGGATTTTGCATTTGATAATCTTCTTGAGCCGCTAAACCGGGATCAATACCGTCAGCTATATGTTGAAGGTTATGTCAATGCCGGAACATTGACTGAGCAAGAGGCCATTGATCTATATGCCACTCAGTTTCCGGAAGATGCTAATACTGACTGGTTAGACGAAATATCTCAAACAGGAACAACAAGTCAATATGACTTAAGTTTTCAGGGTGGAACTGATAAATTATCATATTATATATCAGGAAGTTATTTTGATCAGGAGGGAGTGGTAATCGAAAACAAATTTGAACGCTACTCCTCGAGAATTAACTTATCGGCTGATATTACTGACAAACTAAAAATCACAAATAATCTTAACATTTCTTATTTTGAACAGCGAGGTATTACTGATGGCACCAGGTGGCAGGCGCCCTTTTATTTGGCGTATCTTATGGCTCCGGCTGTCCCTGTATTGGATGATCAAGGTCGGTACTATGGTGAACACACTTTTTTTATGGGGGCTAACAATCCGGTTGGGCACTTAAACGAGGATGAAAGAGAGCTTCAGCAAAGTAGGATAATAGATAATTTATCGCTGTCTTATCGTATTACGGATGATATCTCTTTTAAGTCTACATGGGCTATTGATATTCTAAATGTTGATGAGCATATTTTTGCTAATGGAAGATATGGTGATGGTAGAAATATTGGCGGATCAGTCAATGATGCGACCACAGATATCGTGGATTGGATGGGGAGTCATACACTGAATTACGGAAAAACGTTTAATAGTGTGCATAATTTTGATGCCCTTTTAGGCTATGAAGCTCAAAAAACAACAACACAAGTTCTAGAGGCCTCCGGTGAAGGTTTTTCCCATCCCGATCTCAAAACCTTAAGCAGCGCTGCGAACCCAACGGCTGCCATTGGAAGCGAGACTGAGTCGTCATATAACTCCGTTTTTTCCAGACTGAACTACGACTATGAAGGTACGTACTACCTGCAATTGTCCTTAAGAAATGATGGATCGTCAAAATTCGGGCCTGCAAATCGCAGAGCTACATTTTGGTCCGTTGGCTTGGGCTATACACTTAGTAATGCCGGGTTCATGCAAAATATTTCAGCAATTGACTTCCTCAAATTAAGGACCAGTTATGGAACTGTAGGAAATTCGGGTATTGGAAATTTTGATTGGGCTGGATTATGGGGTTTTACTAGGGAATATGATGGACAGCCTGGTGCCGCACCTTCACAAGTGGCTAATGAGAATCTTACATGGGAAACTCAGGAATACTTTAACATAGGTATGGATTTGAATATGTTCAACAATAGAATAAGTATTGGTCTTGAGTACTTTAATAGGATCTCAAGTGATCTTATCCTGGACAGACCGCTTTCAAATACTACAGGTTTCCGTAATGTTAGTCAGAACGTTGGAGACATGGAAAATAATGGCATAGAACTAACGCTTGATGGTAAGATTATCGAAACGCCAGACTTTTACTTGAGTGCCGGTTTTAATATTACTTTCTTAAATAATGAACTGACATTCTTACCCGAACCCATTGTTGACGGAACCAAAAGAAGAGAGGAAGGTAGGGACTTTCAGGAGTACTACCTTTACGGTTGGGCAGGAGTGGACCCTGCTAATGGTGACCCATTGTGGGTTACAGATTCCACAAAATCAGAAGTAACAAATAATATAAACGAAGCAGAGCGTTTCTATGACGG
>CALBPF010000048.1 GCA_937899105.1 uncultured Flammeovirgaceae bacterium | reverse complement strand
CGCTATTCGTGGACAAGCTCCCCTCCTTGACCTAAAGAATTTTCAAGTGAGTCCTGAAACTGTTTGTATTAGATCTGAAAGATACCTCCAAGATTCCAACTTAGTTGGCCATTTACTACGTAGATTCTCTGATCACTAATTCTGAACTTACCTTTAATTGTGACGTATTTCGATCGCAATTAATTTCTTTGATTAAAGTTTTTGCTGCAAGCATTCCCATTTTACGAGGTTGGTGATTAATTGTGGTAAGTTTTGGTTTAACGATGTTTGAAACTGCATAATTACCAAAACCAGCTACGGCAACATTTTCCGGAATCTTTATTCCAAGTTGTTCCAACGTGAGGATAGCCTGTACCGCCATATCATCGTTACTCGCAAAAATGGCATCAAATTCTATACCTTCAACTACTAAATCACGAACCGCCTGGTCAACCTTTTGAACGTCAAAATCACACTCAACGACTAATCTGTTTCTCGTAGCTATTTTATGCTTAGACAGGGCATTTCTATACCCTCGGTATCGCGCATCTATAATTTCCAAATTCCTTGGACCGGCTAGGTGGACAATCCGTTTTCGCCCTGATTTAATCAGATATTTCGTTAGTCTGTAAGCGCCATCGTAATCTTCCGCTACCACGCAGGAAATATCAAACTTTGTAGTTACCCTATCAAAAAGTACCACCGGCAATTCATTACTTAGGGCTTTTATATGACTTAAGTTCTTTACTTCCGCTCCAATAGATAGTAAAATACCGTCTACTCGACCGGAGTTTAATGCATTGATTGCATTTACTTCTTCCTCGACGCCATCCCTAGTCTGGGAGATCAAAATTTGATAACCGGATTTAGCCGCTATTTCTTGGATTCCACCTATCGCCTCGGAAAAAAAATGATTTGATATTTTGGGTACAACTACTCCAATGCAGTTGGACCGGTGCTGCCTAAGACTAACTGCAACCGAATTAGGTTTGTAGTTGAGCTTTTGGGCTATCATGTTGACGGCAGATACAGTCTTTTTACTAATCCCAGGCTTATTATTTAAGGCCCTGGAAACCGTAGAAGGCGAAACCCGAAGCTGTCTCGCTATATCTTTTATCGTTGTGGGCATAGTAATCGCCGTTAATGAATTAAATGTGTTCCTTGAGACAAATTAACTTGGTAAAAGGCACATTTTCTTTTGAACTTCTTCTCGAATTTACGTTGAACATCCTCTTTTAAGTCTTGAATCGATTCTTTTCTCACTAAATTAATCGTACAGCCACCAAAGCCACCGCCCATCATTCTTCCACCGAGGACATTCGGGTCGGCTTTGATGCGATCCACTAAAAAGTCTAATTCTACACAACTCACAGCGTACTGCTTTCGCAAACCTTCATGAGATTCAATCAAAAGTTTCCCTAGCTCCTTCAGGTTACTATTCATGATCGCATCTGAAAATGCTATTACGCGTTTATTTTCCTCAAGTACGTAAAGCGCTTTTTGAAAGTCTTTCTTTGACAGCTTTGACTTCACCGTTTCCAGGTCTTGGAGGGTTACGTCGCGAAGGGCCTTCACATTCAGTAGTTCTGAAACCTTTTCACAGACCGATCGCCTGTCGTTATAGGCGCTTTCTGAAAGGTTGTGTTTAACATTGCTATTTATTAAAAGAAGTCCATAGTCTTTAAGATCAATCCTAAAAGGTTCCGAACTCACTAATCTGCAATCCAATAATAAAGCATTATTTTCAATGCCAAACATACTGGCATATTGATCCATTATTCCACACTTTACGTTAGCATAGTTGTGTTCTGCTATTTGAGAAATTAAGATCATTTCATCTTTGGTAAGACCTAAATTAAAAAGATGGTTTAGTCCAAATACAAAAGCATTTTCTAATGCGGCTGAAGATGACATTCCAGCCCCCATAGGAATATCCCCTGCAAAAACAGCATCAAAACTGCCCGGATTAAACCCCCGAGTTTTAAGCTCCGCTACTATCCCTAAAATATAATTTCTCCATCCTCCTGTAGCCAAAGGATGCAAGTGTTCATATCCAAAATTAAATCGCTCCTCTTGATCTAAGGCGTACACTGATGAATCACCTGATTGTTTTTTTTGGATAGCTACGACTATGCCTTTGTCAACGGCGGCTGGAAAAGCAAATCCGTCGTTATAATCTGTATGCTCTCCAATGAGATTGATCCTCCCCGGCGAAAATACCAGTACAGGGTCCCGAGAGAATATTTGCTCAAACTTCTGGCGAACATTATT
Source organism: uncultured Flammeovirgaceae bacterium (assembly GCA_937899105.1). Lineage (GTDB taxonomy): Bacteria > Bacteroidota > Bacteroidia > Cytophagales > Cyclobacteriaceae > Fulvivirga. Next base: position 23,905 of record CALBPF010000048.1, on the reverse strand, counting down.
TACAAGTTCTTTATTCATCTTTTATACCTATTATGACGCCTTTACGACTTCCAAACCCCACTCCGTTTCATACATTTTACCTGGATCCAGAACTTGTAACCCTAAACCATTATTAAAACTATTGGCGACGCCGGTCATAGGTTCAATAGCGAGTACATTTGGTTTTTTTGGGGTAAATAGCTGGAAAAACTTGGTATGGTGATTCCCTCGAATCAAGAGCTGATATTTAGGCGTTTCAAACTCAATTTTTTTCTTAAAAAGTGAAAAGGTATGATCCAACTCTTTATCGTTGATTGGAATAGTAATAGTATCCTGCCCTTTTTTACTTCTTAAATCAGTCTGTAATTCATCACTTCCGTTGAATTGTATCTGGCTGTTAAATAGATCTGAACTTTTGAAATAGGGGTGCCAACCTATTGTAAAAGGGAAAGGACGGTCGTCCAGATTTCGAATGATCACTTTTAAACTAAATACCTCCTTACCAACGGTATAAACTAATTCTATGGAATAGCGAAACGGGAACCCCCTCGTTTTACCATTGTCTACATATTTAAATACTATCACACCTCTATCTAAGTCCAATTGACTTCTTACAAACTGAAACGTTTTATTGTAGACATGACCGTGTAGCGCATTGTTAGCGTCCGCCTCGTTGCACTCTAACTGATAAGTTATACCGTCAAAGTCAAATGCTCCGTCAGTAATTCTATTGACAAATGGGAATAAAATTGAAGATGCGTAGGTATCCTGATAAGCCAAAGGCGCCACATTATCAATAATTATTTCACCATCAAGTATTAGTGACTGGACGCTGCCTCCCAACTCAGGATAAAATCGAGCAATAGCGGTTTTCTCTTGATTCGATAGCTCTATGATTTCAAGATCTTGGTTTGAAATAGTTTGAAGGTTAAACATATTCAAAGCGAATTTCTAATCACTAACTGGTTTGGATTCTCTATCTGCAGCCTTTCTTTGTTCAAAATCATTTCTGCCAATCTTTTGCCCATGAACGAGAAATCTGTAGAGATGGTGGTTATTCCACCCTCGACCATTTCTTTTAACAAGGAATCGTTATAAGAGATAACTCCTACCTCCATGCCTATGACTAATCCAGCTTCTTTTATTTTTTTTATAACCTGAATAAGACTTCTTTCATCTAGCAGAAAATAGAGTTCACCGACTTCAAATTTCTCATCGTCAAAAGTGTTTTCTACCGAATATGAGATGCCAGACTCTTCGCAGAATTCTTGCAAGCCCTTTAGGATCCCCAGAGGTTGCTTTTCACGAGAAAAAACGATGGTTATACTTTTGTATTTTCTAATTAACGCCAACGATATCTTTAGTCCTTCGTACACGTTGCGAGAAAAATTTTGATACACTGAAGGGAAAGCGCTCAACTCCGGAGTGGTCTGGTCCAGAATAAATACTTTTTCCTGGGGAAGTCTTTCTATACTCATAATTACATCTTGCAGGTTAGCCGGCATTATGACGTAATACGTGTACTGCCCCAAATTGCTCTCAATAAGTTGATTGAACACATCAGGATTAAAATGATGGAAAAAAATATCAACCTGTATTTTATCTCCCAGGTTGTCCAGAAATGAATAGTACAGATCCTCTTTAAATGAATTTAACTCATCAAACAATAAGAATACTTTTTCATTCAACTGAATATTCGTACTGGCCACATAATAGCCTTTTCCCACAACAGATTGGATTATGCCCCGCGTTCTTAGATCATTAAATGCCAGCAAAACCGTATCCCTGGATAGAGAGTGTTGATCTTTTATGCTATTAAGAGAAGGCACCTGATCTCCAATCCTAAGTTCTTCTGAAGCAATAGCCTCCTCGATGGAACTGATAATCTGCTTGTATTTAGGAATCTTGGAAGCGGTATCTATGGTAACAAAGGACATAAAGATAAATGTACTCAAATTATGAAAAAGAACAACTAGTAGGTACTAGTAGTATAAATAATTCTTTAAAGGTATATTTGATGTTAGATCAAAGATGGAGTTATGGCTAGTTTCAGCAAGGTTATCGTTACCGGAGGTTGTGGTTATATTGGATCACACACTACTGTCGAACTCATAGAAAGTGGGTTTAACGTAGTTATTCTGGATGACCTGTCAAATTCTAGCCAAGAAACAATAAAAAGAATCTATCAAATAACCGGAGTAAAGCCGGAATTTATCGAAGTTGATCTGAAGGAAAGCGATTTGACAAAAAAGGCTATCGAGTCTCATTCCGATGCCACAGCTATCATCCATTTCGCGGCCTCTAAAGCGGTAGCTGAATCAGTGAACAACCCCCTCAAATACTATAGAAATAACTTTGTTGGTCTGCTCAATACACTTCAAGCCCAAGTTGATGTTGGCATTAACAACTTCATATTTTCGTCATCCGCTACCGTTTACGGGCTGCCTGAGACCTTGCCTATCCCGGAAAGTAGCAAAACGCAACGCCCTTTTTCGCCCTATGGCAATACTAAAAAAGTCGCTGAGGAAATATTAGAAGATCTGGCCAAGGCGAATAAGGGTTTCGCAGCTATTTCATTAAGATACTTTAATCCCATTGGAGCTCACGGCTCTGGGCTTATTGGCGAATTACCCACAGGTATTCCCAATAACCTTTTACCATTTATTACCCAGACAGCGGCCGGAGTACGGGAAAAACTCTTGGTTTATGGTAACGACTACCCTACAAAAGATGGAACGCCTATCCGTGATTATATTCATGTAGTTGATTTAGCAAAAGCGCATGTATTGGCATTGAACAGACTAAATAAAAAACTCCAAGAAGAACGGTTTGAGATTTTCAACCTAGGCACGGAAAAAGGCTATTCGGTTATGGATATAATCAACACATTTGAAAGAGTAACAGGCCAGAAGCTCAACTATGAAATAACAGATAGAAGGGGGGGTGATGCTCCTCAATTGTACAGTTCGGCAAAAATGGCTTTAGAAAAACTCAATTGGAGAGCTGAACTTTCACTTGAAGATATGATAAGTTCAGCCTGGAGATGGGAACAAAATTACCGACAAACTAATGCATCGTGAACGCACCTAAATTCAGTGCGATTAATGCCTATCCTTGGAAGATTTCATTCTTCTAGCGACTCCGTACCCACTGCAATAACTGTCATTACATAGAAACGAACCTCCAAAGGTCTTCACCCATTTCCTGCAGGTCAATTCCTTTTCGGCCACTATGATACAGCCCTGGGTACCCAAAAAGGCATTAAACTGGGCATTCGTAACCTCGGTTTCATCCATGTAAAGGGCAGATACACTTACCTTATGTCTCGGGAATTCATCCGCCTCGGCCTGTTCACTTTTTCCTCCCATTATAAACTATCCTGAGACTATCTTAACCATAAACTTGGGGATGTTACCGCCTTGCTCTTTTTCCAATGCGGCTCTGCCCACGCAAGATAATAAAAGCAGAATCAAAATATACAAAAGCCTACCTCGGATGTTCATGCTTATCAATTACAACTTGATAAATTTCGGAAAGAAGTCTACAATTCAATGCGATTTTAGCTGCTAGATTTATAGAGTCGCTGATAATTCGAACGAGTGATTTGCATGAGTTTTTTACAGGTTTTAATACAAAAGCTAAGTTGTTTAATTCAAAAGCATGAAATTTAAATAAGAAGGTATTGGATCATGAAATTTGCCATCAGAATGAAAAAAGAAGCTATGAAAAGAAAGTTAGTTACTGATATATTTTCAACCGGAGAAATTAACTTAATTAGAAATCAATTTTGTACGTCTGATACTCAACAGTTCCCCGAAAAGGCGCTTTTCCTAATGTATGATAAGTCACTTTTTAAACTCTATATCCCTCGTGCACTTCATGGTCAGGAATGTACATTTAGAGAGGCGCTTGAGTGCTTTATACATACCGCCTATATTGATGGAGATTTTGGATGGGCCGTACAGATCGGTTCAGGGGGAGGTATTTTTGCCGGCTATGTGCAAAAGGAACTAGCAGACGCTTATTTTAAGGACCCAAAATTTGTCATTGCCGGTAGTGGACATCCCACAGCTTTGGCTAAAACTGGGGAAAATGGTTACGTAGTTAATGGTTCCTGGCAGTACTGTAGCGGCTGCGAATATGCTACACTAATTACTGCCAACTGCAAGACGGAAGATGGGGGAGTTATGGCCGTGGCCCTGTTACCGGAACAAATACAAATTGATAAGGATTGGAAAGGCTACGGCATGTCAAATACCGTATCGCACACGGTAACCGTAAATAGCAAATTTGTACATCGAAATCATACCTTTCAGGTTAACCAAATGGTAAGCGACTATGATTACAAAATGTTCTACATGCCATTCCCCATCTATGCTAAAGCTAACATCTTTGCCACCGTAGTGGGTTGTTTTGATCATCTACTGGAAGAAACTTACCAACTAACACGGAGTGACAAGTGGACTCAGGATAAAAAGGTAATCCTAACCGATATCTGGCAAAAAGCTTCACATGTCCATGACATACATAAACAGAATTTTTTGAATATGGCAGATCAGTGTTGGGCAGAATTGGTCTCCACCGGACAGCTTTCAAAAACAGCAGGAGATGAGCTTATCCATGAAATCAACTACTCACTCACCTTTATGAAAAAAACGGCCTACACTGTTTTTTTAAATGCAGGAATGGCTGCCATTAATTATTCTGAACCCCTGAACAAGACATGGAGAGATATCAGCACGGCTTTTCAGCATGCAGTACTTCGCTAGTATCACCGCATATGGTTTTATGGCAATTATTCTGCAATATAGAACGGGAGTAGCGGCTCATTGAACTTAATAGGTAGAGTTACCTAGGGTAAAGTTCACCAAAATAGCACGTACAATACCGCACAGATAATGCACACAGCAAACGCCGCAATGTTAAATGTCTTATGAGTCTTGAAAATACCGTTGCTTAACGGTATGCCTTTTTCGTCATACTTCTCTTTTCCCTGGCTCAGGCTAATCCCTATGATCACCCCTATGGTGAGTAGTGCAGTCAACCCCATTTGATGCATCCAGGGTAACGAGGTTATAAATTTCAGTGCAAGCGCGATCGGGATGGATAAAACCGCTCCCGCTATGGCCGCTTTATTGGTGGTTTTTCTCCAAAAGAGCCCCAGTATGAATACTGCCAGAATACCCGGACTTACCACACCCGTGTATTCCTGGATGTACTGGAAGGCCTGGTCAATCCCACCCAACACAGGGGCTACAACGGAGGCCATAAGTAATGAGATACCTGCTGTTAGTCTGCCGATATTGACAGTCTTTTTATCACCTGCTGTTTTGTTTATGTAAGTTTTGTAGATGTCCATGGTGAATATGGTAGAAGTAGAGTTAAGCATGGAGGCCAGGGAGGAAACGATAGCTGCTGTCAAGGCAGCTACAGCTATGCCCTTCATGCCTACCGGTAGGAGTTGCAGTAACCACGGATAGGCCTGATCGGATTTTGTGGGGACACTGGAAACGGTCTGCTCTGCTAACCTGGCCAGTATTTCGGGGTCATTGACCATGACGTAGGCCGCAATGCCTGGTATGACGACTATGAAAGGGATCAAGAGTTTTAAAAAGGCCGCCAGTACTATCCCGTTCTGCGCTTCTTTTAAGGATTTAGCCGCCAGTGTTCTTTGGATAATGTATTGATTAAAACCCCAATAATAAAGGTTAGCTACCCATAATCCGCCTACTAGCACCCATATTCCCGGCAGGTTACTATATTCAGGGTTGGTCTTATCTAAGATCATATGGAATCTATCCGGAGCGACTTTTAGCAGCTGTTGAAAGCCAGCATATGATCCTTGGCCGTCAGATAAAATATCTAGGGCCAGGTAGGTTGTAAATAAGCCTCCAAGTACTAAAAAAAATACTTGTATAACATCGGTCCAGGCCACAGCGCTCAGTCCTCCATAAAGCGAATATGCGGCCGCAAATACAGCCAAACCGATGATTCCAGATACCATGGGTACGCCCATAATCCCTTCAAGAGCGAGCGCCCCCAGGTACAAAACCGAAGTTAGGTTAACAAAAATGAAAAGTGCAATCCAAAATAAAGCTAAAATGGTCTTCAACTCGGTACTGAATCTCTTTTCAACAAATTCAGGTATAGTGTATATGCCCTTCTCAATAAAAATTGGAAGGAAGTATTTACCGACTATGATTAGGGTTATTGCAGCCATCCACTCATAACTCGCAATAGCCAGACCGGAAGCAAAACCTGAGCCGGACATGCCAATGAATTGCTCCGCTGAAATATTCGCCGCAATCAGTGAAGCGCCTATGGCCCACCAAGGCAAGGATTTACTCGCCAGAAAATAGTCTTCAGCGTTCTTTTGACGCCCCTTTTTATCGCGGGAAACAAATAAACCAACCGATAAAATTAGGATACAGTACGCTGCAAATATTAATAGGTCAATGGTGGAAAAGTTCACAACTTATTGTTTGATGGGACAAAAGTTTAATTTTAAGAGAACGACTTGATTCGATAAATATAGTATCTTTAAACGTAATTTTTACGTTTAAAGATACTTCTTTTATTAAGTTCAATTAAATGTCATCAGTCTCTCCAACCCAAATTGCTTACTTAGGCGCTGAGCCTATTCTTGTGGCCGTCGATTGCATTGTTTTTGGTTTTGATGGAAGTAAGCTCAAACTGCTCATTTTTAAACGTGAAGTAGACCCCTTAGCCGGCCGGTGGTCTCTGATTGGAAGTTTTGTTAAGAAAAATGAAGGGATAACGGAGGCGGCTTCCAGGGTCCTATCGGAACTAAGCGGAATAGAAGATATTTATATGGAACAATTACACTGTTATGGCAATCCACAAAGGGATTCTGGCGCTCGTGTAATTTCAGTAGCCTATTGGAGTTTGATCAAAGTTGACCCCAACCGAACTAACTTCCATATTAAAAACCATATTTCGACTTGGATAGATATCGATGCCATGCCAGGATTGGTACTTGATCATAGTAAAATGGTCATTATGGCTATTAACAGGCTAAAAGAAAGAGCCATGCACAAGCCAATCGGATTTGAGTTGATACCTGAAATATTTACTTTACCACAGCTTTTGAACGTTTATGAAGCAATTTTCCAAAGAGATATTGACGACAGAAACTTTCGTAAGAAAATTATGAAATCCGGCTTATTGATTAAAACAGATTATAAGGACAAAAGCACCTCTAAAAAGGGATCTTTTCTATACAAATTCAATGATAAACGGTATAAGGAGCTATCTGAAATTGGATATAATTTTGAGATTTAGCTTTTGCCAAAATGATTATGGTCTTTCCATGATTGAAAGGTTCTATTGACTGTGGATTAAATCGCATTCATAAATTCAAAAACTCAAACTCAACAAACATGTTTAGCAATTATTTATTGGTGACTATACTTCATTCACGACGCCATAAGATCTTTTCATTTGTCAATATATTTAGCCTTGTCATTGGCTTGTTCACCTGCTTTTACTGCATTGTTCATTAAAGGTGAAATAAGCTATGACAATTTCCACGAGAAGGGTAAACTCGCTGCTTAACGCTTTCAAAAGTGGTTTTTCACGTTCATAGTCGTTGTGCGCATGTCCATTAATTAATGGTTTTAATAAATGAATCTCCTTCCAATTGCTATGGACGATTATGTAAACCAAAATAGGTTGTCCAAGAAAAAACTTTTGACTTCGGGTTAGCCCTCTGAATAGTAAAAGAATAGATACTATCTTCTTTCAAACAGATCAAAAACAGGAAGCGCCTCATTACCTTTTGCACCATCAAAAAAAGTGGCGTTGTCCCAGTGCGAACCTTGCCCCCAAAGCGTGCTACAATCCGAGGTGATCCATGCCGGTTCCCAATAGATAACACCTCTGCCCCCGGATCGACGGGTGATTTCTATCAATCGCTTTAGGAAATTATGCTGCCCGTTAGGAGTCGCCGGATATCCCGGTATGAGCGCATCTTTACCTAAAATATTCCCAGCCTTGTCAACATCATTGAGTGTATGAGGATATGCCGTCTCTACGATCATCAGCTCTTTATCATAGGTTTTGATCAAGGAGTCCAGCGCTACACCAAGACTGTCGATATCATAAGATGACCATTTAGGGTAATAGGACAGGCCTATCCAATCGAAGTCGCCTATTCCATGTTGTTGTGCTTTTGAAAACCACCAAAGTGCATTTTCAGGTTGGGCAATATGTATCATCGCTTCGGTGTTAAGGGAATGCTCTATCGAAAAGTCCTTTACCGCTTTTAGCCCTGCATTTAGAAGTGACAGGTTTCGGCTCCAGTTAATTGTGTCCAGTACCATGTTGGCCGAATCTTGCATTATCTCTATATTCACTTCATTACCTACTTGTACGAACTCAGGCGCCAAGCCTTTGGCATGTAAAGAATTCAGCGTTTGATAGGTATAATTGTACAAAGAGTCTTTCAATTGGTCGTGATTGGAAATGTCTCGCCAGGCCTCAGGAATAACCTGATGCTGCGGATCTGCCCAGGTATCGGAGTAATGAAAGTCCAATAGCACTTCCATGCCTACATCTTTAGATCGCTGTATGGCTCGTTCTACATCTTTATAGTCAGAATAACCCGTCCATTCCGGACTATGCCACAACCGTATTCTTGAAATGTTTACTCCTTTTTCAGCAAATAGCGCATAGGGATCTACCCGGTCACCACGGTATCTATATTCTGCTCCGCAGTCCAGCAATTCATTTACATAGGATAAGTCTGCGCCCATATAAAATGGTTTCTGATCCGGTTTCTTAGTGGCGCTTCCAAACCCTGTGAGTATAAATACAAATAAGACAATTACCCGCATTGGCGATTATTTCTTTCTCTATTCATTTTAGATGACTTAATCACTATTGTTTAATAAACCTGACGGTTCTTACCCCGGATGAAGAATTTAATCTCAGGTAGTAAGGCCCTGACTTTAAATGAGTAACATTCACTTCCCTGGGTGTTAGAATATTTTGTTCGATCACTTTTCCTGCCGCATCCAACAGATCGTATCTCATCACTTCCCCTTTATTTTCGATCTTGATAAAATCAGTGGTTATAGTTGGGTAAATGAAAACCTCAGACAGGTCTTCATCTATACTTAACACTATTTCATTAGGCTGCTGATCGCATCTGCCCCAAGAAAAATAAAACTGCACATCCTCATCCTGCACCCTGTATTCTCTATGGGTATCCCAAACAGCGGCGCACTGATCAGGAACCGACTCCCTGCTGGAATCATCAAAATTGTCATCATTATGGAAAATATAAGCGCCAGATGTTCTCCCGGGTATGAGAGTCTGTAGCTCATAGAGATTATCTTGAACAGCATCTATAGGAAGCAGCTGCCATGATGAGCCGGTAAAATCACCAGTCACATAAACACCTTTACTTGTATCAATGGCGGTCATATCTACAATAAATGTCACCTGATGGTCATTGAGCGCACTGGGCATTTGACTATAATCATAGGAGAGGAAGTCAACTCCGGAATGCAATTTCCCATCAAAATCGAAAAGCGTAGCGTTATCCCAGTGTGAGCCTGCTGCCCAATAACTTTGACAAGAAGTAGATATCCAGGCGGGTTCCCAATAGACCACGCCAAGACCGCCGTTTTCTTTTACTAACCACGTTAGCTCAACTAAAAAATCTCGTTGTGTGCTAATGGAAAATGTATTTGAATAGGTAAAAAGCCTACTATCAAAGCCAAGCACATTGTTGGCATTATCATTCGCGTTGCTCGTGGTCCATGGGTACCCTGTTTCCACGATTATTACCTCCTTACTGAATTGATTTTTCATATCGGACACGTATTCCCCCAATTCGCGAACACCCAGATCATGCCATTGCGGATAATATGACAACCCAATAATGTCAAAATCCGAAAGCCCATTTTCAGCCGCTGAGGTAAACCAGCTTGATGCGTCAATAGGATTGGCGATATGAATTATGGTTTCCATAGCCGAGCTAAAATTTTCGTTAAAGTCATGGACGGCGTCCAGCCCTCTTTGCAATAGATTGACCTGCCTGCTCCAATCTACAGGGTAAAGGTTGGAACTCCCGGAATCAATGTTAGCGTCATTTCTAGGTTGTAAAATATTACCGTTCGTCTCATTACCGATCTGCACCATACGAGGGAGAAGGCCATCGGCATTCAATTCCAGCAAAGTATTATAGGTGTAGTTATATACGGAATCACCCAAAACCACATCACTTTCTACATTTTCCCATGCGGCAGGTCGCCATTGTCTGCCGGGGTCGGCCCAGAAATCAGAGTAGTGGAAATCCAGCATCACCACCATTCCAGCTTGCTTAGCTCTGCTGATGGAAATTTTAACGTCGTCAAGGTTACTGTATCCGGTCCAATCCGGGTCATGCCATAAACGCAGTCGTACAAGGTCAGCTCCTTCTTGGTTAAAAAGCGTATAAGGATCGGTAGCAGCGCCGGACAGATCTGAGTAGATGGCGCCACAATCTTCCATTTCGTTTACGTAGGAAAGATCTACACCTGTGTAGAAATCTTGAGCAAATACGGTCTTGAAAATAAGCTGTACAGCTACAAAAAAGCTGATTCTAATACCCATCATTTTGGTTTAATTCGCTGTTTCTATCCATTTCATCTTGCGGTATTGGGTAGAGGATATGGAAAGATTGAGCGTTTGAGATTCCCCTGTCTACCGCTTGCTGAATATATTTGCCATGTCTTAGTAGATCGTCTCTTCTGTAGTTTTCAGCATACAACTCCCAGCTTCTTTCAGCCAATATATAATCGCGCAATGATTCCTTGGTTGTAAAATCCGCCAACTTAATACGCTTTGAGGGGTTATTATTGAAAGCCCGGCCTCTCAACTCATTTATCAGATCAATCGATTCCTGATTTGGCCCGTTTTCTTCATTGAGCGCTTCGGCCAGCGTAAGGTAAATTTCGCCAAGACGGTGCAATACAATATCGTTGCCTGCCCAGGGCCCTATCCGATCAGGGTCAACTTCATATTTAATAATCATGGCGCCATCTGATACGGTTTTCATGCTACCGGTTGCACTTTGGTATTCTTTAATAAGGAGGGCCTTTCTCTGATCCTCCGGATCGAAGGTATCGTAAAACTCATTGCGCGCCAGATGGCCGCCCCAACCTCCGGCATAAAAATCAGGTTCGCCACTATGCGCAACCATAGTGTTACCGATACCAGGCTGTGCAATGCACGGAATGGTAAGGATTATTTCGAGATTGCTTTCATTATTTACACTAAAAATATCCGAATATTCGCTTGATAGTGTATAACCGAGCGCCATTACCGTTCTGGCTGCATCAATTGCCGCACTCCAATTTTTTTGATTCAACTGAAACCTGGCTAATTGAGCGAATGCCGCCCCTTTTGTAAACCGGCCGTAATCAGAGGCTGAATAACTTTCGGGCAAAAGAGATGCGGCCTCCGTAAGATCTTCAATTACCAGTTGAGCTATTTCTGAGGGAGGAGCTTGTTTAGGCAAGTTGAGGGGATCGCTTTCCGGTTGCGTTATTTTTGGAATATTACCAAAGATACTCAGTGCGGTACTGTAAAAAAGTGCGCGCCCAAACAATGCCTCGCCTTTCACACGATCCTGGATCTCTTCACTCAGGTTATCGTTATCTTCGATGTTAGTAAGTACATTATTAGCGATAAAAATACCTTCAAACAAGTCTCCAAATACAAATCCGACGTTGCCATAGCTTGAAGGTGTTAAGGTAAAATTTGTAAAAACACCAAACCCTGACCAGCGAACTACCATTTCATCGGTTTGCACTTGCTGATAGTTGAAGATGGTTGCCTCTCCGTACCCGAAACCACCCCAACCCTCCTGCTGGCCCGAACCCCCTGTTACCGAGCCATCCGCTCTCATTTTTGCATAAATGGCATCCACTGCGGTCACCGCATCTTTGTCATTCTTGAAAAAATTATTGGAGGCTACATCCACGAAAACGTCTTCTTCCAAAGCATCTGAACACCGAACGGAAAGTACGGCCATGGCCAGTAGACAAAAGGCAAAGCAGAGATTTGTTAATTTATGTATAATCTTCATTTTCTATGCAGTTAAAAAGTAGCGCTTATACCTAAAGTATAGGTCTTAGCATTGGGGTACTGCCGGAATTCATCTGTTTCCGGGTCAGCGCCCTCAAATGGCGTTATAGTTATCAGGTTTTGGATGTCAGCATAAACTCTTAAGTTAGAGATTTTCTTGACGTTGTTAAAAGTGTAGCCCAGAGTAATATTTCTGAGGCGAACAAAAGATGCGTCTTCTATGTACTCGCTATTGTCAGCAAAGCCCCCGAGTATGCCATCAGCGCCGGGAACGGTTCCATTGGGATTGTCCGGTGTCCACCGGTCTAGAACCGCCTCTGATTTATTGAACCCCTCCGTTATGTCATCTACATCCTCTAGGTAAGCACGTGTAAAATTAAGTTTCTCCCTTCCCATAGATCCTTGAAAGAAAAAATTTAGATCAAAATTTTTGTAGCTAAAGGTATTGTTAAGTCCAAAGGTATAATCCGGATCAACATTGCCGAGGAGAATTCTATCTTCCGGTGTAATCACACCATCTTCATTAGTATCCTGGTACTTGAATGTGCCGGGTTGAGCAACGGCAACCGCAGACTGATCTGGGCTATTATCAATCTCTTCCTGACTTTGGAAAAGACCGATAACCTGATAGCCATAGATCCCGCCTAATGGCCCATTTTCTTCAGCAATTTGTTCACCTTCAGGATAAAACCCAGCTCTATCTCTCCACTCGTTTTCATTAAAACCTATGTTGAAAGAAGATACCCATTCAAATTCACTAACTATATTTCTTGAGGTCAACCCCAGTTCTATACCTCTATTCCGGATACACCCAGCGTTGAGCGTTACTACATCAAACCCCGCAGTACCAGGAAGCTGGAAGTCCAAAAGAACATCATCAGTATTTTTTTCATAGGCATCGATGGAGCCGTAAATCCGATTTCCCAATAGAGCAAAGTCTAAACCTATGTTGAATTGCGTTGTAGTTTCCCACTTTAAATCCGGGTTATCGGGTCGTAAAGCCGCAAGACCTTGAATAGGAGACCCTCCTATGACTGTTCTGCGGGTTACGTTATATAACGATTGCGATCGTTTGTTACCTATCTCCTGATTACCAATTTGACCGTAACTGACTCTAAATTTTAATTCATCAATAAAGGATGAACTAAAAAAGTTTTCATTGTGAATTTTCCATGCAAAGGCGCCGGAGGGAAAATAGCCCCATTTATTACCGGACCCAAATTTCGTAGACCCATCAGCCCTAAAACTAAATGTTAATAAGTAACGGTCGTTGAGCGAGTAGTTTACTCTGGCCAGATAGGACAAAAGACGCGACCTTTCTTTGAAAGGTACAGTACCTATGGTATCCGCACTTGTAATTTCGGAAAAATCAGTGGTTTGATCTGCAAAACCGATAAAAAGGCTGGATGATCCTTCCGAATCAAACTGCTGAAAGGTAGACCCGGCTAAAAATGTTAAACTACTGTTGTTGCTAAGCTCTTTCTGATAGGTAAGTGTTAGTTCAGCAAGTGTGCTCCAGCTGTCTGTTTCTCCGGCTTCTCCCTCTCCGTTTGCCTGAGCTCCTCGAATTACGGATAAAGGAATAAGAGCCTCACGTTCCGAGTTCGACTGGTCTCTTCCAAGGTTAAGCTTAGCTTTTAAGCCTGATGTGATTTCGTACTGGACAAAAGCCGTACCAAGGATTCTGTTGGTATTGATTCTATCTTCAATATCGAGCAGCGAGACCGGATTAGGAATTAACGTCCTCACCGGATGCGGCGTGAAACCGCCATTATCGTCTCTGACGCTGAGCAAAGGAGACCAATACCTTGTGTTATCGAATAGGCCCCCGAATTCCGGTCCCCCTGAATCTGCTCCAAACGGCACTTGTTTATCATTAGTTCGAGAAAAAGTAACGCTCAACCCTGCAGTTAATCTATTATGAGTGTAATCCAGGTTAGTTCTACCGCTGATGCGCTCCAGTTCAGATACATCTGCAATTCCTCTGTGCTGGTAATAATTTGCAGAAAAGTAGTATTTCAAATTCTTGAAGCCTCCGCTTCCGCCAATCTGCTGTTGATGGATAGTTCCTGTCCTTGTTATTTCATCGATCCAATTTGTACCGTCTCCGGCAGTATTAATCTCTGCGGGAGAATAGATAGGGTCTTCTCCGGGATTCCTTGATAGGAATACTTCGTTTGAGACCGTTGCAAACTGTTCTGCATTTAACATATCATATTCACGGTCCAGCCGTTGCAGGCTAAACGAGGAGCTGTAATCCAACGTTAACTTTTGCGAGTTGCCACGTTTAGTGGTGATAAGTACAACGCCGTTAGCGCCTCTTGCCCCATATATAGCTGTGGCAGACGCATCTTTTAATATCTCTATGGAAATAATGTCTTGCGGATTTATTCCGTTCAATGGATTTCTAGGTGGCGATGAGCGATGGCGGGAAGACGAGCCTGGTTGAACATTATCGCTGGTTACCGGAAACCCATCTATAACGTAAAGCGGCCCGTTTGCACCGAGGACAGAAGAAGCGCCTCGAATTTTTACATCAAAACCACCTCCCGGTTGTGCGCTGGCTTGGGTCAGTACCACGCCCGGAGCCGTATTTTGTAAAAGGTTGCTCACAGATGCCACCGGACCAGGGTTCATGTCTGCTTCCCTGATCGAAGCTACAGATCCTGTAATATCACTTTTTCGCTGCGTTCCGTAACCTACTACTACTATCTCATCGAGCGTCGAAATATCAGCTTCCAGCGTAATGGGAATGAAATCGGCGCTGGTGAGTTGAAATTCCTGCGTGGCATAGCCTACAAATGATACGATAATGGTCTGCCCCTGATCTGCTTCAATGTCAAAATTACCCTGATAATCCGTAACCGTTCCCAAGCCGGTTTCTTTCAATAAAATAGTGGCGCCCGGCAAACCATCGGGCTCATCTGAGGCCTTTACATTACCTTTTACCAGCATTTGGGCATGCACACAGCATGGAAGAGAGATATAGCATAAGGTGCAGGCTAATATCAGTTGCTTTTGTATTCTCCTAAAAAATATATTTTTGTTTTGAAATGAATTGATACTGCGCTCTTTCATATTAAAAAACATTCATCACCAAAAACATAAGGAATATAAAAAGTACGATTAATCCAATGGCGGATATTATTACCTTGAAATTTATTGTTTTGGACGGTTCTTTCTTATTCATGGTGTAAACTTCAGTGTTTAATAGTAAGGACAGCGTCTTAAGATTCATCTAGTAAGTGGGGTAAATTCGTTCGGTTCGACTGAAACGTGAACTCAACGAGGCTAATCCACTATTTCGATCTTCAAGTATTGTTAAGCGATGAATTTCGCATATTCGGAA
This sequence comes from uncultured Flammeovirgaceae bacterium, assembly GCA_937899105.1. Lineage (GTDB taxonomy): Bacteria > Bacteroidota > Bacteroidia > Cytophagales > Cyclobacteriaceae > Fulvivirga. The sequence goes on along the minus strand of CALBPF010000048.1, from coordinate 8,481 downwards.
GGTGTCATTCCATATTTTTTCTTAAACACCTGACTAAAGTATTTCCGATCAGAAAACCCTACGCTGTAGCATGTTTCCGATACGGACTGTCTATAGGAAGTAAGGAGCTTAGCCGCTTGGGAAAGGCGATAGTCTCTTATGAATTCGACAATGGTAAATCCCGTCAATGCTTTTAGTTTTTTGTAAACTACCGAATGACTCATCCCCAGCTCAGCTGAAACTAGCTTCGTATCTAGGTCCGAACTGTCTAAAAACTTGTCTATCACCCGGGTGAAATCAATTAAGAACTGCTCATCAGGCGTATTCATATCTACCACCTTTGGTCGAGTCAAATATTCAGTCTTTAGCTTTTCCCTAAGCACCTGCCTGCTTCGCAGGATATTACGCACCCTTGTTCTTAACATAGAAGCGTTGAAAGGTTTGGTCATGTATTCATCAGCTCCGGATTCATACCCCTCCTTCATAAAAATCAGACCTGTTCGGGCAGTGAGAAGAATAACCGGTATATGGCTGGTTTGTACATCGGATTTTAATTTTTGAACAAAATTGATACCGTCCATTTCAGGCATCATAACGTCAGAAATAATAAGATCCGGCAATTCCGCTTCAATACTTTCCAGCGCTTTCAAACCATTTTCCGCCTTCGCTATTCTGAACTCGTCTTGCAGCACTTCTCCAATAAAGTTTCTGATATCTTCATTGTCCTCTACTACCAATAGTAGTTCATCCTTTTGATCCGTTACAGTACCCTTAAAAGCCATATTTACAGGCTTTTCTGAAATGGTATAGAGTTTAATGGATTCACTATCCAGAAAGTCGTTTAAAAGTTGATCGGGAGAGAAGTGATTGTTGCCACACAAAAGAGTGATAGTAAAGGTAGTTCCGGAACCCAGTTCACTCTCAACCGTTACCTGCCCATGGTGCAGTTTAACAATATCATGCACAATGGATAATCCAATGCCAAAACCAGAATCGGACAAATGCACCACATTATCGGTCTGATAAAAGCGCTTAAATACGTTTGCCAGCTGGTCCTTGGCTATCCCTCTCCCGGAGTCCGATACTCGTATTAAGATATTTTCACCTTCCACATCCACCTTAAGCTCAACCGCCTTCCCGGAAGGTGTATATTTGAGTGCATTACTCAATAAATTATAAAATACTTTTTCTAGTTGATCTCTGTCATACCATGCTTCGATTAAATCGGACGAATTTTTAAAAGTAAACTGAATGTTTTTTTCCTCGGCCCTGACCTGGAAAGCAAGAAAAATTTCTTTTGCAAACTTTATCAAGTTTCCTTTAGCCACTTTTAGTGTCAACTCTTCTGATTCTAACTTTCGAAAATCTAATAATTCATTGACCAACTGTAGCATGTGATTGCTATTTGAACGTATGTTAGAAATAGACTTAGCCACTATGGCGCTTGCCTGCGTTCTTTTTATAAGCTGTTCAATTTCACCAATAATGAGCGTGAGCGGGGTTCGAATTTCATGAGATATATTGATGAAAAACTTTTGTTTGATTTTTCCTATCTCTGCTTCTTTTTCCCTGTTTAACTTTTCCAATGATAAGTTTGACCTTAATTGTTCTAACCGTACTATATGGAGTCGGTAGGAGTACAGCAACAATAAAAAAAGCATTAAGTAAAGCAAAAATGCCCACCACGCTTTCCACCAGGGATTAGCAATATTAAAAGTAGCGGAAGCGATTTTGGTACCTTCTAATGTTTTAAACCTGATGGTGTATCTACCCGGATTTAAATTGGCTAAAGTGATATAGCGTTGAGAACCCATGTCCACCCAGTCCTTATTTAGCGGTTCCACCATAAGCTGATATTTCACTTCAGAAGATGTTGGATAGACCAATGACCCGTATTCAAAGGTCAGTACATTTTCATTATAAGAAAATTGGTAATCCTTCCCTTTTTTATGTTTTTCAGAGATTGGCCTGTTAAATAGTTTAATGCCGAAAAGCTGGATATCGTTGCTTAGATTAGGTAGAGGTTTGTCATCATCAAATGATACCACGCCATTAGTATTTCCGAAAAACAGTCTCCCCTGAAAATCCAATGTTGCCGAATTGATATGGTATTGGCCATTTAAACCGGGTAACTTTTGTGCTCTCCCTTTATTATTTATATGATAGACTCCTTCTTTTGTAGTAATATATACGCCTCCCGATTTAGCAGGAAGTATGGATAGGATTGTAGCTGTCGTTGATAACTCTTTTCCGGTAATCTGTACAATCGTGTCATAAGCGTTCGTAGTCTTATACAGCCCTTTACCCCATGTGCCAATCCAGGTGTTTTCAGAATTTGAATAGATCGAAATGCAGTTCTTAACTTTATTTTCGAATAACCTAAGAAACGTTTGCGCCTCATGATCAAAAAGAAATAACCCTTCGCCAAAAGCGCCCACCAGAGTTCTTTTTTCGGAAGACGGAAAAAGAGTGACTGCATTTACGGGAATAGTCTCTCCATCCGACGCCGGCGTAAAGGTTGAAAATTCTTGATCGTTGCTGTTAAACAGATTAACCCCACCTCCCCAGGTAGCTATCAGGTATTGATGTTCGCTCAGATAGACTACATTCCTGACATCATTATGGCTAATGGAACTGGGTTTCCCCGGCTGATTGAGATAGTGAAAGAATTCTCCATCATCCAAACTAACGCGGTACAAACCCTTCTTAAAGGTGCCGATCCAATAGTAGCCATCGTTCATTTTTTTTATGAATTGAGGATATGTACTGGCCCCTAATTTTTCCTGTAGTTCTTTCAAATACCCCTCCTGAGGCGGATAAATGTGTAAACCGTCGCCGTCGGAGCCAAACCATAGCCTGTCTTGCTCAGAAAGAATGCTTAACACACCGGCGCTTTGCTCACCAAGAAAATCGCTATGGTAATAATTATACCGTTCAGATCGATGATCGATAATACTGACCCCATCCCAGGCGGTACCAAGCCAAATGTTATGATCTCTATCTTCAAAAATGCAGTAAATAGCGTTACTTGCAATGGCAGTTTTATTGCCGTAGGTGTGACGATAATTATGTAAGCTACCCGTTTTATCCATTTGAAACAGCCCATTGCCATCAGTGGCAATCCATATTCTGCCAAGATAATCCTTGTGTAAAGCCCGTACTATTTCGGCGTTAACAGCGGTCTTGCTGAACCGGCCGCTAACGATGTCCATAGTAAGCAGACCATTATTTTGTGTGGCTACCAAGAGCTGATTTTTGCCTGTGGTTAAAACATCAAATACAATATTGACAGCGCGGCTGTCCTGATCAGATATGGAAAAAAAAATATCGGGGGCCTCCTCAGAGATTTTTATCAGACTTCCGTAATTAGTACCTACCCAATAATGGCCTTCACTAAATACCATTGTAGTGAAATACTGGTTTTTAGAGTTTATAGCTGTGGAATTTACTACATTTAATTGCTCCGCCGCGTTCAGCACGTTTACAATTCGTTGACCTGAAATGGCCCATAACCTGGATGAATCCTTTTGATATAGGGCACGGATCGTAGCTTCCCTGCCGAATACTTTTGAGCTGCTGTTCTCAAAATCGTCTGTAAGTGGGTTATATTTTAGTAATCCGCCGCTATTGAATCCAATCCACACCGTACCATCATACGCGGTAAGAAGACAAGTGATATCGTTAGACACCATTGAAGAATTGCCCGTATGATAATGTGTGAATTTACTTCCATCGTATTTATTCAGACCATTCTTGCTCCCTATCCAGATAAACCCTGTTTGATCTTGGGTTATTGCAGTAATTGAGCTAGCAGGTAACCCTGATGACCTTGCAAGGTTAGTAAAGACTTTAGCATTTTGGCCGTACAATCTCGGGCAAACTACTAATAAGGCTATGGTTAGAACCGTTTTCAACTGTACAAAATCAAAGATTAAGTATTATGTGGTAAAAAACAAAAAGGGGGATGTACCCCCTTTTTATTTATGCGAAATAGTTTTCCAGAAAACCTTTTCTACCCGGGTCATGCTATCACGTACATGTCTTCCCTAGCAACATGATTCACTAACCTTTATTCAACATCTTCAATTCTCAGATTCCTGAAGAAAGTAGTGTTATCCGGCCCTACATTATTCCATCGGTTTTCATCCCAATTCCAAGAGCCTAAGTCATAAGTACTATTAATACCGAACAGCATAGATATGCCGTCAATACCGTCCGAATCAGGCGAGTTATTTCCCCCTACCGATAAATAATTATTGACGCCCCCTTGTATGTACAGCTGATCAAATGTGATGGTTTCCCAAGTATTAGCGGACGTAATGTAGGCGCTGTACCCTATATACATTCCCGACCCATCATGATTACATTTGTGAACGTTATAATCAACTAAAATAATATCAAGTCGGTAGCCTGCTTCTTCGACTTTAACACTGTCAAAAGGCGCTTCCTGAGTATCCATGTAGTAGGCATCTAACTTGATTACTTTGGTACCTTCGGTAAGTCCGTTCAAATCACTATTGATCTGAGGCAGTGCATCCACATCTTCTACATCAAGCATATTATCTAAACTAATAATGGAACGGTCCCAACTCCATCTTGCATATTTTTTTGAGTAGGCCATTGTACTTCCTTGAAATTCTTCGGCAGCATTCGGGTCGGGATTATCTTGTCCGGCAGTGAAAACCAGAGACATTGCTGATTCTTCTCCTTCAGCAGTGCGGTACCAGTCGTTTGACGCTTCATAAGTAGGTGTTGTTGTTATGCCAACGCTCTCGAATTCGGTAGCAACGCGAGCTGGTTGCGCTGACCCCGTCTGTTCTTGGCCATCGCAATCAGCATTTTGAGTAAAAGTCATACCCGTTGTTTCTCCACCAAAATCCAAAATAAGTGTGGCTCCTTCTTCAACAATGAGAGCAACCGCATCTGATTCTGTAGAAGTACCTTCCGCATCGGTAACTACAAAGACCAAACTAAGCGCACCGCTCTCACTACTTGTAAATGTATATTCAAAGGCGTCGGTGATCTCTTGACCGGTATACGTCTTAATATTCATACCATTTAAACTCAGAGAACTTAATCCTGCTTCAGCGCTTACCTCCAAAGTAAATGAGATAGGACTTCCAATGACCGCCGTCAGTCCGGATAAGTCGCTGGGTGAAGTAATTGTAATAGTTGGGTTCGCAAATGTTACAGTTGGTTCATCGTCGTCGCCGCACGAAACTACAACTAGCACGAACACAAACAGTGTCAATATAAGAGCATTTAATTTTTTCATAATTTCTTCATTTAAGAGTTAAAATGTCGTTTCACAGTTTAAGATGCTGCTAAATTGGTTTTAAATGACGATTAGCAGATATGTCAAAATCATCAAAAAAGGTAGGTGTTTTCTACAAGTAAAAATTCGAAATCAGATTCTAAATGAAGATCCAAATCTGATAGGAAAAATAGAATAAACGAATTTTCACACCCTTAAAACAGAGAATACATAACCCTCTCCAAGGGTATATTCAAGAATTTTGAAGAACGGAAATGAATAACATATGAATCAATATACTACTTTCGGCGGAATTGTTTTTTTTATTCTGTTACTCTGTGGTGGGCTGCTTATACCTTTCAAAGGGGATTACAACAGACAGGAAGAGGCTATTGTAAGCAACTGGAAATTTAGTAGCGACAGTTTAAGTTGGTTAAATACCAAACTTCCGCATGCTCCAAGAATAGAACCTCTTGTCGTTAATGAGCAATGGCAAGGGGATTTGTGGTATAAAAAGTCGTTGCAGATCCAGGACTTGTCTACCAAGTATTTTCTCGAGTTCGAAGGTGTTATGCACGAAGCAAGACTTTGGGTAAATGGCGCTAGTGCAGGCAACCATGCCGGCGGTTACCTTCCTTTTTTTACCGACATTTCCGACTATCTTATTCCGGGTCAAAATCAGATTACCCTTTGGGTGAATAATCAGGATAATCCTAGCATACCCCCTGGGAAACCACTTAATGATTTGGATTTTAATTACTACGGTGGTATTTACCGGCAGGTAAATCTCATTAAAACCAATAAGCTCCACATTACCCACGCACTACAAATTGACCGGGTAGGGGGCGGCGGAGCGCTCTGTCATTTCGATTCAGTTTCTCAAACCTCTGCCAACGGTTCAGTACGCGTACATGTTAAAAACGAACAAGATCAAACAGCCAGGTTCAGGATAAAGGCGACCTTAACAGATCCGCAGGATCAAGCACTCACCTTTTACGGCGCTATCACCGAACTACCTCAAAACTCCGACGCTGATATTACTATTAATTTAAATGTGGAAGATCCCTTCCTGTGGTCTGTCAAAACCCCGCATTTGTATACCATGAAGATAGAACTATTCGATCATGATGATCATTTGGTAGACGACTTCATGGAAAACATTGGTATTCGGAAAGTAGAGTTGACCCCTTATGGGTTTTTTCTCAATGATGAAAAAATATATTTAAGGGGAACCAACAGGCATCAGGAGTATCCCTACATAGGTTACGCTATATCAAAAAATGCCAACTATCGTGATGCTTTAAAAATTAAACAGGCTGGTTTCGATTTAGTCCGCCTCTCACACTATCCCCAGGACGAGGACTTTTTAAAGGCTTGCGATGAGTTGGGCATTTTGGTAATGAACGCTATTCCGGGATGGCAATTTTTTGGAGATCAAGAATTCATTGAAAATTCTTATCAAGATATCCAAAGGATGGTGCGCCGGGATCGGAATCACCCTAGCGTAGTATTTTGGGAGGTTTCATTAAATGAATCTTCAATGACCGAAGAGTATATGATTACCGCCAACCAAATCTTGAAAAAAGAACTCCCATTTCGCGATACTTATTCGGCTGGCTGGATAGATAATGATGCCTTCGATCTGTACATTCCTGCCAGGCAACATGGAAAAGCCCCGAATTACTGGAATAATTACAGGTCAAACGACCGACCTTTATTCATTGCAGAATACGGCGATTGGGAGTACTACGCCCAGAATGCCGGATTTAATCAAAGCAATTTCAAAAACTTAAAAGCGGATGAAAGAAATAGTCGCCAATTAAGATCTAACGGCGAAAGACGACTATTGCAACAAGCGCTAAACTTTCAGGAAGCAGCCAACTCTAACCGAAAAGGATCCAATACGATTGGTCATGCCAACTGGTTAATGTTCGATTACAACAGAGGGTATGCCGACGACATTGAGGCCTCAGGAATCAGCGATATTTTTCGAATACCAAAGTTTGCCTATTATTTTTACCAGAGTCAGCGACCTGCGGAAGATACACTAGCGCTCAAACAGGGCGCCGGCCCTATGGTAAAAATAGCCTCATATTGGAACGCAGATTCCAATCCGAATGTTAGGGTATACAGCAATTGCGAGGAGGTAGAACTTTACCTTAATGATTCTTTGGTTTCAAAGAGCAGGCCAAATCAGGATATGTATTCCACACATCTTGCATTTCCCCCCTTTCAGTTTGATCTTGGCTCGTTTACCCCAGGAAAATTAAGTGCAATTGGCAAGATTGGCGGTAAGACCGTTTGTAAAGACGTGGTGTGCACTTCAGGAAATCCTAAATCAATCCGTCTCTTTGTGGATAACTTTTTAAATATTAACGAAACTGATGATTTGATTATTGTTCATGCAGAAGTGGTAGACAGCATAGGATCTCTGTCTTACACTGCTCAAAATAAGGTGGAATTTGAGCTTTTTGGCGAGGGGCGGCTTCTAGGTAAAAACCCAGTCGAAGCTGTTGCGGGAGTAGCATCAATCTTATATCGTGGCGACCCAAGCAAATTAAATATAAGAGCCAGGTCGCATCAGTTGAATTCTGATGAAATAATGACAGCTGGAAAGAACTGAATTGAAGTTGCTTATCTGACATGAAGATTATTTAAAGCGTAACGCGCTTAAAATCAAATTTAGGAAAGAGTGTAATCCGGCTTTTAGAAACGGAGACGACCAGAACAATGGACGCTACCGCTACCCATAATTCACTTGTTTGCTCAAGTCGAACACGGCAAGGATTCATTCCATATCTATTCTTAGCCTATCCAAACTTTCCTTCGATGGAGTTATCCTTTATCCTATACCGGAATTAAGTAGTTTGCCACTGCCGAGGGTGATCGGCGACGGGTGGTTTGCCGCCAGCTTGACGTTTTGATCTTTAAGTCATTTATGGTCAAGTCATTGAATCAGCCCTCTTTTTTAGCAAACCCCATTAAGTAAGTTGGTAGTGTCCCGGATAGTATGTCTTATGGAAAAAAGGGGTTCCACGGAGATAACTTCTTTTTAAATGTTAGTTAAGGTTTTTATCAGATCTAAAATTGGAAATGGGATAGCTATACGTTTTCTTTCCCATCTCAATAACGACAAAGCCCGGTAAAGTGATAGTAGCTCCCGGAGTAGGTAAAAGCATTTTGTATCTTTAAAGTTCTTCGAAACGACTTTTTGAGACGCTCAATCCAATTGGTTATATAGAGCATAC
>CALBPF010000047.1 GCA_937899105.1 uncultured Flammeovirgaceae bacterium | reverse complement strand
CAGTATGAGCAGACTGTTGTAGCGCAAACTGAAACACTTCCCGTTTTCTGGGTGTGAATATGGACGTGTCAAAGTCGTTGCCGCGTAGGAAGGTAATCAGTTTCGTTTCCATCCATTGCGCGAAAATAGGAGCGCCCGTCATGGAGAGGTTCCCGCCAAAAGCAATGAGGTAATCGAACGAACCGAGTGTTTTAATATAATTCCAGGTCATATTCAGGGTATGTGGCGCACAGGCTTCGTACGTTACGGCGACATAACCACCGCCTTGTTGCTGCTTTCTAACAAATGCATTGCCTTTAAGGGTAAAATGGATGATCTCAATTTCATAACCATCGTTCCGAAGTCCGTGGATCAATCGGTCGCAGGACTGGGCCATACTGCCACGCTGGGGAGGATAGTTTTCTGTAAGCCAAAGCAGCCTAATCGCCATCAGCTATCAAAAACATTGGCTGCTTCGTCTTCCATCATGATCTCACCCGTGTCGCTGTATTCAAAACTGTCATAATCGTATTCATCAAAGTAACCGCCGTACCAGACGTAAGGAACGAACATATAGTTGTCATGAAACTCTTCAGAGTCGTCACGCCGGGTGGAAGCGGAAGTACTTGGATTGAGCGGCCCAAACAAGGCGTAGATGGCCTGCATCGTGTCAAAAAAGCTTTTTACATGCAAAACATGATCTCCCACTTTCTTGATCTTGATCCTTGCTTTTACCTGGTAATGCCCATTGTGGTCTACCACTTCAATACCATCGTCTTGCGTACCATTCCAGGTATATTCTGCCTTAGCCAACGTCATTTTGATAAAGCAATGGTGGACGAATTTGGTTTTTCGCTTGTACTTCGTTTTTCCACTGGCGCTTCGTTTGGTCCAGTTGAGGTCTTTTATGTCATCCTTAACCACAAACTCCAGTAAAGTGCCATCCTTCAGGGTTACCCTCGACATAATGTAAGTAGGACTGTACATTTTTTGTTTTCTTGTGCCAATAGTACTTCGTACGGGATCCAGTACTTTTCTGGGGTTTCTAAAATCAAGGCTTGCCGCAAGCTTGGCATCCTCACCAGCCTTGTCTTTCAACACATTTAAAACAGGCATAAAAAACTGCCTTAGGTAGTTATTGATATCTTTTTTCTTGGCCGCTGACCGTTGTACAAGCATTAAGATTCCTCCGATTAGCAATATACCTGAGCCAATTAAGATCTCAATCACTTCAGAAACAAGCGCCACGATCGCGGAAATGACAGCTATTACGATAGCCGCAATACCAAAACCTAGCAGTCTCTTGATTTTTCCATCGCCCATCTTGTCCAGCGTGGATATTTTAGATAAAAATGTAATCCACTGCTTCACCTTCATGGTGGCGCTTAATGTCTTTTCCTTAAAAAACTGCTTTTGTTGATGACTGAGTGAGTTGTAGATTTTAGATGCCTTGCTCATATCAGGTTATAGTTAAGCGTACACATTAATTACCAATTTATCATAAAAATCAGAAAGTTTAGCGTCAATTTTCTCCCAAGTATATCGTTCGCTAAGCTTGTCAAACGCATTGGAGGCCAGATCCTTACGTAACTGCGGATAGTCCACCAGCAGCCGAATAGCTCTTGCCAGCTCTGCCGGACGGTCGGGTCGTACTAGTTTGGCGTCTACTTCCGGGGTTAAAATTTCGCGTACTACAGGAAGATCAGAAGCTATGATGGGGACCTTGCAGGCCATACTTTCAAAGATTTTTAAAGGTGAGCAGCCTTGTTTTAGATTTCTGCTACATTCTGTGAGGGGCGCTATGGAGGCCATAGCATGTTGTAAGACCTTATCCAGCGTTTGTTTATCGAGCTTATGTTTCCAGATTACCTGCTGTTCCAGGTCTAATCGTAAAATTAACTTTTTATACGGTCTTGAGAATTTCTCTTTGTGCGAACTGCAAATGATCAGTTTAAGGTTAGGCTTATCGGCCAGGTACTGCATGGCCTTAAGCAACACATCCACACCTTGCCAGGGTTGTAGCGCTCCGAAATAGACAATATACTCCTCCGGAGCCCAGGAGGGCTTATTCATCGCGATTGGAACCGTAGCGCCGTTGGGTAATACATGGATTTTGTCCTTGATCACATTTCTTGAGATAAGATGTGTCTTAATTGTTTCTGACGGGCATAAGATAACATCACATTGCTGCAGGCAATAATCTTCCAGTTGCGTGATCTTTTGAATCGTATCTTGGGTGATGTAATTGAATCGGTTGGTTAATTCGATAGACGGTAAACCGTTGACCTCAAATACAGAAAGAAGGCTGGACCTTTTAAGAATAGGCTGTCCGCCCCAGATATCACGAAAATGTCCTACCTGGAGGTGATGTTGGCCATTCAGTACTTCATCCACCCAATGGGAGTAAGCTTGCGCACGCTGAAGGTAATTCGATTCTTTAACTTGGAATTGCATGTGCTTAATCGGCCTTCTCACTCTTGAATGGACCTGTCTTGGCAGTGTGAGCAGTAACGTTTTTCCAAACCTATGACTTAGTACCTGCGAAGCTTTTTCGATGTGTATAGCCGATCCCTTACGCGACGGGTAGGGGTCAAAAGCCGTATAAACAGAGCGATAATTAGACTTCACTAAGAAGTGTGGTTTTTTCAAAAATAATAGAATGTGTCGGGTATAAAAAGTTGGCCATTAGTATTTTATAGGTTAACAATATAAGATGATTATACTGAAGCCTAGGAATGATCGCTAAAGATTACAGAAGGGTTATATCATCCCTAATTAAGCCAGGGTTGTTTCTGATTTTATCCATATCAACAAGATGTTTAAACCCACTTCTCGGAGGCGAGGCAGAGCCTATAATCAAGGTATGAGGTTTGTTTACAGACGACCAACTTTTATCTTGCCTTAAGAAGAATTAACGGTGTATTGTAGCACAGATAAAGATGGTAATTATGTTCGTGAAATTATCATTAAAGATGGCGAGTTAAACTTAGTTCGTGAAGGAGAATCACAAGGAGTTAAAATTCAAGTAACTGGAAAATCTGAATTTGCAATTTTGGAAAAGTACTTTGATTTTCATTTTAACAGGGATGAAAAGGGCAATGTAATTAGTTTCTCTAATCAGTATGACACTGACCCTTCAAGGGCAAGAACAGCGGTTAAAGTCAATTAGGTATCAGTCTTGGAAATGATTAATACTTGCGCAAAAAGAGTGAACTACCCCAATACATTGGCTAGGGGCTTTTTAGACCTTGATGCTTCCTCAGAATCCCTACTAGCTGGTGAATACTCTTAGAAGGTAGATAGATTAGTGACAATGTTTAAAACACTCTTATTAGGTTAGATGAAAGTCGCATGATTATACTTTTCGTGATGAGATTAATCATTTTCCGTATTAAAAATGCCATCGAAATTTGATCGCTTACGTTTAAGCTTGATATAAATCAATTTATAGCTAAAACAATAATTTCATGGCAACATTAAGATTAGGCGATGAGGCTCCAAATTTTACCGCTATGACCACCGAAGGAGAAATTAATTTCCACGAGTGGTTGGCAGATGGATGGGGCGTCCTTTTTTCGCACCCGGCAGATTATACCCCAGTTTGTACTACAGAACTCGGAGCAACCGCCAGAATGAAGGAACAGTTTGATGGGAGGAATGTGAAGGTGGCAGCGCTCAGTGTCGATGGTCTGGAGTCACATAAGGGTTGGATCAGGGATATCAATGAGACTCAGCATACGGAGGTGAATTTCCCAATTATTGCGGATGAAGACCGAAAAGTGGCGGCGCTTTACGATATGATCCACCCAAATGCAGATAATAAAATGACCGTTAGATCGGTGTTCATTATTGATCCTGATAAGAAAATAAAACTGATGATCACTTATCCGGCATCTACGGGACGGAATTTTAATGAGATATTGCGTGTGATTGATTCGTTGCAATTAACGGCTTACAAAAAGCTGGCTACACCCGTAAACTGGAAGCAAGGCGAAGACTGTGTCATCCTTCCTTCGGTTTCAAATGAAGAAGCACACGAATTATTTCCACAGGGATTTAACGAAGTTAAACCTTACTTAAGATTTACCTCGCAGCCCAATTAGGTTAAACCAATTAGACTGCCCTTTTTATAAAGTTGTAAGGGCAGTCTTTTTATTTTTACGTTTACGCCTCCAAGGAGGCGCCGGCCGGCGCGGGAACTCAGAGGTTTTGTTGAGTGCACATGAGGTATATGTCTATTTCCTACAGGCGACTCTTAAGTGAAGGTATGAGTCAAAATCAACAACTAAACTCCATTTTCCATTAGCAGGGTTGTGACAAATACCCGCTTGACAGGTGGTCAGGTAGTCAAGTTTTTACTCGAGCTTATCTTGATTATAACATTACAGGACATTTTAAGCTCACCCCTTTTTCCTTACCTAAAAAAATCCGCTACTAAGATGTAATAAACTCAATATCGACCTCAGTCCTGTCTTCATTGAAGTCCTAATCAAGAGGTATAATTCTTTCGCTTTCAAAGATCACCTGGTAATCCAGGTTGTTTACCATTCCGTCAATATCAAATATGTTATACGCTTCTATTTAGCTCTTGACAATGTCTTTTCCTTGGATTGCTCACGTTTTGTTCAGACTTAATTCTTGTCATCTGATACTTAAGAAAGGAGGTAATTTAGTTTTTACCTCACACTTTTCTTTTGGCGGTTTAAAATCTTCATCGGGCTTATTAAATATTTTCAGGAATGGTTTTATCCAAAACCAACGTAAGAGCCGACTTACTTTCATCTGTGAAAACGATAGGTTAATTTGATTAAAAAAGTATTTTCAAGGACTCTGGACAAGATTTGGTTTCTGAAGGAAGCGATCGGGTTGTCATAAGGTAATGAAGTATCGCTCATTCCCTGTGACCAAACCAAGTAAAGCTCAGACCCAGGTCTGTACTCCCAGCGATATACCAGGTTAGATCTAAACTGTGCATAAGAAAAATCCGGATTACTAATCAAGCCGTCTGCATTTCCATTTCGATTTATATCCACTTCATAGGTGGCTTGCTCAGGCTCTCCAGAGAGGAGAAGCGGTGCCAGCTGGTTTTCGCCATAGGACTGAAGCGGGTTGGCGACCGTATTAAAGTCCCGGTATTCGCCCGTGGAAATGAACGGTTCCGCATAATATTGGATGGCCATATTCGGATTGATTATGATATCAGCTCGTAGCGCCAGGCTAATTGTGCTTTGATCCATCATAGAGACAATATCATGGCGTTCACCTTCTAACACAATCGTTTCATTGTACTGTAAGCGATGGTTAATTTGGGTGTATTTAGGGCTCAACGACATACGAAAACGGTCCAAAGGCTGGTAGTTGAATGTCACGTTGTTTTCCAGAAGATAGTAACTGCCTGTCGGCCCGGTTTTGGTCCAACCGGAGTAAGCGACATAAAACTTCTTACGTGAATCGGAATTAAGCGCCCACCAAAACCCATACTGATCAGCTAATCTGAGCCTGGGACCTCCCTGCAGTAATGACTTTGAATACGTATGAGGTTGTGAGAAGAATCCCAAAGTCGTAGACCAGTTATTCTGAAAGGTGGCTTCTGTAGAAATGTCCCAGTCGATGTAATTGAGGTTGCCTTCAAAATCCCAGTTGAGCCAATGTTGGTATCCGATCCTTGCATTGCGGAAAGCGCCAAATGAATTGATTGATCTATAAAATACCCCTGCATATTGCTGAATGATATCTGCTTCTCGCATGAACCCAATGTCATTGAGTTCAAGATTTGGTGAGCGCCAGGTAAATCCGACTTCCGCTTGAATATGTCCATTGCCAGCCTTCCCAATTTTTATGTCACCACCTGATCCGGTTAACGTTGTCCTCGAAGAATCAATATTAACATGCGAAGCTCCTCGTTGAAATAAGTGGGGAATAGCTTGCTGCGTTCTCAGAATAGATTCCTTCGATCCAGCTACATGGCTCATCACTACGTTTGCTCCCACATACCAGTTCCGGTCTTGCCATTGATGTAAAAAGTCGAGCCCGCCGGTATGGGCCGATTGATGTAAAAAACCCGTTTCCTGATGTTGAGACCTTAGCGCTGAGGTGAACACCCCTCCAACGAATGTCTTGCGATCATTGAGATCCTTCAGGGCTCTTGCCACGAGGTAGTTGGTAAGCGGCTCGATGCGCTGAGAGCTACCATCGCTTATTTCTGCGGTTTCTTTATAAGTTACACTTTCCAATAATCCAAAAGACAAACCGTTTTTGGTCTTAACGCTTAGTTTAACCGCGCCCAGAATGGTGGTTCTTTGGGGTATATCGGCATATTGGTCATCTTCCAACAATACACTTCCTTGAGGGCTTCTGCCTATTCTTCTTGAATAAAATAGGTTATCGGTACTGTACACTCCACCAATTATTGGGGTGGAGAATCTATAGTCAAAAACATTCTTATTTTCAATGAAGAAAGGCCGCTGTTCCTGAAAGAAAAGTTGAAAGCCATCCAACGCGATCGCACCAGGGTCAGCCTCGACCTGGCCAAAATCAGGGTTAAGTGTAAAGTCCAGGGTGATATCGTTAGTGATTCCGATCTTTCCATCCAGGCCTGCGTTGACCGATGAGATGTTACTGTCCCGAAATGGATTATCAGGATCTTTCTCGAAGGTGTTAATTGAGCCGACAACAAAAGGCTGTAGCTCCAATTGCCGTTGTGGTTGGATGGGTTCGTCCCATCTGAGTTCTCCAAACTCGCTGACCCAGCCTGGGGCGTCTTGCGGAACTCTTTGCCACACCGATAGCTCTTCATTTCTGAGTATTCTTCTTTGTACCTGCAGTCCCCAAATTTGACCTTCCGAACCACTAAACCTGAGTTGACTCAGCGGTATTTTCATCTCAGCCGTCCAGCCTTTCTTGTGTAGCCGACTTTTGGCATACCAGATGGGGTTCCAGGCCATGTCTTCATCTGCACCATTCAGGGTAATGTACTTGTCGCTCTTTACTCCGGCAGCGCTCAAGGTAAAAGAAAAAGCAGTGCGCTTATCGTGATAGGAATCGATGATCACTTCGACCCAATCCCCATTGTAGCCATCACGTCTGGACATCCAGCGGTTAATGTCATTGCTCTCTTTCTCTTTGCATAGGATCCCCACATAAAGAAACTGGTTATCGTAGCATATCTTGAATTCAGTCTGATGGGTAGGAGCATCACCTTCATTGGGTAACCGCTGAATAAACTTTGAACTCCACTCAGTGGATTCATCTAGCCAGGCTTGTTCTTTTAGCACGCCATCTATGTTAATACTTTCTTTTCCTTGAATGGATGCAGCTTGATACGATCGAAGCAGATCTTGAGATTTCAGACCTTGATTCAAGGTAAAGAGTAAGGCAAATGCTATGGCTTTTGTGGTATTCATATCAACATATTCCGAAGCAAAAGACGAATAAATGGGTGGTAGAAGCTGAGCTTATAGCTGAGATGTCTTGCAGGGCATAGTTGAATTTTTTTCAGCTACAACTCAGCTTTATTGTGGCTAGATTTGGAATATGGAACTTAAATATTTCAAACTTATCAAATCAATTCAGGAAGAAGGTAATATCGCCAACTCGGCCGATCACCTTTTTCTTACGCAATCTGCGCTGAGCCACCAACTGCGAGAAATGGAAGATCGATTGGGATTTAAAGTATTTAACCGGGGCCGGAATAAGTGGCAGCTAACCAAGGAAGGGGAGGAGCTTTACAAAATTGCCAACCAACTTTTCAATACGTTGGACGAGGGCTTTAACAACATCAAGCAAATAAAAGAGGGCGCTAAAGGCTCATTGAAAGTGAGCGCCGAATGTCAGTCTTTCTTTCATGGCTTACCGGCATTCATACAGAAGATGGGAATTCTGTATCCCGAAATCAGCATAGATCTCAGTCTTGGCGCAACACATCAAACCATATCGCAGCTTTTGTCAAAGGAATTGGACATGACCATTGTGACCACAGAGCCGGCCTCTGAACTATTGGATTCCACAAAAGTGTTTGAGGATGAGATTAAAGTAGTCATGCATAATGAGCATCCATTAGCTGATCGTCCCTTTTTAGATGCCAGTGACTTCTCCGATTTGAACTTGTTAATTAATAGTTTCCCACATGAGAATGTGTCTGTTTTTGAGCAATAATTGAAGACTAATCGTATTGTTCCTGCTAAGGTTTCTGCCATTCCGTTTACCGAGGTGACGCTGCAATGGATAAACGCAAATATGGGCGTGACGTGCGTTCCACCCTGGACGTTAAAACCCTTTAATCTGTCTGAGGAGCTTGTTTTCAAGCGAATTGGAAAACATGGTCTAAAAAGGTCCCACTATCTGGTCATGAGAGAAGCGGACAGAAACCAGGAGTATTTCATCAATTTCGTTAGTAATTTCTTCGAAGATTTTAGTGTCGACCATAGTTATAAATGAGGGATATGAATGAAGTTTCACTAGAATTCATGGTTAATTTCCTTTTATAACATGGATTCAAAGCTTCCGTAATCTATTGATTGACGCTTCTAATGTCAGTCATGATATCATCGTAGATTAGTCAGGAAAAAAAGTAGTGCCTCGATGGACCTGATCAGGAAAAAACAAGGACCATTTAATCAAAGGTTATTAATTAACGCCTTTGATTAAAGTATTTTGTTTATATTAATATCATTCAAGCTAACCATCAAATACTTATACCGTTATTACATAGTCTATCAGTAGTCAAAAAAATGACGTAATGGCTAATATTAGAGTCTTAATAGTTGAGGACCAGTATATTGTTTCCGAAGAGATAAAAGAAATTCTCTTAGCAAAAGGGTATCAGGTGATAGGTCAGTGTACCAGCGCTGATGAGGCTTTGGGTCTTCTTAATAAAGACAAGTGTGATGTAGCGATTCTGGACATCAACATCGAAGGTGATAGAGATGGAATTGAACTGGCGAGTGAAATCATAGAGAAACACCGTTGTGCAATTATTTTCCTGACCGCTTATGCCGACCAAAAATTTTTGGACCGTGCCAAAAAAGTAAAGCCTGCTGCTTATATCGTGAAGCCCTTCGAAGAGACTAATCTTCATATGGCCATAGAGATAGCTTTTAACAACCTGTTAAAAGCAGGGCTACAGCCTGAAAGAGATGTCTTCCAAATTAAAGACTTCATTTTTATCAAAGACAGCACGCGATATAAAAAAATTGAAGTTGATCAGATCAGATACGCACAGGCAGAAGGAAGCTACACCAAGGTGTTGGTGAATGATCATCCCATCACCCTTGCCATTAACCTGAAGACCTTTGAAAGCCACCTGTCATCTCCGGAGTTCATGCGCATACACCGATCTTATGTAGTAAACCTGAAGAAGGTAGAAGAGTTTGAAGGAAATAGGGTATTTATCAACCACGAATCCATCCCTATAAGCTCCTCGTTTAAGGCGGATTTTGTTAGCAAGTTTACTTTTTTGTAATGCTCACAAAGAAAATGGCTTATTCACAAAGAGAATTTCATAGCTGTCTAAGTGTTTCGGAGTTTCGATGTATGATCAACTCTCCTGAAATAATGACTAAACCGAACCTTACTAGGCGAGAAATTGAAATTATCGAAGCGCTCTCGCTAGGCTTGAGCAGCGATGAAATTTCGGCAAAGCTCTTCATCAGTGCGTTGACAGTAAGCACACATAGGAAAAATGCGATGCGGAAGGCAAATGCCCGAAGTGCGGCCCATTTGGTGAGGATCTGTTTTGAGGGGGGTGTTATTGCGAACGATAACAAAGTTTTGGTGTAAGAATACTCAGAAATTGGTATTTCTAACTACTTATGGATATTCGATTTTAGAAAATAGTCTACAATCAGAAGTCCGCAAAATAGAATTGAAATTTTCAACATCTATCAATTTGTCACCGACTGCATTATTACCTATAACTGAAAAAGAACGATTTCAACTATTATACTATACCCAAGTATATCAAACACTGTTTGCTTTTTTTGCCAGATTTGAAGTGTCTAACGCAGGTGATGAACACGTGAAGATCGATGCCATTGAATTCATTGGTGTCAGTTACAAAGGACCCAAATGCGTGAGAATCGTGGGAATTGAGGTCAGTTACAATAAAACTGGTGTACCAGACATAGACGCACTAGCCGGAGGATTTCTGGAATTTAAGTTGACCATTTCCGCAACCGGTTCCGGCACCTTTTCAAGACTACCAGAGGGTCATCCTCACGTCAGCAACGGGGATCCAAAAAGAATAATGCGCTTCTCCAAAGGAATCATTGTCCCGAAGAAGTCGACCTTCCGGCTCGAACGAACACTTCAGAGCATGAGCAACTTTGAGGAAAAAGTGAAGAACGGTGGGCAGCTTAACCTGCCAGCTGATGCCTATCACCATGGCTCGTTCGACTCAGAGTTCTTCGCCCGTGATGGGTTTATGATAAGGTCATTTGATTCCGAAGGTGAACCACATGTAGAGTATGATCCAGGTACTCACATACAGGATCATGAAAATGGGGGCATGCGCAGTTTTAAAAATTCGAGCGGAGCCAGCATAGACTGTCCCATTGGCATCGGATTTATCCATTCCATTTGATTTGAGATATTTTTTCACATTGATCATTCTTGGGTGCAGCGGCCAAGCAATCTGCGCCCAAGATAGAGTATTTACTCTTTTTCTGGCTACCGAATATGAAAACGCCCTGGCCGAATTGCACACCTTAGAAGACCTAAACCTCGAACAAGTCAGTTTCTTAGAAAATCTAATTGCGGTATGGAACAACAACGGGTCCAAACCCTACGAGGACTCCCTACGTGTTTCAAAAATCCTTGCCGACTCTAAAAAACCTCAGGATCTACTCTTACTAGGGTCCTACTACTTGTATAACGGACATCGTGAAAAAGCACTACCCCTCTTTCTGGAAATCATCCGAAAGAAAGAATCAATACAAGATGATAACATCCACTTCACCGCCATATTAGGTCTACTTAATATCTATGGCAAAATGTACGCGCTTGGGAAAGAGTACCGGCAGTACATCCGTATGCTACGGGAATGCGCAGAAGGCTCCTCAGTCAAGTATGCCTGGTTCCTCATTTACCGGATGAAGTTCAATGGAGCCCAGGCTCCTAGTGATTCGTCATTCAGCATCTATTTTGAATGGCAAGACATGGCCCAAACTTTTTACGAACAAAACATGCTCAGTGAAGGGCTTTCCACCTATTTTGAATATCAATTTGGCTCTGCAGCCAAAGTCAACAAGGACTTTTCGCAAGCCGAAAAGTACTTTAAGAAGGTGATTGCAACCGGCGCTGATCGCCCTTTTCTCAGACATACCGTCTTCAATGCCCACTTGCAACTGGCTGGGATTCTTAGTTCGCTGGATCAATTTGCTTTGGCGAGAAAATACTACGATGGAGCCCTAGAAGTAGGATCTCAAATCGATCCTTTACTCTATCGGCTTAATTACAACACGGCCATCGCACTGAACTACTTTGAAAACACTAAGCAATACGATTCTGCCTATTGGTACTTAAAAGAAAACTACGGAGCACTCATTCCCATGTTCATCGAAGAAAACAACCTATGGGTAAGTGAACTCAAGGAACGATACGATGCACAGCGAAGAGAAGAAGAACTGAAACAACAAGAACAACAAATAATCAATCAGCGAAGGTTTTTACTGCTGACGCTTGCCTCCGTTTTCTTACTCGCGGCGCTGTGCGGCATTGCTATGCTTGCCATCATAAGAATCAGGAAGAAAAACAGAAAGATCGAATGGCTGATGCGTGAACTACATCATCGAGTAAAAAACAATCTTCAAGTTGTTTCCAGTCTTTTAGGTCTACAATCCATGAAATTGCAAGACGCTTCAGCGAAGAAGGCCGTCAACGAAGGAAAAGGCAGAATACGGGCAATGTCGTTAATTCACCAGAGGCTTTATCAAGATCAGGAGTTCACAAGCCTTGACATAAAGGATTACCTAGCTGACCTCATCAATGAGCTAGTCTTAGCCTATGGAGGCAGGAGTAACGTCG
>CALBPF010000046.1 GCA_937899105.1 uncultured Flammeovirgaceae bacterium | reverse complement strand
GATAAAGAAAATACAGCCGCTTTTGCGATGAAGATAGGGAATAGTGCGATTTGGACTCGGAAGGTTCAATAGTCTCATACATTTCTTCACCTCTTATTTCCAGTATATAAGCGATAAGTTCCTGCTTATTATTCTTGACCTCAAGAATAAGATCATCCAGATCTACTCCTGGGGGTACATTCAGTTGCAACTCATTATTTACAACATCTACTTCTACATCATTCTCCTTTAATTTGTTAATAAGATCTTTCATGTGAAGTAACTTTTAAAGTTATTACTGTAAAACAAATTGAACTCACCTCCCTGAAAATTGCTTCAACGTAAAATAAGTATCCGACTTAATGGCTAATCAAAAATTAAAATCAATTGCATCCTCATCCCTTAGCAGTTGTGCATTATTGTCTGAATAGTATTCAATAACCTTGGAATCAATATTCTCAGAAATCAGGTTCAATAACGATTTGAAATTAGACATCAATAATTCAGTGTCACTCGAAGTGAAATAAGCTAATGAATATTCTATTTTAAATTGCATACTTTCTCTTTCCTCATACACATAAATGGTCATTGGGTATTTAGAAGTATTTCGAGCTATTTCATAATAAGTAAACTCAGAGGTAGAATCTGATTTTACACTATCGTCGAAATTCTGAAATACAAACATAACCTTGAACAGATCTCCAATCGGTGTACTTCTGCCATTATTTAACTCTTTTACTATATCGGCCATATCATACAACTGGTTGCTGTTTGCTTCCACTAAGTATTGATGAATAGTTTTTGCATAATCTTTGAAAGGCATTCCAGTATCTATTTTATGTCGGATTGGTAAAGTTTTCGCAAACATTCCTATGACAGGCTGTAATTCATCTTGCATCCTGCCGGAGGTATTAATTCCTAAAACAATGTCTTCTTGCCCTGAAAGCTGTGATAAGAAAAGGACAACAATAGAGCAAAAGCCTGAAAAAATGGTGATCTCTTCCGCTTTCAAAGCATGAAAGATTGGCTCATAGGCCTCTTTTTTAATCGTAAATGATTGATTGGCTCCACTTTCGTTATTGACACCAAGTAAGTTCTCCTTACCAACAGGCAACTCAAGCGTTGGTATATCTCCCTCAAAGCTTTTTAGCCAGAATTTTCTTTGTGTAAGGTAGTAGTCGGTAGTTTTAATCTGATGCTCCCATTCTGCATAATCTTTGTATTGAATTTTTAGGGGTGACAGCCGATCTCCATTATACAGCTTTAAGAAGTCCCCAAATAAATTCATTTGAGAAGCGCCATCGCATATAATGTGATGTATATCCAGAACCAGAATATTCTTATTGCCTTTGGTCTTAATTACTCCGCATCTTATCAAAGGTGCATTTGCAAGGTCAAAAGGTTTTATAAATTTGCGAAGCGCAAGATCAATATCATCGCCATCAATCTCCTCTATCTTAATATTGATATTGTCATTGACTACTTGGACATATCGATCCTTATAAAACTTGAACGACGTTCTCAGACTCTCATGGCGATCTGCAAGAACACTCAGAGCGTTTTCGGCACGGGCTTTGTCAAACTCTTCGTTTATTTGCCATGCCAAGGGCAAATTATAAGCAGTACTATGTCTGTTCAGCTCATAATTATAATATATTCTTTCCTGGGCTGCGCTTAAATTGTATTCATCTTTAACGACGGACTGAGTAATCGTTAAAATGGTGTCTTTCTTGGACTTGGAAATAAAGTCTGCTTGTTTTTTTATCGTGAGGTTATGAAATAACTTATCAAGTGATATCCTGACATTATATACTTTATAAATTTTGCCTATCAGTTTCATGATACTCAATGAATTTCCACCCGACTCTAAAAAACTGTCTTCAGTAGATAAAGGCTTATCGCCAAGGATCTCTTTCCATATTTCCAGAACTTTTGACTCAATTTCGTTTACGGGGCCAACGATTTCTTTAGGCGTGTATAGTTTGTTTAGAGCCAAATAATCTATCTTACCATTACCTAGCAGGGGCAATTCATCTACTTCTACCAGGCTGTTAGGTATCATGTAGTCAGGTAGATTATTCTTTAGATATTGTTCTAAAGCTTCTTTCAACTCCTTATTTTTTTTAGCCCCGCTACTGACAACAAAACTCACCAAAGCTTCATCTCCATTTTGTTCTGTATATTTAATCGCTACATTATTCTTCACCCATTCGGACTCGCTGATCACATGTTCTATTTCATCCAGTTCAATTCTTATACCTCTCACCTTCACCTGACGGTCCTCTCGTCCCAATAACTCGATACGACCATCACTCATTAACCTGGCTTTATCCCCGGTTTTAAATGCTATCTTTTCTTCCGGGGTTCCCTGGTTAATCGTTAAGAACTTTTGTTTATTAAGTTCTGGTCGGTTGAGATAACCTTTGGACATGAAATCAGAAAGGATGTAGAGATCCCCTGGTACCAGGGTTTTACAAGTTACCATAGCTTTGTTTGATATGACGAACTCAGTATCATCAATCGGAGAGCCAATAGGTATCCTGTTTAAATCTACATCTGACATACGTACTAAATGGAAGGAACGTATCATGGTAGTTTCAGTGAGACCATAAAGATTTACTAATTGAATGCGCTCACCAAATACATTAAACCAATTTTTTAAATCGGTAGGATTGATTTTTTCACCCGACAACAAAATATACTTGAGCGACTTGAAATGGTCAGGAGTTAATGAAGGGTCATTGAAAACACGGAATAGACTAGGAACACAATGAATGAATTCCACATAATCACGATCTATCCATGAAATCAGTTTTTCAGGTGTGAAAAAATCTTCTTCTTTAGGTGGAATACAAATGGTACCGCCTTTTAGTAAAGGAACAAAGATATCTCTCAAAAAAGCGTCAAAGTAAGGACTTATAAACTGACTGAATCTATTCCCAGGCCCAACACTAAAAGCAGTGGTTTCCCATTTTAAAAATTGAAGAAGACTGCAATTCTTACCAATCACACCTTTTGGCCTGCCTGTTGAACCGGAGGTGAAATAAATATATAGGCTATCATCAGGTTGAAATTCAGGATATTCTATAGACCCTGTATAATCCTCGCCATCCATCATGTCCTCTACAAGAGCACCTTTGACAGAAGATAAAGCTTCGGGCATTGCAACACCTTTTGATGTTAAGATATATTCAAGATCAAGATCTTCTTTCATAGATCTAAGGCGCTTTTCAGGTAGCTCGCCATCAATTGGAACAAATACACAACCTGCGTTCATAATACCAATCATAGAGATGATCATGTGTATACGATCATCCGATAAGACACCCACTTGTGCTTCTTTTTTGGTGTTATTATCTAGTAAAAACCTCGTTATTTTATCTGAATTGGTAAGAAGCCCTGAATATCGGACCCGTTCATCTCCAGACGATATTGCCACTTCATTTCCATTTCCCTTAAGACTGGATATAAGCTCTTTTTGAAAGATCATAGGTTCGTTTGTTTAATTGATTTATATAGTCAGTAATTTGTTGCAAATAATTCGTCACTTGCGTTAGTAAGAAGTATTTCATTAGAAACATATGAACTATTTTAAGAGTACAAGCTTTCTAAAACTGTTTTAATAAGTTCATTCACCGTAGGCTGTTGAAAGATAGAAAAATGATCCCCTGCAATTTCCCTGTAGATTACCTTCCCATTGAAATAATGTAAAAGGCCCTTTGTATTCACTTCACTATTTCTGGCCTTAATGTATACTAATGAGGTGTTTAAGTTTTTGCCTAGTTGGTAATTTAAAATTGTAGTATCTAATGTTCTGATAGTGTTAACATAAGTTGCCAAGTCTTTAGGCTCAAGAACCTTGTAATGCGGTATTATAGGGTAAAATGTTTCCGGTACAAGGCTTCTCATTTCCAGGCCGTTGTCATCTAATTCTTCAAACCTGTTGACTACCCATGTCCATAAGTCTTCTATAGAATCATGAGCCTCTATTTGTTCATTTTCAAACCTCAGAAGTTCCATGATAAACTTTTTTTCTTCTCTCAATGAAAAATGAGGTCTTTCTGCATTA
Organism: uncultured Flammeovirgaceae bacterium; assembly: GCA_937899105.1. Lineage (GTDB taxonomy): Bacteria > Bacteroidota > Bacteroidia > Cytophagales > Cyclobacteriaceae > Fulvivirga. The sequence goes on along the minus strand of CALBPF010000046.1, from coordinate 2,178 downwards.
GGCGTTTTTTTCTTGGTCAATGGGAGCTGTGCATCTATAATGAATAATTTCTCCACCTCCTTATCCATGAGCTCTAATTGGCGAACGATTTCATAAGCGATCAATCCTCCTACACTCCAGCCCAGAATATGATATGGGCCTTTCGGTTGTATTTTCTGTATTCTTTCAATGTATTTTTGTGCAAGATCTTCGATCGTCACGTTTTGCGGAGCGTAGGGATTAAGCATATCATATCTTAAACCCCAGCAGTTGTATTTGTCGATTGATGCCGCCAATTCAATGTAACTATGGACATCTCCACTTCCATCATGTACCATAAAAAGATTGTTATGGACGGTAGCGCTCATGTTTTGTGAAATCAAAACAAGCTTATCATCAGATCTTAAAGAATTGGTTGCTTTGATGTGACTTATCTTTTGCGCAATCAATTTTATTGTTGGAGAACTAAAGACAACAGTCAGTGGCACTTCTATATGTAAAGACTTTATTATGCTGTTTACCATGACGGCCGCACGTAAAGAATGCCCGCCTAGCTCGAAAAAGCTTTTGGTCACGCTTATCGCCCCAGGGTCCAGTTTCAAGACTTCCGACCAAATAGCTACAAGCTTATGTTCCAATTCGTTACTGGCCGGTTCGTAGTTGTCTTGTTCTAATACTTCGGGACTTGGAAGAGCTTTCCTATTCACCTTCCCACTTGAGTTTAGCGGAAACCGATCCAAGTGTACATAGTAGCCCGGAAGCATATAATCGGGGAGTTTGTTCAACAGATAAGATCGCATGACATCCGGGCTCAGTGGTTCTTCCGACACGTAATAGGCCACCAGGTGCTTCTCCCCTTCTAGCTCCCGTGACATTACCACTACCTCCTGCAGCTGATCATGCGTAGCCAGTTGATGCTCTATCTCTCCCAACTCTATTCTGAAACCCCGGATCTTCACCTGGTCATCCTGACGCCCAAGGAATTGCAAGGCGCCGTCCGACGACCAACGTGCCAGGTCCCCGGTACGGTACAGACGACCACCTGGATGAAACGGATTGGGGATAAAACTTTCTTTAGTCAACTTCTCATCGTTCATATAACCAAGCGCCAAACCGTCGCCTCCTATGAATAATTCTCCCTTCACCCCCTTGGGAAGCAGCGTTCCGTCTTTTGCTAACAGGTAGACAGAGGTATTTTTAATGGGTACACCAATAGGTATATTGCGATTTATGTACACATCTTCTGTAACTTCACAAATAACAGAAGTAACAGTCGCTTCGGTCGGACCGTATTCGTTGTAAAAAGTATAATCTTTCCAAAATTTTTGAGCCAATAGCGGCGCGCATACCTCTCCCCCGGCCAGCACACGTTTTAAACTATTTGGCATTCTTAATCTAATTGACCCCAGGAATGAGGGGGTTGTGTGCAAGTGAGTCACTTTTTGATTTGATATGTAATCGTTGAATTTCACCTCATTAATTAAGGATTCCCTATCAATCAGTATCAACGATGAGCCCTTCAATAACGCCAGCCAGATCTGTTCTACCGAAGCGTCAAATAAAATTGTAGAAAACTGAAGTATTCGATCTGTTTGATCAATGCCGAACATCGCCGCTTGGGAATAGATCAGGTTAACCACTGACCGATGTCCTACTTTAACACCCTTTGGCTTTCCTGTGGAACCAGAGGTGTAAATGACATAGGCCAAACCATCGGGGGGCAGCTCGATTCCTAAATCTTCTTTACTTTGCCGTTGAATTGCCTCATCCCGTATGTCCACCAATTCGGTATACTGATCATAAAGGTTGTTAGTCTGTTCGGCAAATGTCAGTCGTACACCACAATCCTCTAACATTGTACAGATCCGTTGCTCCGGCTGCCCAGGATCTAAGGGTAAATAAGCACATCCTGCTTTCATTATTCCCAATATCCCAATGATCATCTCAACCGAACGTTCCAGCATAAGTCCGATCACTTCACCTGGCAGTGCACCTTTATTTGTTAAACATCGGGCAACCTGGTTGGCCCGTTCATTTAGTTGCCGGTAACTCACCCGGGTCTGGTGGAATATAAGGGCAATGTTTTCCGGTGTGACTTTTACCTGCTGCTCAAACAAGGTGATAAGGCTCTTGTTTTGATTATTTTATGCTGTGGTGGCATTGAAATACTCTAGTAATTGACGACGCTCCTCCCGCCCC
>CALBPF010000045.1 GCA_937899105.1 uncultured Flammeovirgaceae bacterium | reverse complement strand
GTTTAAAAAGAATTTGTTGCAAGTCTTAGATCATTACAATCAGCTTAAAATAAGTTATAAGAATTTGAAATGGCTGGCTGACACTCAACTCTTGGGGGAACTTTCTGAAGAAGATGAAGAATGGTTGGTTACAGAGTGGGACCATTTGCTTTTTGAAGAAGCCGGCTTAAAAGTTCATGCTGTGATACTTGGAGAAGATTTTTACGCAGACTATCCAATGGAAAAATTCAAGCAGTCTTCAGCTAAAAAATTCAACGACTTTGGAGCTACACTGGAAGTTTTTCTAAATAAGGAGAATGCCATAAACTGGCTCATCAAAGAGCGCTAGACGTTTACCTTTTTCTTGGACAAACGCTTAACTTCGGGTATAGACTCGATCAAGTCTTTTACAAGCTGATCTGATTCCGCACGCTCACGACGATTTAATTTATCCTTTGCCGTGACGCGCTCGTCCATATACACAAGAGTAAATAGAATAAAATGAGTAATAATTGGGAAAAAAGTACTTATCGTGAACCATAGCCAGAATGATCTGCCGTAGCTATACGCAAAGTACCCGGCAATAAGTGGAATTGAAAAATAAAAGGCCGCAACGGCAAGTACAATATCAACCAGCATATCTCCTTTTCACATTGAAATTAACATCAAAATAAATGGAATGTTTTAATCCCAATTAACTCGTTATTAAACTTAAAATTACTTTTACCAACTGGTCTTTACTCAGCTTTTTTAATATTTCTTTTTTCTTACCCTTGGTAACGCCCTTGTCGAATAGTTTATCCGATTCTCCATCTAGTATCGACTTTAATTTAGCCGCTCCGTGATGTTCTTTTACACCAAAAAGATCAAGTTCATCTTTAGCAATTTCTAAGAGTTCTTTTCCTTTCTTCTTACAGGTCTCAATAGGTTTATAGTCCGACTTAGAGTCGCGTAACGCCCAGCTGCTGTAGTCTATTTTCAAATTTTCTATTTCATTTACCTTGGCATCTTTGGGACCAAAGATTAGTACAATCACGTATTTGGTGGAACCTTTCCAAGCATCTAAATCGAAATCTTCATTTGAAAGCTTACTAATCTGATTATCAATGAGTTTTATATATTTTTCTTTCATTTAATTATTCGATTTAAAATCTTCCTGGCATAGGTGGGGGAGTCACATTTACAGGTTGATGCAGCATCATCATCTGTTGATGATGAAAGAAATGATCATAATAATAATAGCGTTGCTTAATAAAATCACTTGGTATGCCAAAAGATACAGGTAGCAGGACTTCCTGCTTTACTTTTTCCTTTTCAATACGTAGCGGTTTTGATACCTTGAATGAATTGTACGATTTAATAGTTGAAATCACATGCGTATCTAGTTTTGTGCGTACGCCTTTGCTCAGCCTAACCGTTTCCAACATACCGCGCTCGTCAATGGTCAAGCTTACCAAAACATTGCCTTGAGCGTTGGCTTCGATCGCCTCTAAAGAATATTTTAGTTTTTCTTTTATGTTGTTTACAAATACTTTCTTCAACGCTATTTGATCATCGATCTTTTGATAAACTTTTTTACCATCGTCATCTTCAAAATAAGACTTGACTAACCTACCTTGCTCATACGACCTAAAGAGACGTCTCTCATTAATTTCGTCGTTGATCGATATAATCCCATCTCCATTTTCAACAATAAGATCGCCTTCTTCATCCCATATACTTTTGTATTTTCTCTCGCCTTCATCAATAGTAAAATCCTGGTGTTTCTTACCGTTTGCGTAGAACACGGTAAAAACGCCATCCGGCTCATTATTTAGGAATGTACCCCTCTTTCGAACAGATCCTGCCGGGTAGTACCATTTGAATACCCCATTCTTGCGGGAAGGAAAAAAAGATGAATAATCGCCCTTTGCCACGAGGTTTCCCGACAAATCTTGATACGTTATGGTAAATACACTATCTCGTTCATTACTAATAATACCTTTGAACACGGCGCTTTCAATATCCTTGGTCTCATTCCAATTCTTAGTAAAGTAAATGGGCTCGGCATTTTTAAACTTTAAATAATAATCGTAGGAAGCTACAATCTCGCCAAAGTCATCATAATCCAATTTATTCGAATTAACCTGATTATATAAGTGAGTATAGGGTTTGATCATAGGGGCAATGACATTGATAAATTCACTATCCTTTTTTGGTACATCGACGTAGACCGAAGACGTTTTTAAATGCACAATGTAAGTGTTAATGTATTGGGAACCGCTAAATATGTGCTTAAGCACAGTCATCTCAGCATTATCTACAACAACGCCTAAAAATTGGGGTTCGGTCATAGTATGGGGTCCCAGACCCCTGGCCACAACTATGTTACTGCGCACAACAAATGAGTCTACTCCAATGGTAAGTGCAGAGCAATCGGCGGCTCTCAGCTTGACCGGTTTCGTTTCTTTACTTTTACGAAAGGAGATGGTTTTATTTACGTCTATTCTTCTAATCTCTCCGAGATGCTTCTTGCCGTCTAAGTCATAATAACTTCCCGGAGCATAATTCTTGAGATTGGAAAAATTATAATACAAATCTGTCGGAGCATCATAATCCAAATCAACATAATTATTGACTTCGTTTTGACGTGCATCTACATAGTAGCCAATAGGTCTTAACCCCGCGGTTTCCTGGCTGATCACATCTTTACCTAAAACTAAAAGAGAGACTAATAGTCCTACGAAAATTCTGACTTTCATGAATTTTAGTTTAGTTATTTCCTGGATGATACGTTTCTTTCGCGTTCGATTCAATATCATTTTTGTAGTAAAGCACATCTTTAAATTGACCTTTGGTATACATTAACGCCTGATCATCAAAATGAGGTGAATTGGGGTCGCCACTTTGGCCTCCGGTAGAAATACTTTTGGCTTTCAATGAATCTCCGAATTCCACGATGGCAACAAAACTATTCCCCCCTGTTCCATACATCTTTTTTGTACCTGGATATTTACGGCTTCCGAATGAAGCCAACGAGCCCCATCGCCCTGAAGCAAACGCAACCGGCAGACTTTCTTTCTCATCATTAAAAGGTTGTCTAATTTCTCCATCTAATCTTTGATAACGGTTCACTTGTCCCCATGGCGCCTTCCAAGAACCAAAATCAGATTCAAGAATGTCCATAGCGCTTTGCAATGCAGTAATTCTTAATTCCGGTTGAATACCACTTTCCATAAAATCCGTTATAGATCCAGGAGGTCGGTCGCCTACGGTACGGGCCTTTTTCAAAAGCTCTTGACCGTAGTAAACGGCAAGTGTGGTCTCTTCAGACTCCTCGCCGAACTCGTAATTCCAGTCATTCAAAAATTCCATAGCTTCCCTTATTCGTGGGTCCTCAGTTGATGTTGCCAATAGTGGAGGCAACAACTTACTAAAACCCGTAAGCTTAGGGTCATAAGCCGCAGCTATTAAAGATTCTAATGTAAAATCACTCTTCCCCGAAAGTACATCTACCGCATGTAAACCGCGATAGTTCTCATAGTCAGGTGCGATGTAAGTGGCATAGCTCTCCCGCCCTGGGCTGTCTTCACCTGCTGCCGTAAAGGGAGTTGAGTTACAATTTTGTATCCACCCGCCTGCAGGATTTAAAAGAGTGACTATTTCTTCCACAGTATGAAGCCCTTTATAATCTGTGGCGGGATTGCTGCCATCCACGGGTTTCCTCCAATCGAAAGAAGCATCACGCTTTGGAATATAGTTACCGTGAAAGTAGGCGATATTACCATCTGCGTCTGCATAGACCGTATTATTTGAAGAATTGGTGCGAATGTCCATGGTAGCTTTGAATGCTTCATAATTTTTGGCTTTGGTTCTTGAATAAGATTGTGTCAGCGCTTCCACCGGTTTTTCCATAATACTGAAGCTCACCCATTTATCGCCTTCTGCTCTTACAATCGGGCCATGGTGGGTTCGGTAAGTCATAAAGGTTTTTTCAACCATGCCAGAATCGGATAGATAAGGTACCGAAATTTCCTTTGCCATAAGCTCTTTTTCCAAGTCGCCATGCTGGTAATATAACTTATCGCCCTTTTCTATAACGGTTTCCAGGTACTCATCGATAGCATCTGCGTACGTTGAGGTATGCATCCATCCTAAACGGTCGTTAAAACCCTGATATACAAAAAATTGCCCCCAGGTTACCGCACCATAAGCATTTAACCCCTCCTCACTATTTACATGAACCTCCGATCGAAAAAAGAATGAAGTATGTGGATTGATCAGGAAAAGTGAATTTCCGTTTTTAGTATTTTTTGGCGCAATCGCAAAACCATTGGATCCACGGGGCTCATCGTCTTCTATAAAGTAAGCAGAATGATAAGCCACCTCCTTTTCTGTTTCTTCGTTGTAAAAAGCCTTTAGGGATTGAATAGAAGTACGCTCGATATCACCGCCAATGCTTCCCTCACTAAAGGTCAGCGCCATCCAGGGCTCGAACCTATCAATTAGCTTAGGTTTAACTTCAGGGTGGGTATGCAGATAATAATTGATACCATCTGCAAAGGCGTCCATTAATTTTCTGAGCCAATCGGGACTTTCGGCATATTTCACTTTCATATCCTCAGGATCAATGAATAGCTTCATTCTAAGATCTCTAAATATCTCTTTTTCTCCTTCGATTTCAGCTAACCGCCCCATTGCGTTGATGTAATTCATTTCCACCCTATTGAAGTCATCCTCACATTGGGCATAAAGTAAACCGAAAACGGCGTCCGCATCAGATTTACCATAGATATGTGGCACACCATAGTTATCTCGAATAATAGTTACCTTCTGGGCTTGTTCTTTCCATTTGTCAGCTTCCGAAATTGCATCTGACGAGGGCTTACAGCCGATTAATAACAAAACAAAAATTACAGTTCTATTCATACTTTAGATTTTCAAGAATCTGAAGTTACAAGAATGAGATTGAATGAAAAAGAAGAAGCCACCTTTGAAAATGATAAAAAGTAATTTGTTTCGTTTACCTTTTAGTTATTAAATTGTCTTTTTGAAAATGACAAAGCCTGTACTCTTTATTAAATTTTTTATTCTCTTCTCATTTAGCTCCGGAGCAGCTCAGGATGCGCGCACATTAGCTGAGGAAATGTTTGCCGCTTCAAGGCAGATCAAGACGTTATCGTACATTATGAATAAGGAAGAGCGCATAAACGGTAAAATGGTAAAGCAAAAGTCATTCATAAAAGTACGACGTTATCCTTTTCAGGTGTACGCAAAGCAACTGAACCCAAATGAAGGCCTTGAAGTTCTTTATAAACAAGGAGATCGAACAGCATTGATCAACCCAAGTGGATTCCCATGGTTCAACGTTCGTCTGGAACCTACGAGCCCACGTATGACAAGAGATCAACATCATACCATATTAGATTCCGGTTTTGATTGTTTTTTAGATATCTTGGAATCGCTTTTTAAAAAGTATGATAGCGAACTTGAGCGCATGGCTAAAGTGGCTGGCAATGAAATTGTAAGCGGTCGCGACTGCTGGATACTTGAGTTTAATAACCCAAATTTTTCGTTCGTTCGGTATACGCCAGACGAAAACATTTCGATACAAGATCTGGTCAAAGAGAAAAAAATAAGTCGGGAAATGATCCAAAGAAATAATGCCGGCCTGGATAGCTCTAGTAAGCTTAAGGCAGGCGAATCTCTGACCATACCCAATGATTATTGTCCTCGAATGATACTAAGTGTAGATAAAACCACTAAGACCCCCATGAAAATAAAAGTTTATGATCCTCAGGGGCTTTACCAGCATTATGAGTTTAGCCAGGTACAAATTGATCCCCAATTCGCGACCAATGAGTTTGAACCATCTTACGTCGAATATGACTTCTAAATAAACTACGCTCTTACCGCTCTTCATATTTTTAGAACGCTTCTTTCTTTTGAAATAGGACCAACCTATATTGGCTCATCCTAACACATAAATTTATGAAAGCTACTAAATCCACTATTTTACTGTTGTTGGTCTTGTTATCATCCCTTTCCGCATTCAGCCAACGGAGATCGCGGAGTACTACAAGTCCACAATCAACTTCTTTGATGCAAGACTCAGTATTTTCAGGATTAAAACTGAGAAATATTGGTCCTGCTTTCATGTCAGGCAGAATCGGCGACATAGCCATTCATTCTGAAGACGAAAACACGTGGTTTGTAGCAGTAGCATCAGGTGGTGTTTGGAAAACTGAAAATGCAGGAACCACTTGGACTCCTGTCTTTGATAAGCAGTCTTCCTATTCCATAGGCTGTGTGACGGTTGACCCTCTTAATCCACATATTGTTTGGGTAGGTACCGGTGAAAACGTAGGAGGTCGTCATATAGGCTATGGAGATGGCATCTATAAAAGTGAAGATGGTGGTATGACCTGGAAAAATATGGGGCTTAAGAGCTCAGAACATATTTCTGAGATCATTGTCCATCCTGAGAACTCAAATGTAATCTGGGTAGCCTCTCAGGGACCTCTTTGGAATAAAGGAGGCGAAAGAGGTTTTTATAAATCTACAGATGGTGGTAAAAACTGGAAACGAACCTTAGGAAATAATGAATGGACGGGAGTGACAGATATTGCACTGGATCCAAGAAACCCGGATCTGATTTACGCTGCCACTTGGGATAGACACCGCACCGTTGCCGCCTACATAGGTGGAGGCCCTGGCTCAGGCATACATAGAAGCCTTGATGGCGGGGAAACGTGGACAAAGCTTTCGAATGGTCTGCCAAAATCCAATATGGGTAAAATAGGTATCGCGGTTTCTCCTATTCAACCAGACATTATTTATGCAGCTATAGAATTGGACCGTAGAACTGGTGGTGTATACAAATCAACGGATCGCGGTATCACCTGGAAAAAGCAATCCGATGCCGTAGCCGGTGCTACCGGGCCACATTACTATCAGGAATTATACGCTTCTCCACATCAATTTGACCGGCTCTACCTGGTGGATGCCTGGATGCAATACTCAGTGGATGGCGGTAAAACCTTTAAACGCTTAAATAGAAACCATAAACATGGAGATAACCACGCCATAGCCTTCAAAAAAAGTGACCCTGATTACCTGTTGGTGGGCACGGACGGTGGTGTATATGAGAGCTTTGATCTGGGTAACCATTGGAGATACATGGAAAACCTGCCGGTCACGCAATACTACAAAGTGGCGGTCGATGATGCCGAACCCTTCTACCATATTTACGGAGGAACCCAAGACAATAGTACTCAGGGAGGCCCCTCCAGAACCGACAATGTACACGGAATTCAAAACTCTGACTGGAAAGTGGTATTGAACTGGGACGGGCACCAGCCGGCAACCGAACCGGGAAATCCGAATATCATGTATGGTGAGCGCCAGGAAGGTAATCTTTCCAGGATTGATTTGACCACGGGAGAAGTCATCGATATTCAGCCTCAGGCAGGGCCTGATGAAGTTCACGAGCGGTTCAACTGGGATGCACCCATTTTGGTAAGCCCACACTCTCCTACTCGTATCTATTTTGCTTCCTACCGGGTTTGGAGATCGGATAATCGAGGCGATGAGTGGACCGCCATTTCAGGAGACCTGACTAAAAATCAAAATCGCATTGAACTTCCTATCATGGGTCAACAGCAGGGCTGGGATAACTCGTGGGATTTTTTGGCCATGTCAAATTACAACACCATAACTTCTCTAGCAGAATCCCCAAAGCAAGAAGGGTTGATCTATGCAGGTACGGACGATGGCATTATACAGGTTACTGAAGATGGAGGAGCGAACTGGAGAAAAATTAATGTCGGTACTATTCCCGGTGTTCCTAATACCGCTTTTGTCAATGATATCAAAGCTGATCTATTCGACGCCAACACGGTTTATGTTGTACTGGATAACCATAAATATGGTGATTTTTCGCCTTACCTGGTTAAAAGTACGGACAAGGGCCGTACGTGGAAATCCATCAAAGGAAATATTCCGGACCGAACCTTGGTCTGGCGAGTAGTTCAGGATCATGAAAAATCAGGTTTAATTTTTGCCGCTACAGAGTTTGGTATTTACTTCACAATAGATGGAGGCAATCGATGGACAAAACTTAAAGGCGGGGTACCAACGATTTCATTCCGTGATCTGGCTATTCAAAGGAGGGAAAACGACCTGATAGGAGCTTCTTTTGGTAGAGGGTTCTTTGTTCTGGATGATTATTCAGCGCTACGCGAGGTTTCTAATGCCGTATTGGCTAATGAAGCATCTCTATTTTCAACCCGAGATGCATGGTGGTACATACCACGTCCCATACTAAGTTTTGACGACCAAAAGGGTACACAAGGTGATCCTCATTATGTTGCGCCTAATCCGGATTTCGGCGCCGTATTTACTTACTACCTAAAAGACGGCTTAAAGAGCAATAGTGACATTCGAAAAGAAAAGGAAAAGAAGATACAAGGTCAGGCCGTTGCATTTCCGGGCTGGGAAGCTGTTGGAGAAGAACAAACTCAAGCCAAGCCTGAGATCTGGCTCACCGTTAAGGATGCCACGGGAAAAGTGGTGAAAAGAATAGTCGGTAAAACGGAGAAGGGCTTCCATCGCATTGCCTGGAACTTAAGATACCCTGCACCTACGACCATCGCGCTAAACACGGAAAATAAAGAAAATGAACCTTCTGGGCGCCTGGCGCTACCCGGAACGTACAGTGTCAGCCTATCCAAGAAAATCGATGGTGTAGTTACGGAATTAGCAGGTCCTGTAGAATTTAAAGTAAAACCATTGCGAAAAGGTGCACTGGAAGGAGCCTCGCCAGATGAACTAAAAACTTTCTGGGCTGCTTACGATGAATTGGCAGGTGAGACATCAGAATTAGAAGTTGATTTGGCAAAAATCAAGAAAAGACTTTCTGCGATGGAAACAGCTCTGAGGAGATCAAATTCAATACCGGGCGATCTGGATAAACAACTGCATAACGTAAGAGCTTCTCTCATGAAACTGGATACCGAAGTACACGGTAACCCTGCGAAACGCCAGGTTGGTGAAAAAACAGCGCCCACCATTGGCGACCGCCTTTTTGCCTTAAGTAGAGGCATAAACAACTCTACTTACGGACCTACCAAAACACACGAGCAGACGATTGGCATCCTGGAGAGACAATTGGAATCGGCACGCTCTAAGCTAAATAGTATCAACGGCACTATGGATGCACTTTTGTCCGCTCTAAGGGCCGCAGGCGGTCCTTCGATAGAAGAATAAAACGTATAGATATAGTCGTCGACCACTCGCAGTGATCGGACGACTACCCTTCTTCATTCACTCCTTAATGACTTAATCGGATTAACCATGGTCGTAGCAATAGATTGATAACTTACTGTGAGTAAACTAACACCTAACTCTATCGAAAGAAGCGCCACAATTTGACGAACAGAGGAACCCATCGCTTTGCGTATACCAATCTCCTTTTATCCTCATTAGAAGAATAAATTTTCTCTGATTAAGGTATTTGTAATGGCTTAAGTTAAGGCGCGATCTGACCGAATCCGTAATTTACTCTCAATGATTTAGTGACAAATAATTAACTTA
>CALBPF010000044.1 GCA_937899105.1 uncultured Flammeovirgaceae bacterium | reverse complement strand
GAATTATCAATCAAGTTCCAGCTATACTCAGAGGTTAAAAGCCTGAGCAATTTTTTCTTTGGGTGAGTTTTGATAGAGATCCTCATGAAACTTACCAAGCTTTTCCAATAACGTAATTAACTCTTTTTTTTCTTTTTCGCTAAGATCGCCAACAAGTAAGTCTGATAAAGCAAAGGACTGCTTCATTGCTTTCTCCAGGACCTGGTTACCTGTTTTAGTCAACTTAACCCGTTTTACACGCTTATCATTTTTATCGGCCTGGTCCACTAATAGACCTGCTTTGGTCAGTCGTTTTAATGATTCGAAGCAACTGCTTTGTTCCATCATACTATCTTCAGCAATTTCCTTTTTTGTCGGGTTTTTATTCATTTGAATAAACCTCAATGTTCCAAAGTCATGAAAATGTTGAATGGGTAAATCACGGAAAGCCAACTTGGTCCATACTTCACCAAAAGCCATGATATGTCCCAATAAAAAACCAATCTTTACATTGGTTGATACGTTGAATTCATCAGGTATTTCTTCCGGTTTTGTTTTAGTCAGCTCATTATTCAACCAAAGTCCAAAATGGCCTAAATTATTGCCTAAACCCTGTTCAGAGTAGGTTTTCCAATACCCTAGCAACTTCAATATTTCGTCCATGATCAAAAATTACTAAAAAATAAGAGTAATAATAAAACATTCTTGTTGTATTAATGTTCAAGTATCTGATTAATAACAATGAAATGAAAAAATTACTACAATTCTGTTATTTATTTCTTCTGTCAGCTAACCTATTAGCTTTTCAGGAAAATACAGGTAGTATATCCGGATACATCAAGGATGCTAAGACCGAAGAGCCGCTGATCGGTGCCACGGTTCAGCTGGTGGGGACCACTCAAGGGGGGGTAACTGATTTGGATGGGTTCTATCAGATTAAAAATATAGTGCCTAAGACTTACGCTATAGAAGCCTCTTTTATTGGCTATAAGTCGGAGGTTACATACAATATTGTTGTAAGATCCGGAGGTAATCCTGATGTAAACTTCACCTTGGGCGAAGCGGCAGAGGAGTTAGAAGGCGTGGTGGTCACAGCTAATCCATTTGAGAAACTACAGGAAACACCTTTGTCAGTCCAAAAATTGTCACAGGAGGAGATAGCCACATACCCTGGCGGAAACAATGACATAGCCAAGGTGGTCCAATCCTTACCGGGTGTCGGTGGATCCGTAGGTGGCTTTAGAAATGATGTAATCATACGCGGGGGTGCGCCCAATGAAAATGTCTTTTTTCTTGAGGGGATTGAGATACCGAATTTTAATCTCTTTTCAACTCAGGGCAGTGCCGGTGGGCCGGTAGGGTTACTCAATGTTTCCTTTTTTGAAGGCGTAACACTTACAACCAGTTCTTTTGGTGCCCAGTATGATAATGTGCTATCCGGGGTACTTCAGTTTGATCAAAGAAATGGCAATAATCGAAATTATCAGACAAATGTTAGAATTAGTAGCAGCGAAACGGCGCTTACCTTAGAAGGCCCACTATTTAGAAAGGGTAAAGAGCAAAGCAACACCTCTTTTATAGTTTCAGCACGGCGCTCGTACCTTCAGCTTCTGTTTCAGGCCCTGGATCTGCCCTTTTTACCCGACTACTGGGATTACCAGTACAAATTCTCACATAAAATTGATGATTATAATGACTTGACGATAACCGGTGTCGGGTCTATTGATGACTTTTCAGTAAACGTCCCTGACGATTTTGATGAAGAGCAGCAGGCCACTCTTGATCAGCTTCCCATCATCAGGCAATGGAGTACTACTGCCGGTGTGAGCTGGAAAAGAAGATTTAAGGATGGCAATGGTTTTATGACCACAGCCTTGAGTACTAACATTTTGAACAATGATTTCAAGCAGTTCGAAGAGCCGGCCGAAGAAACAGGCTTGTACCTGGCTAATGTATCGCAAGAGCAGGAAACAAAACTGCGCTATAATTATACACGATTTCTTAAAGATTGGACTATCTCATCAGGGGTTGTGATCCAGAATGCAGATTATACGAATGATACAGAAGATATAGTGAACGGTTTTCAGTTTGACAATAATATAAATTTTTGGCGTTACGGTCTCTATGCACAGGCATCTCGAAGTTTTTTGAATGAACGCTTAGGAATATCAGGCGGGTTTCGTACAGATGGCAACTCATTTTCAGATAACGTTAATGATTTACTTAACACGTTTAGCCCCAGATTTTCTATTTCTTATCAATTGGATGATAAGGGTAAATGGACGGCTAACGCTTCTGTAGGTCGCTATTATAAGATCCCGCCGTATACCATTCTTGGTTTTACTAATAATGACGGTTCATTCGCTAATCAAAATGCCGAATATATTGAAAGTGATCATTTCGTGGCAGGGGTCGAACATTTGCTGACTCCAACGACCCGGGTTACGCTTGAAGGGTTCTACAAGAAGTATGATAATTATCCCGTTTCACTGACCGATAGTGTTTCATTGGCCAATTTAGGGGGTGACTTTTCTGTACTTGGAAATGAACCTGTTGCCAGTGTAGGCCTGGGCCGTACTTACGGATTGGAATTTTTGATCCAGAAGAAGTTTACCAAAAACTTTTATGGCATTCTCGCATATACTCTATACAAAAGTGAGTACACCGCATTTGACCGGGACAATTACATTTCTTCTACCTGGGACAATGGCACACTTTTGACCTTTACCAGGGGGTATAAGTTTGGCAATAACTGGGAAATCAGCGCCCGTGTAAGGTACCTCGGTGAAACCCCTTTTGCACCTGTGGATCAGGAAGCTACCTTGGCAAACTACCCGGCAATAATCAGAGACTATTCCAGGCAGGGGACGGTTAGGCTGGATACGTTTAACCAGACGGATCTGCGAATAGATAAGAAATGGAACTTAAAAGGCCTTACACTGGATGTATTTTTGGAATTCCAAAACCTATTCTCGCAGGAAACTCCTTCCGAGCCACTATTTGGTTTGGCAAGAGACGTCAATGG
>CALBPF010000043.1 GCA_937899105.1 uncultured Flammeovirgaceae bacterium | reverse complement strand
AGCCTATTGGCGATTATCGTTTTTGTAATGTCTTGCCAGCCCTCGAAAACGACTGAAAATAACGAAACAGAAGAAGCTACTACTGAGGAAGTTACGTCGGAAGAGGCCGGATCTACCGAATCATCGCCGGCCTTAATAAATCCGAATCTAGCAACAGAGGAAGAGCTTCAGGCAAGTGGCGTGAATACAGGATTAATTACACAGATCATCGATCAACGACCATTCTTGTCCATGACAGACCTTGACGCTTTGATTGGCGAGGTCATGGATAGTACTCAAAAAGCTGCGTTATATGGCCAGGTATTCGTACCTTTTAATTTAAATACCACTCCCGAGGACGACTTCAAGCTTATCCCGGGGGTAGGAAACCGTATGGCGCATGAGTTTGAAGAATACAGACCTTATCTTCAAATAGCACAGTTTAGAAAGGAAATAGGTAAGTACGTTGATGAAACGGAAGTAGCTCGTTTGGAAAACTACGTTTTTGTTCCTGTCGAGCTCAATACCGCATCTAAAGAAGAAATTTTGGCCATTCCCGGTGTGGGCGATCGCATGCTTCATGAGTTTGAAGAATATAGGCCCTACGCAAGTATGGAGCAATTTCGTAAAGAGATCGGTAAATATGTAGACGATAAGGAACTGTCCCGTTTAGAGCGATTTGTCTATTTAGAAGAAAAGTAATTCACTCACAGAAAATTTTAAACGTAATAAAGGCAACCTGATCAAATCGGGTTGCCTTTTTAATTGTATACCTGTAACGTTTGTAATAGATATCTAATCAACCCCACTGGTTCAAGAATTTGAATAAATAAATTCACTTTTATTCAACTAATTTGTGCAGATGCCTACGAGCGATATTATACTGATCATAGTTAGTGGCCTGGGAGTAATACATGGGTTATTCCTATCCATCTTTCTTTGGGTATATACTAAAGGTAGCGCCTTATCAAACAAGCTGTTAAGTCTATTGCTGCTGGTGTTGTCGTTTAGGATCGGTAAATCCGTATTCCTGGAATTTGCTGATAACATTGATATCAAACTTATTTTCACAGGTCTGGGGACTATTATGGCTATTGGACCTTTGTTCTATTTTTTCACTAAATCCTGCGTAAACAAATCTTGGAAACTTACTTACTCTAATTGGCTCCACCTATTGCCGTCATTCTTAGGTGTTTGTTTTGGCTTATGGCTTGAGGAATCAGATTTGGAAGTTATCCCTAAATGGATATTCGGAACGCTTTTTTTGACTTATTATACACATTTCATAGTTTATCTTATTGCAAGCTTTAGATACACGCTTAAGCGCATAGCCTTGTTAAGCGAAGATGTATTCAAGCTCCTAAGATTACTTTTTTATGCGTTGCTCGCTATCTGGGCGGTCTATGTATTAAATCTCTTTGACGAAATCGTGCCCTATATTTTCGGGCCAGTGTTGTATTCCATTGTAGCTTATGTCGTAAGCTTTCAGGTAATCCGTAAAGGATACATGGAAAAGATCAACCAGGCCAAATACAAAACTACCCCCGCCTCTGATGAACAACTCGATACTATTTTCAGGAAGGTATCAGAAATTATTTTGGATAAGGGAGAATTCAAAAACCCGGA
Source organism: uncultured Flammeovirgaceae bacterium (assembly GCA_937899105.1). Taxonomy (GTDB): domain Bacteria; phylum Bacteroidota; class Bacteroidia; order Cytophagales; family Cyclobacteriaceae; genus Fulvivirga. The sequence continues at coordinate 1,398 of CALBPF010000043.1, read as the reverse complement.
TATTTCTTTAAATACATTAAGCAAGACGCTTAACGTCAGCGCTCAAATGCTTTCCATGACAATTAATCAGAAGAGTAAGAAGAATTTTAACAGTTACATCAATACATACAGAATACAGGAAGCTTCCAGGTTGCTCCAAGATGAAACTAACGGTCATCTCACCATAGCAGCTATAGCATTTGAAATAGGTTTTAACAGCATCTCCAGCTTTAATACTGCTTTCAAAAAGCAAATAGGACAAACACCGCAGGCTTATCGCAAACAGTTTATGAAATGATACTTTAATCTTTCGAAATGACCATTTCGAAAGCTATTAGCAGGACATAAGCTCACATTTGCCAAAAAATATTTTTAGCTATGGCAAAAATGAAAACTGTTATAAAATGGTCAATCATTGTATTGATAGGTTTAATCATCTCAATCTTTTCATTCGGTTATTGGTTTTTAAACCTGCTCCCACCACCTGTAATTACCAAAGAAGAGCTCAGACAAACATTATCATCAGATCTACCCTATTTAACCGAAAATCAGATCCCCTATCGTGGTAAAATTCTGGCAGTGGTTACCAGCGCTGCGATAATGGGCGAAAGTGAGAAATCTACGGGCTATGAATTAACCGAATTGGCGAGGGCGTACTATGTTTTTCAGGCCAATGGTTTCGAAGTGGAAGTGGCAAGCCCTTTAGGTGGTAAACCACCTGTGGTGATCGATGGTGATGACATGAAAGAATTTGATTACGCTTTTTTAAATGATGCGGAAGCACAGGATAAAGGGAATCATAGCATTGCCGTACAAAATATAGTATCAGGCAATTATGAAGCTTTATTCTTTGTAGGAGGAAAAGGCGCTATGTATGACTTTCCTGATAATGAATACATTCAGTCTATTATCAAAGCGTCTTATGAATCCGGAAAGGTGATAGGCGCCGTATGTCACGGACCTGCCGCATTAGTTAATGTTAGGCTAACCAATGGTCAGACTCTCTTGCATAACAAAACAGTCAGCAGTTTCACCAATGAGGAAGAACTATTTCTAACTGCGGAGGCCCGGGACATTTTTCCATTTTTGCTGCAGGATAAACTGATTGAACAAGGTGCGATTTTCGATAAAGGAGCTATGTACTTAAATCAGGTAAGCAGTGATGGAAAACTAGTAACGGGACAAAACCCATGGTCTACCTGGGAGGCGGCAGAATCGGTTATACGCCAAATAGGCTATGAACCAAAAGAAAGAAAAATAACCGCCGAAGAAAACGCAATTACGGTTTTAAAAACCTACGAAACTGATGGTTACGCAAAGGCTTATGAAGCAATAGAACACATCTGAACTACAAACCCAGAGAGTAGAGACAGAGAGCATCTTGCGGATCGCAGCATAGTCGCTGCTATGGGAATTAAT
>CALBPF010000042.1 GCA_937899105.1 uncultured Flammeovirgaceae bacterium | reverse complement strand
TAATTACTATCGTGATCTTCAGGTATTAATTACTTCTGTAAACGATCATAAGGACGGTTTCAAAAAGATCAGAAACAAGGAGTTAATGGAAAAAGGAAGGACGTAAGGTCATATTCCAGGCCATATAATGCCGCTTTTTGGAAAGATTTTAATACTATAATGAGAGACCCCTATCTGAAAGCTACCAAGCAGGACTTAACTTATCACCAGACCTTAGAACAACAGTTCGACGCTAACGGTTACTAAATATCGAGTCTACTGCATCAATAGCCTTTTTTATGCGAGTTTCAAAATCTCCGTAAATGGATGCGTAAGTTAATTTGTTTTGATCCAGCTCGTGCTTATAGATTTCGAACAACTCATCACGATCTTCCGGGTTCTCTCTTTGGCGATCATGTACCCATGGAATGTCTGGTTTCGTGAGTAAATGAAGGTCATACTCACAGTGGTTCATTTTCGCAATCAGCTCAGGGTAACATCTCCCAAATTTATATTGCTGCCATACTTTTATCACAGTAAGATTAGTATCATAAAAAAGAATTGGACTGCCTTCTTTTTCGAATTGACTCTCTAAGTTCAACTGCCCCTTAGCTATTTCGAGTAAATCTTCTTCTACGTATGGCCGATCAAGATTATTCAAAAAATCTCTGGCGAATTCAGGCACCCACCTGGTATTGTAATGATTAGCAAGCGCTTTAGCCAGGTAAGTCTTACCTGTACATTCAGGCCCTGTAATTACTACCTTTTTCATGCGGTTTGCATCCTCATCGTCCTACTCCAAGCTATAAAACCAAGTACAGCCATTGCAATATAAATCATATACAAAACGGCATAGAAATAGATTTCTTTATAAAAATAGATACCCGTAGCAAGAACATCCACGACCAGCCAAAAATGCCAGTTTTCTATTTTCTTTCTGGCCGTCAACCACATTCCTGTGAGGCTCAATATAGTCGTTGCACTGTCCCAATAAGGTAATGAGGCATCTGAAAAAGCTAAAAAATAGCCGGTGACAAAAATACCAAGTATAGAAACAACCCAGAGAACAACCTGCGTACCTACCGGGAAGGTCGTTATAGGCAAATCGGATTCTTTACTTCCGGAATCTTTAACCCAAAACCACCAACCATATATATTAAGAATTAGAAAGACTATGTGCAGAGCGAAATCTCCATATAGCTTTTCCCTTCCGAAAATCACGAAGGATACCAATACATAGGCAATGCCGGCAGGCCAGGTAAGAATGTTTTCCTTGATAAGGAAATACACAGCTAATAGTCCGAAAACCAAGCCTGAGGCTTCGAACAAATCTATATTGAGTATGTATTCTATACTTTCATTCATGGGCGGGCGCAAATATATTCTATTTGCACTCGGGTTTAAAATAACGGGCTGACGCTTTAAAATTATACGTGATATTTTTTTAAGTTTAACGTATAATAAAGACGAAATGGACTATGGATGCTAAAGTTACACTTCACTTCAATCAGGACGTGATCCGGAGGGCAAAGAAATTTGCCGCTTCCCAGAACATTAGCTTGTCCAGGCTTACGGAGTTTCTTTACAATAAAATAACTACCGAGAGCTATCAGAGCCTCGAAGATCTTCCTGTATCAGATTGGGTAATGCAAGTGGCAGAGGGTAAGGCCGAGTATAAAAGAAAGTCGAGAAAAGATCTTAAAAAAGAGTTTTATGAGAAGAAAAAATGAAGCTTTTTTTAGATGCTAATGTTATCGTATCTGTACTGAATAAAGAATATCCGGTTTTCACTTTTTCATCACGCATTTTAAGTTTAAAGGATAACAATGGATTCCAGCTATATACCTCACCCTTATGCCTTGCCATAGCTTTTTACTTTGCTTCAAAAAAGAGTGGTGAAAGCCTGGCGAAGAAAAAAATTCAAATGCTTTCAAGCCATATTCAAATTTGTTCATTGGATGAATATATGAGCAGGAAAGCCCTTTCCGATTTAGGGTCAATGATTTTGAGCATGGACTACAATATTACGCCGCCCTTGGAGTCGGTTGTGATGTACTTGTTACTCAGAATAAACAAGATTTCTATTTTAGTAAGATTCCTACCTTTGATTGTGAAGAATTTATCAGCCACCATTTTTAAAGCTATGTATAGGCAATTCTTTTTTGTACTTCTTTTAGTATTCAGCTGCGAACTTCCGGTAGAAAACAAGCAGAAAAAAGCAAAACGCCCTAAAGATGGACTTATAACACAGTACTACCCAAGTGGTGCGGTTAAGTCAGAAATAGAGTATAAAAACGGTAAACGCCATGGTTTAGCCAAACGCTATTATCAAAATGGAGGCCTTCATCAGGAAATTAATTATGTCAATAATGTAAAAGATGGCGCTGCCAAAACGTATTTTAAAAATGGCGAACTGTATCAACATACTCCTTACGAAAATGGATACATTCAGGGGTTGAGAATGAAATATAGAGAAGATGGTAATCTAATGGCAGAAGTGCCTTATCACTATGGTGAGCCATGTCAGGGTATGATTGAATACCTTCTAAACGGGAAGAGAAAAAAGCAATATCCAACAATAGAAGTAACTCGTGATGATCAACTGCTAAGAAGTAGTAAATACACTTTGAGATTCAGTATGTCCGAACGTATGCAAAGTGTAATGTTTTATGAAGGAACCTTAGATGAAAATGGATGTATGCTTAACGAGCTAGACAACTTCTATTCTCCAAGGCCTGGCATCGCAGAAATTACTTTAGAGTTACCTCCCGGTTCGTTTATCATGAAAGAGTTCAATATAATAGCAAAAGGAAAAACAAAATTGGGAAATCCCTATATTACACAGAGGAAGCTGAATCTGGCGCTTGAAAACCCGGGAATCTAAAACTAACGGATCATGCGTTGCCTGGTCTGCAATTCATAGTTACCGGGAGCGATTACCAACCCTTCGTTAAGAAATGACAGCGCTTTTTTCTTGTTGCCAAGTCTAAAGTAATACACAGCGGCTATTGAGTAGGCCCTGCCTACATTATTCTGATTAATATTCATATCTCGTTCATATAAACTTTTGAACATTTCATGATACTTCTCACCTTCCTTGATTTTTCTGAAGTCATATGACTGGGCAAATAGCACTAAATACGTATTGGCCAACATACCTGCAAAAAGCTTATTATTCATTAGTTGCTCGTGTTTCTGTGCATACTTCTCCAATTCATCTTGAATGGTTTTAAAGTTACTGGTGGATCGATGCTTATTTGAAATTACAGAGATAAAAAGGCTTTCGGTATTTTGATTTTTAGGCTTAAGCGCGACTGCCTCAGAACTAAAGCTCAGGCTTTTTGAATAGTCTCCTCGGTTATACAGTATTCGCGCCCGCTCATAATAATAACGATGGGAGAACTCACTAATTAGGGAATCATTTGATGCATGTTCTATAACATTTTGATAGAATGATTCCGCTCCTTCAGTATTTGAGTTCTCAATAAGCAGCATGTTCATAGCACGCTGAAACTCACTTAAAATGATCTCAGTAGATATTCCAAACTTTCTGTAATTGTCTAGTCTCGCCAAAATAATGGCATCTCTGGATTTTGTAAAATGGCTGTTCGCCAGGTATTGCAAGTAAGTTACCAATAAAGTGTAACCTATCTTTTCGCTTGGATAAAACAAGTATGCTTTTTCAAAATCATCAATAGCCTGAAGCGTATTGCCAATATTTAGATCATAAATCCCCTGGTTCATATATTGAATACCCACGAGTTGTAAAACATTCACATCGGCGCCTTGGAAGTAATATTCATCAAAAAGCGACTGTAGTGATTTTGTGCTCTGTTCTTCTGATCCTATTAACTTGGCTTTAACCATTTGTTGTATGAAAGCAGATTTATAACGTTCATTGAAAGCTAGAAAGCCACCTATTGGATCCGTAGATTCCACTACAATTTGTTCTGAATCAGGGTAGGCTAATGCGTAAACATGGGTCGGTTTTTCTTGTATGGAATACGGAATGCCCAGTTTTTCAAATGCCAGTGCGTATAGAGCTGTGGCAGTTACACAATTGTAACTACCGGTTTTTACAACGCTGGAAAAGAAATTCTCTGCTACATATTTATCTAAAAACTCTTTATGTATGGTTTCATAAATGCTTTT